>CAMVBS010000036.1 GCA_947165785.1 uncultured Clostridia bacterium | reverse complement strand
GGTGCCGAAGATACTTAGCTGGAGACGGCTCGGAAAAATAGGTTGCTGCCGGATTTAATATTCCTCTATAGCTCAGTCGGTAGAGCATGCGGCTGTTAACCGCAGGGTCGTAAGTTCGAGTCTTACTGGAGGAGCCAAGAAAGCCAAGCAAATGCTTGGCTTTTCTTTTTGTCTGAAAATATAAAGGTCTTAAATTATCCCATTATGTTCATTTAGTTATTCTCTTGACTTACATTTATCAATCCCCCATACTTTTTTCAGGGAGATCAGACATTTTAAGTATGGACAAAGAAAAGACAGGACAACTTATAACTGAGCTTCGCAAGGAAAAAGGGCTTACTCAAAAGCAACTTGCGGATGCTTTGAATGTCACTGATAAGGCCGTTTCCAAATGGGAGAGGGGCCTTAGTTTTCCCGATATCTCAATGTTAGAACCAATATCAGAAGTTCTCGATATCTCCATCATGGAGATACTTGCAGGTAAGAAGCAAGACGAGAATGAGACTTTGTCGCGCGAAGAAGCACTGAAGCTCATTAACGATTCAGTCGAATTGAGTGATGAAGAGATAAAGCATAAAAAAGAGAGGAGCAGATTTATCATAATTATCCTGATAGTTATCTCTCTTCTTCTGGTTTCGTTATCACTTAATGTGATCAGTCTATTAAGGTAAGGAGTAGTGCAGGTGGAATTTACGATTCTCTTTTATATCAGCTTAGCTATATTGCTGCTTATCCTGCTTGTTAATGCATCTCGCAGGTCCTTGAGCGAAGAAGTTTTCTTCGACAGGGTCTTGAGCAAGGAATTCCAGGGATTCCTCGCTGTTTTTATCATTCTGCATCAGACAGTAATCGTATTTGAGAGTTATCATCCCTCCAGTTTGTTTAGCGATAATGTACCTTTCGTTAACTACTACTTTTATGGCATTCTTGCAGTTTCATTCTTCTTCTTCAGTTCCGGTTTCGGACTTGTTAAAAGATGGATGACTGATAATACATACATCAAAGGCTTTATGCGTAGAAGGATCTTTACTGTCCTTGTTCCTTTCTTTATCTGTAATTACATCTATCTTACTGACGCACTTTTATATAACATCAAGCACGGTTTGCATTTCAGGTTCAGGGAAGTTATCTGCAGCTTTTTCGGAGTATTCCTGATAAATAATCAGATGTGGTTTGCCGTTGAGATCATGATCCTTTACCTGATCTTCAGGATAGTTTTTGCGAGAGTAAAAAAGCCTTCTCACGGTATCCTTATCATGACAGTTGCTGTTATTATCCTTGTTATCATCGGTCTTCTTTCAGGTCACTCCGAATCTCCGATCATGTCCTATTGGTTCAAGGGCGAGTGGTGGTATAACACTATACTGATGTTCCCGCTGGGAATGGTTTACGCGTATAAAGAGGAACGACTTAACAGGATCTTCAGAAGAGCGTTTGTATCTTTGCTGATCGCATCTTCTATCCTGTTTGTATTATTGGATTACATTCACCGTATCCTTATCAGAAAATCAATCTATTGGACTGAGTCAGAAGGTTCTTCTCACCAGCTTCTTGATAAACTCCTGGGTCTTGGAGTAGAGACAGTATTTGAGGTAGTATTCCTTATCTTGGTACTGACCATTATGTCACGTGTCAAGTTTGGAAATCCTGTACTTAAGTTCCTCGGTAAGATATCGCTGGAGATGATCATGCTCAATTATCTCTTCTGCTCAAAACTGTTTTTTGTCTATACCAAATATGGATTATACGCTTACCTTGCTGCTGTAGTAGCAGGTACAGTCGTAAGTGCATCGATCGTATACTTCATTAAGAACATAGTACTCGAAAGAAGAAACAAACTGTTTGACGGTAAGGTAAATTAAGACATATATATAGCCGCGAGGATCAGATCTTCGCGACTACATATTATTGAGGCCTAGAAAAAAGTATTACTTTGTCTTGATGACTGCTTCCTTAATACACTCGTACAACTCGACAACAACTGCAGTTACAACAAAGATGGTAACGGCGCCGTATCTTCCGAAGAAAGAAGAGTTGTTCGTTACAAGGAAGAGCAGGAGTATGGCGATATGCATGATGTATATACCAAGAGAAGATCTTCTTCCTAACTTTTCTGCATATGTACCCATTCCGAAATCAGGGAACTTAAGGCACAGGAGAACAAGAACTATTGTTAGGATCTCACAGCTTACAAATGGTACATTGACACCTTCCTTGTATGTATTAAGTTCTACGATAGCCGTAATGCTTGTTACTACGGCAAGTATCGCAAGTATTATCGAGATGAACTTTATGCTTAGGATCTTCTTTTCGAAACGCCTGATGAGCATTCCTGTAAGCGGGTATGAAAGTCCGACTAAGATCGCATTTCGAAGCTGATAGGATTCCGCGATCTTCAAGTGTGACAAAATGACATATGCCGCAATGAGGATTGGACCTGCGAATACCGCATGCTTTAGGATCTTAAGCTTGTTCAGGATAAGAAGTATAACCAGAGCATAAAGGAGCGATCCGAGGAACCACAGATGTTCCGAGAATGGCGAGAAGTTGAAAAGAACAAAGTCCTTGATCTTTTGTGATGTGAAATAAAGACTCATATCGATCCTTCCGGAATCGACCTTGTCACTGATCGCACATACAGCTGCATAGAAAACGTTGGCTCCGATAAAGAAGATGAGCATTCTCTTCGTCTGCTTTATAAGTCTCTTCATCATTTCCTTTGAATCATCCCTGTAGAGCATATAACCGCATATTACGAGGAAGAAAGGAACAGCAGTCTTACCGTAAGTAATGAATACATTTCCTGCTTTGTCGTTAAATGGCCAGTGAATAGTAACTACCAGGAATGCCATTATCGTTCTCATTACGTCGATTGCATGGTTTCTGGACGGGCCAAGATCCTGCTGTCCTTTAAGCTTGCCGGTTATAAGAGCTATGAGATACTTATCGAATCCGCTGATAACCGTAGCTGCTCCAATGCCCATGAGGATAGTAAGGATAATGTACATGGACGGTGAAGGTACTCGGAAGATAGTTCCGTCCTTAAGTCCCATGAGGAAGAGATTATGTATGAGGTAAAGCTCGAGAGAGATGGAACCCAGGAATTTAAGTACAGGGTTTCCGAATCTGACCTTTAACATGATAAGAAGAACGAAGAAAACGAAGCAGATGATGAAAGGGAGCTGTACGACAAGACAGCGGAGCTTATCATCGTATGCCGGATCTACGCCCGGGATCTCGCTCCAATAGGAATAAGTATGCAGAGCATAGATAGTCTTCTTATAGAAGAATACCGTAAGGATTCCGAAGACAGGGAGAAGAATGAAATAAACTTTGCGGACGATCTTTGTAATGAATTCCGAGTGTTTGGATACAATGATACCGATTATGAAAAGGAAAGTAGAATTGTACCACCATTCACCCATGAACCAGTAACTGCATGAGAAGTCTTTGCCGTGACCAAGGTAAAGACTTCCGCCGATCATTCCGATAACGAAGATCGTCATGACGATCGTTGCTGCTGTGCGGTTCTTGATGAGTCTGTAAACTATAAAGAAAACAAGGTAAAGTATCGCGATCTCTACGATGTACCACATGTGGTTGTTAATAAGTGACCAGCCGCTCAGTATGCCAAGAAGGTCAAGCGGTTCATATTTAGCTCCGCAGATGCAGGAAGCAATGGTAAATACGGCGATACATGAATAGAAAGGAATAAGTATCGTGACAAAACGCTTCCGGAGGAATCCCTTGAGGTAGTCCTGCTTTGTCTTTAGGCTCGTATAAAGACCGTAGCCTGAGAAGAAAAAGAAGATTCCTACGAAGATGACACCGCATTCGGATAAGAATTCGAACGGTCCGGCTTTTTCGAGAAGATCCTGAGAAAGGTGATGGAGGATGATGGCTACTGCGGCAAAGCCCTGGATTGCCTTGGACGTGTCAAGTGACAGCGGTTTTTCCTGCCATTCATGCCTTTTGGATAATTTGGCTCCTGCAACAAGGATAGCAACAAGGATCACTGCAAGAAGCCAAAGAGGAAACTCGAATTCAGTAAAGTTCTTGAAAAAATTGGTACTCTTATTATTTGTGGCTGCAGAAGATGAAGGAGTCTGCGATGCATCGGCGGTTGAAGCGACCGCTTCAGGCTCGGAATAAGGCTCAGCTTCGAACGGAACAGCCTGGCCTTCATACTTAATGGTTCCTTCTACGAACTCAGCCGTGTAATCCAGGAACGCGATATCTTCATCTGAAAAAGCTTTTGCTTCACCTGAACCTATCGTATCATTTACGAGCATTACGAGGATCTGATGCATTCTTCCGGAATCAGTAATCAATGAATACTGGTAACCCATGATCTCACCGTTACCTGATAATGAGAAGTGAAGCTTAAAAACGGACTGGTCGTCGCAGGCGGCAAGACCGTGTCCCATTATCGAGTATGTGTTGATGTTATCATCAGGGTCGAAAAAGCGCCAAGGGTCTTCGACAAATGATCCTGCCGACGTGTCTGAAGGAGCTTCCCCTTCGATCTCTATTATCATGAAGAACTGATATTCATCCTGCGAAAAGGATTCGTGCGGAGCCTGCAATTCGAAACCAAAATGTTCATATGTATCAGAAATCGCACTGTAAGGTATTTCATTTTCCGCCAAAAACGGATCATCTTCGCTCATTCCTATCCACATGACATCTTCATATTCCGGCGGTAAAGTGAAAGTCAGTCCGTCGGGCATGGTATAGGACTTTCCTTCTTCGTCGGCCGATACGGTAAACGACAAAGAAGCGACCATGAGCATAACGGTCAGAAAAATGCATAAGATCTTTCGAAGTCTCATAAATTTCCTCCTTAGTTTTTCTTATGTTTAATCTAACAATATATATACACTGTTACAATCGACCGTTGGTAGAATGCAGTATTTGCAGGGCTTTGCGCCTTTTCGAAAAAACTAAAAAAGGCTGTCTCACTTAAAGTGAAACAGCCTCGGTTAAAACCTGATCCTTAAAACTCAACGAACTCGGACTCCGTTGTCTCGAACGGATCCTGCATCTCTTCATCACCAAGCCAGGATTTGTGGAAGTGTTCGCGGCGATACTCTTCCGGAGTCATACCGATCTGCTTTTTAAATACCTGGATGAAGTGGCTCTGAGATGAGAAGCCGAGATAATTGGCGATCTCCAGAGATGATTCGTTAAGGTAACGGAGCATTTTGGTGGCGATCTTGATCTTCTCGTCTCTTATGTACTGGCTGATAGAAACATCCATTTCCTGCTTAAAGAGCTTGGAGAGATAACTCGGATTGAGTTCCAGGGCTGATGCGATGGATTCGATCGTGAGGTTTTCCTGGATGTGCTCTCTTATGTATTCGATAGATGCGACTATATGCTTGGAGATGCCGATCTTCTGCTTCTCGGATTTCATCTTGCGGCAATAGTATTCAGCCATCTGTCTGTGAAGTGTCCTTATCTCTTCAACCGAATTACAGTTATCGATAAGTCTTATGAAGATATCACTCATCGTATAACTGACGGCAACATCCAGGCCTGCCTGAATACAGAAACGGCTGAGCATTGCTGCAGTTATAATCGAATGGTAGCGCTGATTTACTACCGGATCGGAGCTTAGCGTACCGCCCTTGAGCTTAAGAGCCGTCGGGTGATTGTAAAGACGCTCCAATGATTTAACGTCACCGCTTGCAACTACATCGTAAAAGATCATCTCTCGCCTGAAAGCATCAGACGAACCCCATTGTTCAAGATCTTCCCGCTCTCTGTTCTGAAGAAGCAGTCGTTGCAATTCCTTATCGATATTTATCATAACCTGTCCCCTTTGTCTGATGATCAGTCGATGATCCTGATCTCCTTGATTACCGGCTGGTCTTCTTCAGCAACTGCACCGTTCTCGCCGGATGGTGTGTTCTCACAGATCTGATCTACGATCTCCATACCGGATGTAACATGACCGAATGCTGCGTAGTTACCGTCAAGGCTCGGATAATCCTGGTGCATGATGAAGAACTGTGATGATGCGCTGTCCGGATCATCTGTTCTTGCCATGGAGATAACTCCTCTCTTGTGAAGGATGGTGTTGTTTACTCCGTTGGCGGAGAACTCACCGGGGATCGTCGTAAGCTTCTTCGCATCTTCAGCGTTCTTAGGTCCGCCGCCCTGCATCATGAAGCCTTCAATGATCCTGTGGAATTTTGTTCCGTTATAAAAACCTGATTTGGCAAGTTCAACAAAGTTAGTAACCGAGATAGGAGCTGAATCGGCATCGAGTTCTACGGCGATAGTTCCGTAACCTTCGATCTCGATCTCCGCATGATGAAGTCCGGAGAGCTGATCCTTACCGGTGTTGATGTATCTTGTTGACTGGTATTTAACGCATCCCGTAAGAGCGAGAACTACGGTTAAGGCCAACAAGACAGCTGTTAACTTGATTGTCTTTCTCATATAAACAGTACCTCTTAAAAATGATATCTAGATTATAATAAAAAAATCTAAAAAAATATATACAATTGCATCTATAAATGCTCTCCGAATTGGAATATGTATTGTTTTGGTGTAAGATTGACCTGTTATTTCAATTCTCGGAGGTCAGCTTGAAAAGTTTCATCGTTAACAAAGATCAGGACGGAAAACACGTAGTAAGAGCTGCCATCATGGAGTTCCCGATGCTTACGGCGGGACAGCTCCAGAAGGCGTTAAAACATAAGGATATCCGTGTTGACGGTAAGAAAGTGTCATCGGATGTTCAGGTCTCATGCGGTCAGGAAATAGAAGTGTGGCTTCCGGACAGTGTTTTCGAGAAGACGGAAAAGAAGGACCTTCCGGTAAAGGATGCCTATAAGGTCGTGGCGGAGACTGATGACCTCCTGCTCGTAAACAAGAGCCAGGGTATCCCTGTGCACGGCGGTAAGGGCGTAGGTGAAGTGAACCTCATCGATATCGTCCGCAAGGATACGAGAAACCGTGACATGGATCTTTGTCACAGGATCGATATGAATACCGGCGGTATCGTTATGATGGCAAAGAACAAGGCTGCTCTTGAAGATGCCATCAAGCTTTTCAAGGAAGATCTTCTCATCAAGAGATACAGATGTCTCGTGCTCGGCGTTCCGAGCGAGGGTCAGAACGTGATCTGTGAAGATGATGCGATCATGAAGGAAGTATCGGCGTTCCTGGAAAAGTCCGGCAACGGTGTCTATATCCATGACATCGAGCAGAAGGGAGATCTTCCGATCACGTCGAGATACAGGATAATCAATGTCTACAAGGGCGTGGGACCGGACGGTGCTGATGTCGCAGATATAGAAGTAGAGCTCGTTACGGGAAGGATGCACCAGATAAGGGCCCAGTTCGCTCACATGGGATATCCGATAATAGGTGATGGCAACTACGGAAGAAATAAGGTAAATACATACTTCAAGTCATTGCAGGGCGGCAAGGTAAGATACCAGCAGCTGTTCGCTACGACGCTGATCCTTCGTAAGATACCGAAGGACAACAGGCATCATGCGCTCTCAGGAAGAAAGTTCTCGATAGAGCCGAGATATGACGTGAAGATCAGGGGTTAATATGGCGATCACAGATAAACTTAGCGGCAAGAAGATCCTCATCTGGGGTAAAGGCAGGGAGGGTCTGTCGACTGAAAGATTCTTAAATCAGTTCTGCAAGGATGTAACATATGATTTTTTTGTGGGCGACGAGTCGGAGGTCAGGTTTGACGACTATGATCTCGTAATCAAGAGCCCCGGTATCATAACCGTCTCGGAGCATGAGAACATGACTTCTCAGACGAGACTTTTTATGGAGCAGTTCTCATCCCAGACAATAGGCATTACCGGAACAAAGGGCAAGAGTACGACTTCATCGCTTCTCTACCGCGTGCTTCGTGACGGCCTTGAAAGGGAAGTAGTGCTCGTAGGCAACATCGGTTTTCCGTGCCTCGATTATTATAAGGAAATGACTGAAGGTGCGCTTGCCGTATTCGAGATGAGCTGTCATCAGCTCTCAGATCTTGATACATCGCCGCATATCGCTGTCTTCCTGAATCTTTACGAGGATCATCTCGACAGATATAAGACGATGGACAGGTATTATGCTGCCAAGAAAAACATAACGGCTCATCAGACTTCTGAGGACATTCTTTTCATAGGTAATGATGTACCTGATACCAAGACTTCCGCGAAGAAGATCGACATCAGTTACGGGGATGCCATGGAGTTTGACATGAAGCTTCAGGGCGATCATAACAGGTTCAATGCGACCATCGTATACAAGATCGCAACAGAGATCTTCGGCCTCAAGGACGGGGATGTCAGATCTTCCATAAGCGAGTTCAACGGTCTTTCGCATCGTCTCGAAAACATTGGCACAGTTAACGGCGTTACCTACTATAATGACTCGATCTCAACGATCCCCGAAGCAACCATCAGGGCGGTCGAGAGCATCAAGAATACAAAGACCGTGATCGTCGGAGGCCTTGACCGTACGATAAATTACGATAAGCTCATCGCATTCATGAAGGAAAGAGATGATCTCTTTTTCATCTGTTCTTATAAGACCGGCGAGAGGATATACGAGGAAGTAAAGGATCTTAAGCATTGCTATTACAGAGATGATCTTAAGCAGTCCGTCGAACTTGCCAAGGAGATAACTCCCGAAGGAACATCGTGCGTGTTCTCGCCTGCGGCTGCTTCATACGGATATTTCAAGAATTTCGAAGAACGCGGTGATTATTTCAGAAGACAGGTCTTAAGCGATAAGCCGCAGACTTTGGTCTTCACGGGTGATATAGGATTCGACAAATATATGGACGGCAGGTGGAAAGACAAAGATCTTCTCTCACCTGAGATCAGGGAGATCCTTAAGTCTTCAGATCATGTCATAACCAATGTGGAAGGTCCTATCATGAGATCTGACAAGGAAGAAGTGACTGAAGGCGTAAAACAGCTCCTGCACTCAATGGATGTCGAAGTGGCTGATTTCCTTAAAGGCATCGGTTCCGATATCTGGAACATCTGCAACAACCACATCATGGATGAGAAGGAAGAAGGAATAAGGAGTACCCTAAAGGAAGCAAGAGCCAGAGGCGTTAAGACACTGGGCGCGGGAATGAATATAAATGAAGCCCGCAAAGCAGTCTATATAGATGAAGCAGGCGGCATCGGCATGATCGGTGTCGGTTATCAGCGCGCCTGCAGAAAAGCAGACAAGGATAAGGCGGGATGCTTCAGCTGGAGCGATCTCGAGGCGATCGAAGCAGCGATCAAAGAGATAAAGGCAACATGCAGATGGTGTATCGTCGTAGCTCATGCAGGCGAGGAGTTCACACCTTTGCCGTCACCTTATACCCGTGAGAGATATCATCTTTACCTGAAGATGGGTGCCGATATCGTAATTTCACACCATCCTCATGTTCCAATGAACTATGAGATCGTTGACGACAAGGCGATCTTCTATTCGCTGGGTAATTTCATTTTCGATACGGATTATCAGAGATCTCAGTTCAATACCGAGAAGGGCATCATCATAAGACTTCGTCTTACGAAGGAAAAGTTCGGATTTGATGCATACGGAATAGACATAATAAGAGGTGAGGAGAAGATCAAGCTCGGAGATCTTCCGAGGATCTTTAAGGACGTTCCCGAAGAAGAATATAAGCTCCTTTCTCCTCTGTCTGCTAAGATGCATATCGCTGCCACCAAAAGGCAGATGACCTATCTTGACCCGAAGCGTTTTAAGGATGCCACGGACAAGGAGTGGGAAGATCACTTTGCAGAGCCTTTGAGGACCGGAAGAGTTCCCGGCGAGACCCTGGATTTCCAGATCCTTTGTCCTCTGGCTAAGGAGGCCGAGAAAGGCGATTGGAAGAAGAGTAAGATGACGGATATCGTTGATTATATCCTTGAACAGATGTGAGGTAAGTATGAGCCAGACGGATCTTCAGATCATAACCAATGTTTATTCCGAGCCGTATAACTGCAAGGGCAAGAAGCTCGTGAACGGCAATGTCATTACTTATGAATGGACAGAAAAAAGAGAGGTCGATGAAGGTCCCTCTTCGTATAAGCTTACTTTGATCGACGGCAAGGTTACCCTGCAGCGAAGCGGTCATATTAAAAGTCTTCTCAGCTTTGCGGCAGGGGAGAAGACAAAGGGCGTCATCGAGACCGGTTACGGCGAGATGGATATTAATATCGAGACGCTTTACATCAACACTCCGAACATGTTCAGCAGAAGTCTCGAGATCTCTTATAAGCTTCTCGAAAACAGTGACATGGGGAGCAATACGTTTATCATTAAAGAACTCTGATCACTTGAGCTCGACATCGAGGTAATATCTGTTGACCGAATACTCAAGGCTCGAGAACGCGACACTGTGGTAAGGCCCGTGGATGACATACCATCTTTTGTTCCGTTCCGTCGGTGTCATAAAAAGCCCCCAGGTACCGTTGTCATAGAATATTCTTGAGTCCTCAAACGTAAAAAGGGAAGTCATCCCCGAAGAAAACGTGATCTTTACATCCGAGTGAGCTTCTTTACTTATGTATTCCGCATCCGTGATCCGATATTCTTCCGTCAGCATATAGTAATCTCGATATCCGAATGCCTGTCTGGTAAAAAATATAATAAAGACACCGCTTACCGAGAGGACCGTAAGTACTATCGCAACAATATTTCCGACGTTGTTTTTAAGAAGCTTCATGAACAGGAGAATAATCAGGCCGGCGACGATCAGGAGTGCGCCGCTCAGGAGCAGAAGACGAGATCTGGTCGTATACTGATCGATCCTGATAAAAGTATTGAGAAATTTGGCATTGATGTAATTTCCCTTGAGCTTGGGAGTCAAGATCTTATATATGACTGCGATGATCATCAAAACGATACCGCCTGCAATATTAAGTAGCCCCGTCAAAAAAGCAAATCGCTGTCTCATGTTCCGATCCTCCTTATTCCATACAGATAATATAATATCTTTTATTCTCGAAAACCACTTTTTGACTATTGATTTTTGTACCGATATAGGGTATTCTTCCCGAGTGTCTTCTTGATTAACAGAAAAGTGTAATGAAGATGAAAAAAATACTTGCAAAAGCTAATGCTTTAGAGTAAAATCTTTAAGCATTATGTGAATAAGCCCTGTTAACCAGGGTGCGAAGAATAGAAATTTCCCACTAAAGCAGAACTTGGTGGCGAAGGTAAGTAAACGGAGGTGGAGACAATATGGCACATCCAAAGCGTAAGTGGTCGAAGGCAAGAACTTCCCGTCACAGAAGTGTATGGAAGCTGAGCGTGCCTGGATTCGTAGAGTGCCCACAGTGTCATGCTAAGATGCTTCGTCGTAAGGTTTGCAAGAACTGCGGTTATCTTGACGGTAAGCAAGTAATAGCAATTGGTGAGGAAGCTTGATCTTAGAGATTAGCACAAAGCGACTTACAAAGGCAGTGTGATTACAAAATCAACACTGCTTTTTTTTATCTGTAAGGAACACGAGTAAGGAAAACCAGTAAGCAGGAGGAACGAAGATGAGCAAACCCGTTGTGGCCATCGTTGGAAGACCTAACGTAGGCAAGTCGTCTCTTTTCAATACACTCTACGGTGAGAGGATATCCATAGTTCATGATACCCCGGGCGTAACGCGTGACAGGATCTATGCCAATTCCGTATGGCGTGAGCGTGAGTTCGTTATGATCGATACGGGCGGAATCGAGCCTGATAAGGATGATCAGATCCTCAAGGGAATGCGACTTCAGGCTGAGATCGCTATCGAGACGGCTGACGTCATTCTTTTCATGTGCGACATCAAGAGCGGCCTTACAGCCGCTGATGAAGAGATCGCCGTTATGCTCCGTAAGGCAGGACGCCCTGTCGTTATCGCAGTAAACAAATGCGATAAGGTCGGCGAACCTCCGGCTGAGATCTATGAATTCTACAATCTGGGTCTGGGTGACGTCGTTCCGATCTCTGCTTCCCACAGACTCGGCATCGGTGATCTTCTCGATGCCATCTTTGAGCACTTCCCTAAGGAGGAAGATGCAGATGGCAAGAACGAGACCATAAGAGTCGCTCTTATAGGTAAACCAAATGCCGGCAAATCAAGCCTTACCAATCAGATGACAGGCGAGATGAGAAGTATCGTATCGGATATCCCGGGTACGACAAGAGATTCCATCGACTCTGAAGTCATCAATAAATACGGTAAATTCACCATCGTAGATACTGCAGGTATGCGTAAGAAGGGCAAGATCGAAGATGCCATCGAGAAATATTCGATGGTAAGAGCTCTTGCATCGATCGAGCGTGCCAATGTTTGCGTCATCCTTATCGATGCAACGGTTGGCGTTACCGAGCAGGATACGAAGGTTGCAGGTATCGCGCACAATGCAGGAAAAGCATGTATCTTCGCGATAAACAAGTGGGACCTTATCGAGAAAGAGACAGGTACTTTGGAAGCTATGACCAGGATAATGAGAGACAGGTTCTCATTCATGGATTATGCTCCGATAATCTTTATCTCTGCCAAGACCGGACAGCGCGTGGATAAGCTTTTCGAGACGATCGTAAAAGTGTATGAGCAGGCAGGAAGAAGACTTAAGACAGGTGTCTTCAATGATATGCTCAATGAAGCTACTGCCATGGTACCTACACCTCAGGATAAGGGTAAGCACTTAAAGATATATTACGGAACCCAGGTATCCACATATCCGCCGACGTTCGCGTTGTTTGTCAACGACAAGGAACTGTCGCATTTTTCCTATGAGAGATATCTCGAGAATCAGGTTCGTAAGAACTTCGGCTTTGAAGGCACTCCTATAAGGTTTTTCCTGCGTAATAAGAATAGGTCCGATGAGGAGTAATTTTTGTTGAATGTGCCTTATAGTACAGTAAAAAACGTTATTGCATAATCTTAAACGTGAATAAATAACGAGGTAATAATTTATGGCAAAGATCGAAAACATGCGTAACATCGCGATCATCGCACACGTTGACCACGGTAAGACAACAATCGTTGACTCAATGCTCAAGCAGGCAGGTATCTACCGTGAGAATGAGCAGATAGTAGAGCAGGTCATGGACAGTAATGACCTCGAAAGAGAAAGAGGAATCACGATCCTTGCCAAGAATACGGCAATCTCCTACAAGAACTACAGGATCAACGTAGTAGATACTCCAGGCCACGCTGACTTCGGCGGTGAGGTTGAGCGAGTACTCAAGATGGTTGACGCAGTTCTTCTCGTTGTAGATGCTTATGACGGACCGATGCCTCAGACAAGATTCGTTCTTCGTAAGGCTCTCGAGATGGGTCTTAAGCCTATCGTTTGTATCAACAAGATCGACAGACCTGATGCAAGACCTAACGAAGTAGTAGATATGGTCTTTGACCTCTTCTGCGAACTCGGTGCAGATGATGATCAGCTCGAATATCCTACGATCTTCTCTTCCGGTAAAGCAGGTATCGCTACAAGAGACCTGAAGGAATATGAAGAGGGCAAGGCTTTAGACTTCTGTCCGCTCCTTGACGAGATCATCGAGTATGTACCATGTCCTGAAGGTGATGTTGATGCACCTTTGCAGCTCCTCGTTTCCAACATAGATTCAGATCCTTATATCGGCCGTATCGCAGTCGGTCGTATCGAGAGAGGTACGATCAAGCAGAACCAGAACGTTGTAGTTTGTACATACGGTGATGACGGCAAGAGAAGCGCAAGGATCGTTAAGCTTTTGAGATTCCAGGGTCTCGGCAAGCAGGAAATTACAGAGGCTTCCGTAGGTGAGATCGTCTGCGTTGCAGGTATCCCTGACATCAACATCGGTGATTCCATCTGTGATGCACAGACACCTGAGCCGATCCCGTTCGTTAATATCGACGAGCCGACTATCGCAATGACATTCTCCGTCAATGACAGCCCGTTTGCAGGTCAGGACGGTAAGTTCGTAACATCAAGACATCTTCGTGACCGTCTCTTTAAGGAAGTTGAGACAAACGTTTCCATGCGTGTTGAGGAGACCGACACAACAGAGGCATTCATCGTTAAGGGACGTGGTGAGCTTCATATCTCCATCCTCATCGAGACAATGAGACGTGAAGGTTATGAGTTCCAGGTATCCAAGCCACAGGTAATCATGAAGGAGATCGACGGCGTTCTTTGTGAGCCTGTCGAGGAACTCGTTGTTGACGTTCCTGAAGACTTCGTAGGACCTGTCATGGATAAGCTCGGAAGACGTAAGGCAGAGCTTTTGAACATGCTCCCGCCGGAGAAAGGATATACACGTCTTGAATTCCGTGTACCTTCCAGAGGTATCATCGGATACAGGACCGAATTTTTGACCGACACTAAGGGCAATGGTATAATGAACAGCGTTATCAGTGGTTTCGAGCCGTTCGTCGGTGAGATCGAGACACGTTCACAGGGCGTTCTCGTTGCATTTGAAAGCGGAGATGCCATGACATACGGTCTTTATAACGCACAGGATCGTGGTGCGCTCTTCATCGGTGCAGGTACTCCTGTCTATGAAGGTATGATCGTAGGTATCAACCCGAAGCCTGAAGATATCAATGTTAACGTTTGTAAGAAGAAGCATGTTACGAATATGCGTGCTGCAGGTTCTGATGATGCTATGCGTCTTACACCGCCGCTCAACTACAGTCTTGAGCAGTGCCTCGAGTTTATCGAAGATGATGAGCTTTGCGAGGTTACACCTAAGAATATAAGACTTCGTAAGAGGATCCTTAATTCTGACTTGAGAGCTAAGTCTATTGCAGCGGCTAAGAAAAAGGATTGATATATAACCCTAAGTTTTAGGAGTAAGCGATGCTTTCTAAGAAGATAAGAGTTGCTCTGAGAATATTAATAGTACTGGCTCTCGTGATCGTTTGTGCGATCGTGGGTATATTTCTAGGCTATAATTACGTCATTGCTCAGGGAACGAATATCGATAACCTCAAGGCCTCCATCGAGAACGGAACTTTTGAGATCGATGAGGATACTCCGGGCAGCATCCCGATCGTCATAAAACAGGGTGATTCCACATCCGATATCGCACAGACTCTTTTCGAAAACAAGCTGATCGATAACAAGGTGCTCTATTCCATCTTAAGTAAGGTCAACGGATTTGACGGTGCTTATATTGCAGGTACTCATTATCTCATCCAGGGACTTAACTATGATGAACTGATGTACCTTCTTACTTTGGAACCTGAAAGTGTTACCATTACATTTCCTGAAGGTCTTACATATGAAGAGATCAAGACTATGCTTCATGAGGCAGGTCTTACATTCTCCGATGAAGAATTCGACAAGTGTATGGACAGCCCTAACATGTTCGTTGATTACGAGTTCGTATCTCAGATCAAGCTCTCCGATGACCGTGATCATGTCCTGTCCGGATACCTTTTCCCTGATACATATGAATTCGATATCAATGCAAGTCCTGAAAGCATCATCAATACTTTCCTTCGTAACACGGAGGCTAAGCTCTACGATGAGTACTACGAGCGTGCCGAGCATCTCGGTATGTCGATGGACGAAGTCGTCACACTTGCATCTTTGATCCAGATGGAGACAAATGATGCGATCGACATGATGTATGTATCTGCAGTATTTCATAACAGACTGGATTCGGATGACGAATCACTTCACTATCTCGGTTCCGATGCTTCTGTTAACTACTTAAGAGAACTTCAGGGCGAGAAGCCGACCTTGAACCTTTCACAGGCGGATATCGATAACGAAAGTCCTTATAACACTTTCAATCATCAGGGACTTCCTCCGGGACCTATCTGTATGCCGGGTCTTGATGCGATCCAGGCAGCTTTGTATCCGGAGCCTAACTGTAACTATTATTATTTCTGTGCTACGGGAGACGGCGGAACCGTATTTGCCGTAACATATGAAGACCACCTTGATAACGTTGAGACATACAAAGGAAACTGGAATTAAATGAACAAGATCGAGATATTAAGTCCTGCGGGAGATCCCGAAAAACTGAAGGTTGCAGTCGCTTATGGAGCGGATGCCGTATATATGTCCGGCAAGACTTTCGGTCTTCGTACATTCAGCGGAAATTTCACACGTGAAGAGATGAAGGAAGGCATAGCTTATGCTCATGCCCATAATGTTAAGTGCTATGTGACCATGAATATCATGGCTCATGAGGCCGATCTCAAACTTCTCGATGAAGAGATCTTATTTGTTGCCAATGAAGCCAAGGCAGATGCAGTTATCGTATCAGATGCGGGTATTTTTCGAAGGGTAAGAAAGCTTGCGCCTGATCTCGAGATACATATATCAACACAGGCGAGCGTAACAAACAGCGAAGGATGTCTTTTCTGGTACGAACAGGGAGCAAGGCGAGTAGTGCTTGCGAGAGAACTTTCTCTTGAACAGATCACTGAGATCAGGTCTAAGATACCTTCCGACATGACTATCGAGTGCTTTGTTCACGGTGCGATGTGTGTATCCTATTCAGGAAGATGCCTATTGTCCAATTACTATACGGGAAGAAACTCCAACAAGGGAGCCTGCGCTCAGCCATGCCGTTGGGGATATTATGTGGATAACCAGGAAAATCAGATAACCAACAGCTACATAGTTGAGGAAAAGCGTCTTGAAGATAAGCTTCCTGTAGAGGAAGATTCACACGGAACATATATCTTTAACAGCAAGGATATCTCAATGATCGATCACGTTCCGGAACTCATAAGAGCAGGCGTTGACAGCTTTAAGCTCGAGGGAAGGATCAAGGGTGCTTATTACGCAGCCGTAGTTACGAAGGCTTACCGTGAAGCGGTTGATGCTTTTATGGCTGATCCCGAGCACTATTCCATCGATGAGAACTGGCACGAGATCCTTGATAAGATAGTTCACAGAGATTACGCTACAGGCTTTTTCTATGATGATCCGGGCAAGAATGCACAGATCGTCGAGAACAGATCTTACAATAAACCTGCATATGTCGTAGGAGTTATCGAAGGATCTGAGAACGGCCTTTATAAGGTTTCCCAGAGAAATAAAGTATTCAAGGGTGATGTTGTTAATGCTCTTATCCCTAAGGGATATGTTGATGTATTTAAGATAGAGGAACTTTATGATGAGGAAATGAATCCTATCGAATCGACTCCTCATTCCAAGATGACATACTTCATGAAGATATCGTCTGATGCAGTATTGCCGCCAATGAGCTTTATCAGCCGTGACGGTGATAAGGATAACGGTATCAAGCCTCAGATGTAGATCTCCTGACCTTTGTTTGTAATATCCTAAGCCTATAATCAAACTGTGATAGTGTCGGAAATGGGGCCTGCCGCGTTTCTCACTAAAAAAACGGGCGATTTTGGTGTATAATATACGGACTAATAAGAAAGGTAATGGTATCTGATGGTTTTTAAAAAGAACCCAAAACGACATTTACTTTCTGTATTGATATGCATTATGGTAGCGGCACCTATCGTGTGCTTCCCGCTCGGATTCGGAAGCGGAGTAAGTCCCCGTATTGCCGTTAAGAGAGCGTATGCTGCAACATTCCCTGAAGAAGAGCAGGAAGAACAGGCTCCTTTGGTAGAAGAGTGGGCACTCGATCCTGCACTTGCCGAGGCAGAACCTGTTGAGGGTGAAGAGCCTGTTTCTGAAGTTAAGCTTACTGATGACGGTCTCATCGATGTTAGTCAAGGTGGCGTTGCTCAGGCTACATATATTGACGGCGCTCAGCCTGTGGAAGAGGCGCCTGTAGTTACAAGGTATAGCGATGTTCCGACTCTTACGGTCGTTCAGAAATATGATGAAGCAGATCTTCCTATCGAACTTTTGGATGTATCTTTGTTCGCTCCTGACGAGACGAAGTACTATATCGCAGCAGATAATTCCATTATCAAGGAAACTCCTGATATGAGTTCTCTTACACTTACAAGTATTGCCAAAGGTACAGGTGTAACAAGAACAGGTATCGGTGATACATGGTCTAAGATCATGACGGAGAGCGGAACGGAAGGGTATGTCCTTACATCCACATTGTCGATCGAACCGATCCATATTGCTATCGACAGAACAGTCTGGGTAGATTGCGACAGTCTCTCACTTCGTTCAGCTCCTGATGCAGGTGCCGAGTATCTGGGTTCTCTTTCCCGTGATACAAGACTTCACTGTACAGAGATCGTAGATAAATGGTTTAAGGTTACAACTCCTAACGGAAACGAAGGATATGTATATATTTCCTACACGACGGAGACACCTCCGCCTACACCTACTCCGGTTCCTCAAAGAAGAGGCGGAAGCGGTGGCGGATCCTCATCCGGTGGCGGAAAGACAGGTAAGGTCGCATCACTTCCTGCTATCTCAGGTTGTAACGGTTCAAGTATCGTGGCGATCTGTGAAGCAATGCTCGGCGTAGATTATGTATGGGCAGGAGAATCAGCAAGCGGTGTTGACTGTTCAGGCCTTGTAGTTTATGCCTACAGGCAGGTTGGAATATCAGTTCCTCACCTTGCACAGTCGATCACATCATGTGGTGTAAATGTTGCGCGTGAAGACATCGCCGTAGGTGATGTAGTATGCTGGAATACCGGCGGAGGCTACTGCGGACACGTAGGTATCTACGTCGGAGGCGGTCAGGTAATACACGCTTCCAACTCCCGTGATAAGGTCTGTTACGGAAGCGTCGATATGATGCCGATCCTGACGATCAGAAGACTTATCCAGTCTTGATAAAATGAGCACAAAGCTGTCCTTTCTTAAGGGCAGCTTTTTCGGTATGACGGGCATGTCCCGAACCTCGGGTGAAAGTCCCGAGGGGCGTAG
>CAMVBS010000035.1 GCA_947165785.1 uncultured Clostridia bacterium | reverse complement strand
CTGATCTCTGTTCATCGTACCGTTACCAAGCTGCCCCAGCCAGTAATTCTTACCGTCATCATCAGGGTTACGTCCCATGAATGTCTTATACAAACGGTTAATGTACTCTTCATCACCCAAATTCTTATCCTTGAACTCAGGACTATAGAAGAACTCCTTGGCAGCCTGTGAACCTGTTCTCTCCTGATTTGTGAGTGACAGGCTCCAGTAGTTAAGTCCGTCCGTCTCAGGGTCTCTTCCGAGACACTCAGTATAAAGACGTGTTGCAAAGTCTGTCGCATTCTTGGATGCTCTCGTTGCCTTGGCAGTTGAAGCACCTGATCTTACGCCGTAATCGGCACAGATGTTGCACCACTCTGCTGAGTCTATGAATCCTTCAAGGACTCTTCTTCTTCCCCAGTCATTGATCTTGCTGAGCCAGAAGTTATAGCCGTCCGGATCGTCAGTTGCATTACGATCGAAGAATGTAGCATAAAGTGTCTTAACGTAGTCTTCGTTACTTAAGTTCTTACCTTCGAACTCAGGACATGTAAAGAAGAACCTTGCTGCATCGGCACCAGTGTATGAGCCGTTACCTACGACCTTGCACCAGTGTGCCTTACCGTCTGCCTCAGATGCACGTCCGAGAGCTACGACATAAAGTCTTTCAACGAAATCTTCAAATGTTCCCACATTACCTGCAGGTACGGTGTAATTAGAGCCGGAACCTGTTGTTCCCGTTGAACCGGATTTACCTGTTGAACCGGCGTTACCTGTTGAACCAGGCTTAGTCGATGAGCCGGAATAAGACGGAGAGGAAGGCTTATTAGGTCTTCCGGAATAACCCGAATCGGAATGTCCGCCCGGGTTTCCGCTGTTGCCGTAGTAAGGAGCGATATAGTCACCGCCGTAGTTACCGCCTACCCTCTCGGAATAGGATGCTGCCTGATCAAGATCGAAGATCTTATTTACACCGTAGTTAAGTTCATCAACAGTAACTCTTCCGTGTGGATAAAGAAGATCGTTTATAGGCTTGATGACCTCGAACTGGATAGCCCATGTAAATGCAGCCCAGCCGTAGAAATCAACATCAAGATAGTCATCGTACCAGTCAGTTCTTCCATAGTCGAGAGCTGTACCCAGGTGCATGTAATCAGCAAATCTGTGAGCCATGAGAGCAAGATCTTCTCTGTTTACCGGAACACCTACACCGAACGTATCCGAGCTGATGTTCGGATAACCGAAGCAGATATTGTTATCCTGTGCCCAGGTGATCGCCTTGGCATAGGAAGCTGATCTACTTACATCGGTAAAAGTGGAATATCCGCTTACATACGGGGAACCTGCCTTCTCATAAAGAAGCTGAACGACCTGTTCTCTTGTTGCAAATGTCTCTGAATTCGAATGACCGTCATTAGTCGTGTAATAACAGTCCGTAACAGTGGAATTACCGTTATACTTTCCGATGATCTCGGCACGGTCATCAAAAGCGACACAGTGTCTGAGCTCGTCAAAAGGATCGGAACTTCCGCCGTAATTAAGTGTCATGTCATAGACATAACCGAGCTTTTCAAGTTCGTGAACATATACGCCTTCGTTATATGCCTTGCAAAGACGAGGGTTCTTACTGATATCGATCGTATCGATGGATGAAAGACCGAATGCAAGGAGATAGTAAAGCTTCGGGTTCTTGGAAACATCAAGTTTTTGAAGGCTTACATCACACTCGAGTGCAAGGTAGGCAAGCTTTGGATTCCTGGAGAGGTCGAGTGTCTTAAGTTTTCCGTTATAACCTGCAACGAGCTCTGCAAGTTCAGGGTTGTAACGAACATCGATCTTATCAAGACCTGTCCATGCGCAGTTATAATACTGAAGTTCCTTAAGACCTGTTACATCTACATTTCCGAGTTCCGGATTATGCCAGATATCAAGTCTCTTCATCTTCGGATTGTTGGAAAGATCTATAGATCTTAAGTCATTATAGAAACAAGCCAATTCGCAGAGCATCGGGTTTCCCGACAGATCCAGGGATGTAAGTCCGCACTTACTGCAGAAAAGGTTCTCGAGCTTGTGGTTGTTCTTAAGATCGAGAGTCTGAAGTCTCGGATTCTCATTACACTCAAGGAATGCAAGCTCAGGGTTATTGCTTACGTTAAGATACTCCAGATCACAGTTAAAGCAGTATACCCACTCGAGTTCATCACAACCTGTAAAATCAAGTTCCGTGAACGGATTGAATGAACACCAGATACCCTTAAGGTGCGGGTTACCTGAAAGATCCCACTCTGAGATGTTGTTACCCTTACACCACAGACCTTCGAGATTAAAGAAATTCTCGATGCCTTCAACACTTGTTACACCCATGTTCTCACAGTGAACATTCATGATGTAATAGATCTCATCATAATCAAGATACCAGTCACCGTTCTTATCAAAAGCTTCTTGAACGTAAGCCCTGAATATAGGATCAGGGAACTCTTCTTCAATGTCTACGAGATCAAATGCATTTACGCGTAAGCCGCCAAAACACGGTAAGAAAACAACCGCAGCCAATAACGCCGCGATACCATACTTGATACGCTTCATTTTACATAACCTTCCTTTTAACGGTCGTTAACCGACCAAGATAAACAAACCCAATTCATATGTTCAATTGTGAACTTGGTATGGATTTTACCACTTTGTCGCCACATTTGACATACCACAATTAACACTTTCGTAACATTTTTCGGATATTCATGAGAATAACTACTTTTTCAACATATCAGGAGTTTCGGTTTTGTTTTCATTGCACAAAAAAACCGAGGAAACAAGCCCCGGCCATATATCGCGCGTTATATCATCTTAAGGTCAGTTCCCTGCCAAGTTCATAAAAGTCTTAAGAAATACTCATCATTTCCTTCATAGACGCCGGTCGGTCTGAAGCCGTGACGCTCATAAAACGTCCTTACCCTGGTATTCTCCTTATGGACGCCCAAAGTCAGCGACCTTCTTCCGAACTCCTCATAGACCTTCTTGATCGCTTCCTCCAAGATCACGCCTCCGAGGCCCTTGTTACGCTGATCCTTATCGAGGGCAAATCCCATAACCCTATAGAAAGGCTTACCCTTCATCTCCTCAGGATCCGTATCCCATTCCAGCGCCTCGCCTATCATGATGATCCCTACTGCCCTTCCGTCCAGACGTGCGAGAAAAGTATGCCCTATAAGTTCATGCTCGGCTCCGTAGTCAGTAAATCCCATTAGAGCCGGAACATCGTCGACCCATTCATTCGGGATGTCTGTCCTGTCGATCGTCAGGGCCTCGTCATAATTATCGTGCGTCAATTGTTCCAATGTGATATCCATATATTTTCCCTCTTTTAGTTATCAGGTTTCATATTACCATATCTTCCGGTGTGATAGACTATAGGCATAAGGTCATTTCCAAACCGGAGGGACAGGATGCACTATAGCGTACTCATAATCGACGACGAGAAAGAACTCTCGGAATACACAGCCAAGTATTTTAATATGTCAGGGGTAACCGCACAGTATGTGCTGGACAGTTCTTCTGCGATGTCTTTTTTTCTCGAAAACACCTGCTCACTGATCCTCCTCGACATCAACCTCGGCGATGACTCTGGCTTCGAGCTCTGCCAGAAGATCAGGCAAACGATGGACATCCCTATCTTCTTCATAAGTGCGAGGTCAGCCGAAGACGACATGCTCCTGGCGCTGAGCATCGGCGGAGATGACTATATCTGTAAGCCGTACTCTCTCGGCGTACTTCTCGCCAAGGTAAAAGCAGAACTTAAAAGATACGGTTCTTCTCACAAGAATGACGAGACATCCGATGATAATATCGTACGTCTCGGTGAGGCAGTCGTGGACCTTAAGAAAGCGACCGTAACGAGGAAAGGCAAAGAGGAACCGCTGAAGGCGATGGAGTATAAGATACTCGTATATCTTATCCGTAACAGCAACCGCGTGATCCCCAAGGAAGAGATCTTCGAGAAGATCTGGGAAACACAGTTTGTCGGTGACGTAACACTCAATGTTCATATAAGACACTTAAGAGAAAAGATAGAAGAAGATGCAGGCGATCCGCGCTTCATAAAGACAGTATGGGGCGTCGGCTTTATGCTCGACACCGAAGGTAAAGGCAAATGAAGATCCGCTACCTTCTGATCTACATCATCTCTCTTCTGATCATCGGGATAACAGGCTGCTATATTATCATTAACGGCGGTCTGTCAAAAGATATCCCGACACATACCGTTGACATAAACAGATGCATTGTAAGGATGGGCAACTCATGGGATGACGTAAGTTCCCATGAAGATCAGCTGATCACAAAGGACGAATCATTCGATTATTGTGTCATCGATAACAACGGTAAAGTCCTGATCTTCACAAGAGACGATATGGCAATGTCGATCTCATCTGCGACTTCAAATTACGACATAATAAGAGACATTGAAGTCGACGGCAATGTCACGGGCAAGATCATCATCCATAACCCGAAGGCCGAGATCGAGAAAGAGACCAACATCAAGATCGCGGCATTTATCGGCGGACTTACCTTCTTAACCATCATCGTTCTTGTTACTTATTATCTCTACTTGAGAAGCAGGATCATCGCTCCGTTTGCCAAGCTTAAAAACTTCGCGACAAGGATCGCCGGAGGAAATCTCGATACTCCGCTGGAGATGGATAAGGATAATGTCTTCGGAGCTTTCACGGAAAGCTTTGACATCATGAGAGAAGAGCTTAAGGCATCACGCGAACGTGAGGCCGAAGCACTTAAGAGCCGTAAGGAACTCGTTGCGCAGTTGTCCCACGACATCAAGACTCCTGTCGCATCGATAAAAGCAATGACCGACGTAATGAGCCTGACCGCACAGGACGAAGATTCAAAAGAGACGCTGTCTGCCATAAACGGCAAGGCCGATCAGATCGATAATCTCATCTCCAATCTTTTCCATGCGACACTCGAGGAACTCGAGCAGCTCGAAGTAAGGCCTGAGGATACTGATTCAACCGAGATCATAAAGATCGTTAAGGAAGCTGATTATCTTAACAAGGTAAGTGAACTTGATATCCGTGAAGCTGTGGTCTTTTTCGATAAGATGAGGCTCGAGCAGGTAATAAGCAATGTGATATTCAATTCATACAAATATGCGAACACAGAGATCAGAGTTACAAGCAGGTTCGAGAATGGCGATACGGATCATCTGGTCATAACGATAGCCGACAAAGGCCCGGGGGTCCCTGAATCCGAGCTCGAACTCATAACACAAAAGTTCAAGCGCGGAAGCAATGCGGGATCCAAGGACGGTTCTGGACTCGGTCTTTATATCTCCGATTACCTGATGAAGAGGATGGGCGGAGATCTTGTCGTAAAGAACCTGAAGGACGGATTTGCCGTTGAGCTTTGGATCAAGATGTCATAAGTTTTAAACCGGGTTTTAAAAAGATTTAAAAAACAGGCAAAGGATAGATCCTGACCTGAGGATATACTTGGACCATAAGGTACCGTATTTTCGAGAAAGGCAGAATCAATACTGATGCTCAAACTTGTTAAGGCACATTTTCATAAAGACAGAGCAGTGCTCGTTGCATTCCTTCTTATACTCATCGTTGCCACGATGCTTCTTCAGACAGGTCTTATGGTCGCGCATTACGATTCAATGTACGAAGATAAATGCGAGAAGAAAGGCATCTGTGATGCAGTCTATATGTACGCAGGCGACGAACAGATCGCCACTGACATGTTAAACGATATGGATTATGTAGAAGGCCATTCCATCACATCTTTTATCCTTCCTGATATGGTCACATTATCCGTTAATGCTTGTAAGGAAAAAGATATCGAGGGTCTCTTTTTTATCGACGAACAAAACGAGAACTCATATCAGGATCTGAACTATATCGCAAAGGATGATTCCATAACCGGACCTTCGATCTGCATGAATGTCTATACTGCCGGTAACGAAGGGATAAAGGTCGGTGATAAGGTAAGGATCAGGAACACTGATCTGGGCGATCATGAATTCACAGTAAAAGGGATCTATGAGGATCTGTTCTGCGGACAGAGATATTCATATTATTCAACGATCATCGATCATTCAAGTTATGAGGATATCCGTCAAAGAGCAAAAGACACGGATCCTGCAAAGAAAGTTCCTTACTCCATGTATTTCATCAGCGTGGATTTCAAAAACGGCGAAGATATCGATAAGAACACAACACGTCTCCAGGATGAGATCACGGCAACGGGAATGCACTGCAGCGGCTACAGCAAAGCTCTTGCCAAGGCAGGTTATGTAGGCATAGCCAATATCCTTGCCGCATTCATGACTGCTTTTTCGGTTATCATAATGGTCATCGCTCTTATCATGATAGTATTCACGGTAAACACGAATATCAACCGTGATATAAGAAACATCGGAGCATGGAGAGCTGTTGGTTTTACCATCTCCCAGATAAGAGCCTCCCTCATGATCGAGTATTCTCTCATCGGAGCGGTCGCGAGCATCCTCGGCATCACCGCAGCATATCTGACCTTCCCTGTCCTGGAAGATCTCGCACTGAAACAGATATCAGGTCTGGTACTTGATGAAGCGTTTATGCCGGTCACGACTTTCGCGATATTTGGCGGCATCATAGCAGCCATGCTCCTCGTAACTTTCATGGCTACTCACATGATAAGAAATATCCACCCGGCGACCGCACTGAGATTCGGTCTCGAGTCACACAGTTTCAAGAAGAACCACCTTCCTCTGGAGAAGACCACAGGTAATCTCAATATCCTCCTGGCGTTAAAGAGTGCCCTTCAAAACAAAGGTCAGAACATCATCATCGTGGGTGTTATCCTCGCGGTATCTTTCCTTACCACATTCTCATCGATACTCTTTTACAACACCAAGATCGACATAACGAATTTCCAAAGACTCCTTCAGGGCGATGCGCCTGATGCCTATGTAAATATCAAGTACGATTCTTCGGATGAGATGTATGAGATCATAGATAGGATACGCGGTATGGACGGGGTTACGGGAGCTTATGGTCTCGAAAATACCGATGCCCATTCGGGAGATAATAACTGCTATCTTCTCTACTCTGATGATCCTCAGTCCTTATACTGCGGAGTTTATGAAGGCAAGATGGCTGTCGAAGCAAATGAAGCTGTCGTAGGCGGACTCCTTGCCGAGAAACAGGGACTCGGCATAGGCGACGAGATCAAGATCCGATACTTGGACAAGGAAGAATCGTTCCTCATCACAGGTCTTCAGCAGGCAGTGTACAGCATGGGCGAGAGGATCTATATATCAGATGAAGGATTCAGAAGACTTGGAGGAGAACCTGAGTACACATACGTCAGAGTAAGACTTCAAGACGCAACCGAATCCAAGGTGGACGATTTCCTTAAGGATGCCAAAGGATTATTGGGCGATAACTGTACGAGCACAGAGAATTATTATCACACCCAAAGAAGTTCCGAGAACGTCCCGGTATTTGCCATAACGCTCGTCATACTGATCCTCATAATCTTAAACATATTCACCGTCATCATTGTAATACGACTGCTCTTAAAGACCGTATTCATCAAGCGTGAGAAAGAATTCGGGATCAAGAAAGCGGTAGGTTTTACGAGCAGACAGTTAAGAGTTCAGCTTTCACTGTCACTTCTTCCCGTCTGCATCATCGGATCGATACTCGGCGGTATCACTGCATGCCTGACCACTAACAGACTGTTCGATCTGATATTTACAAGTTACGGCATCAAGAACTCGGATCTTCTCATCAACCCGATAGTAATACCTGTATCGATCGCGATAGTATCGCTGACGGTATTTGTGATCTCATTTATCATGTCAGGCAGGATGAAGAGGATATCAACATACCAGCTCATCTCGGAATAAAGAACGGAGAACATAAAATGAACAAAGAAGTCATCATCAAAACAGATAAATTATCCAAGAGCTTTTCCGTCGGCGGAAAACAGCAGCACGTTATCAAGAACCTTGACATGGAGATCTATAAGGGAGACTTCACCGTCATCATGGGATCTTCCGGAGCAGGCAAATCCACTCTCCTTTATGCTTTATCGGGAATGGACAAACCAACTCTCGGAAGCATCACATATGGCGGCATGGAGATTACGGGCATGAACGACGATCAGCTCGCGGTATTTCGCCGTAAACACTGCGGATTTATCTTCCAGCAGGTCCACCTCGTCGACAGTATGAGCATAATGGATAATGCCATATCCACAGGCATGCTCACCGGACAAAAACAGAAGGATCTTAAGGTCAAGGCTGAAAAGCTTTTCTCCCGTGTAGGTCTCGAAAAAGATCTGTGGGGCAAGTTCCCTTCCCAGCTTTCAGGCGGTGAAGCTCAGCGTGCAGCAATGGTAAGAGCCGTCATCAACGATCCTGATGTTGTCTTCGCGGACGAACCGACCGGTGCCCTTAACTCAACAGGTGTAAAGGCTGTCTTAGATGTCCTTACCGACATCAATAAGACAGGTCAGTCCATCGTAATGGTAACTCACGACATAACCTCCGCGAGAAGAGCCAACAGGATAATCTATCTTAAGGACGGCGGTATCCTCGGCGAATGCTGTCTTGGAGAATACGTAAGCGGAGATAAGGAAAGACACAGGAAAGTCAAGGAATTCCTTGAACAGATGGGATGGTAATAAGCTATCTGTCACCAGCCCATCGAACTGAGCCAGTTCGCGGTTCTCTGTTCCCTTTCTCTTCCGTCTTTTTCGATGTATTTTCCAAGTACGAGTTCGCCCCTGATCTCACCGTCAAGAAGATATAAGATCCTGTCGCACATGCTCGCGACCTTGCTGTCATGAGTGACCATCATGATGGTCGTTCCTTCACGGTTTATCCCGAGAAAAGCATCCATGACTTCCGCGGTTGCCGTCCTGTTAAGGGCACCTGTAGGTTCATCGGCAAAGATGATCTCGGGCTTCATTATCATGCTCCTGCAGATGCAGGCTCTCTGAAGTTCTCCGCCCGATACTTCCTTAATACTCCTTTCCGCGAGTTTGCTTATGTTAAGTTTGTCCATAAGCTCATTAGCTCTCCTGTAGTATTCTTTTCGATCCTTCTTATCGGAATGAACAGCCGGGAATGCGATGTTATCTATAATGTTCAAGTTCGAGAGCATGTTCATCATCTGAAACACAAAGCCCATTCTTTTAAGCCTGAGGCGAGCTTTTTCATCCTCGCTTAAACCGGATATCTCCGTATCTTTAAGCCACACCTCACCTGAGGACGCCTTGTCCATTCCCGACACATTATAAAGAAGTGTCGATTTCCCTGAGCCCGAAGGACCCATAATGGCGATCATCTCGCCTTCAGTCATTTCAAAGCTTATCCCCTTTAAGATGCTGTCCTTTTTTATATCCCTGACCTTGAGTATAGTATCCATTTTTGTCCCTCCATTATTCTCTCGTATTGAGACACTCATAAGCTCTTATGTTCCTGATCTCACGAAGGCTTATTACTGCTGCTGCGATCGCGGATGCGAGGATCAGAACAGGTACGATCAGAAATGTCGATACCGGATCCATGGTAAACTTAAGCCCTTTGGCACCCATCATCCCGAGAAGTCCTCCTGCAAGTCTTTGACCTAAGATCAAACCTGATATGATCCCGAGAATAAGGCCTGCCAGAAGATAGAAGATGAGTTTTTTAAGATAGTCCATGCGTATCTGTGAAGCCATAAGTCCCAGAGCTTTCTTAAGAGAACTTTCTCTTCTTTCTTTCCATATCACGAGCCTTAAAAGAAGAAGGATAACGACTACGATCACCAGGCAGGCAACACCCTTTGTCATAAGCGATGCGTTTCCGATATTTCTTATCGTCTGACCATACATCCCGTTCATGTATTCCGAGATCATTGCGATCTTGATGCTCTCTTGGGAACCCGAACCGTATTCAGTGATCCACTCCTCAGGCGAAACGCCGTCCTTAAGCGTTACATACATGACGCTCCACATCGAAGGAGTATCATCTTCTATGCATCCCTTGGCGGTCTTTCCGCCATTTGTTATATCCGAATAGATACCGCATATAATACATTCACGCTGTTCTATATTTCCTCCCTCATTCCTGGAAACAGTTATCTTATCTCCGACCTTAAGTCCTGTCTCTTCTGAATTCAGTATCGAAAAAGCGATCTCATCTTCATTTCCCGGATAAGTTCCTTCGATATAGTTGACAGGGAAGGCACTGTGGTCACCGTTCTCGAGCATGATGTTATACGATTCCCCGTTAGGAAGTGTTGTCTTATAAGATCCCGTTCTCATTACCGAGAACTTATCTACTCTTGGGTCTTTTCTGATACGTTCCGAAAGAAGATCCGTTGATGATCCGATATCATCAGATTGACGTACATCTATACGTATCTGGCTGTTTCCGATTCCCATATAGCGGACAAAATCAGGCTCGGACAAAGTCTTTCTCATACAGTCAGGGACCATCATCATGAATACCGCAGCTGCGGTGATGACCGATATCGGTATCCAAAGGTTTCTCCTTCTGCCCTTACCTTCTCTTCCTCTTAATGCTTCAACTGCTGAGATCTTCTCACTTTTTCGAAGGATATGACTGACAGAAAATAAGATAACCACTTCGGAGATCACGGCACCAAGGATCATGAGAACATGTATGAGAACCGGGTTATCTGCTTCGCCGTATAAAGCTTTCATGTTCCTGCCCAGAGGGACCGCGATTACCCCGGCGAGGATTACCCCGAGTATGCAGCCGATGACTGAAAGAAGAAGGTATTTGGATATGTATAGGCGCCTTATGTCTTTCCTTGAAATGCCGACTGCCTTGAGCATTCCTACTTCACGTCTGTCTTTCTCGAGCTGAGTGAGGATCATGTATCTGATGCACATGACGGATATGTAAAGGACCACGAACGAGACAAGAAGGATGACGATTATCATTATCCCGTCTGATAGGGCATTCATGAGCTTTATAAGAGGATATGTTATCGTCGGGCCGTTAGAAGGAAGACCGGCATCTTTGTAGGCAGTGGAAAAAGAGCCGATATCGCTCCCGTTTTTAAGCCTGAACTCGATCAGATATTCTTCGCTTCCCAGTGATCTAAGTCTGTCGTAGTCTGACTCATTTACGAGGAATCTTTTGGAAGATGCCATCATGGAATTCATCTGGGAATCACGCATGAACCCTGCTACATTAAGCTGCTCTGTTCCTATGCACATCCTGTCGCCGACTTTGATGTCGTATTCATTCTTATACGCGACGGGAACGTAAACGTTGCCCGGAGATACGCTTATTATATTGTCGTCAGCATCCAGAAGGAAATCGAACTTGTCGCTCTGGCAGAAAAGACCGTTATCCTGCATGTTACTATCAAAACTTCTGTCACCGATCTTTATCTGACCATTCTCGAGGTTAAGGAAATTACAGATCTGCATCTCCTCGATATCAGATCTGGTCTTTGCAAAGTCAATTATCTTCTCCTTCTGAAGATCACCTGTATGCATCTGAAGGAAGTGAGGTGTCTCAGCTTTCTTCATCAAAGAATCGATGGACGAATAAAGCGTCCCGAAAAGGAAGACCGAAAGTCCCAGAAGCATCGCCGTGACAGCCATGAATATGACCGTTGATACGGATATGAGCTTATTTGACCTAAGATCATTTGTTATCAATCGCCTTAACATTTACTGTACCTCTTTCAAGTTCTCTTATCGATCTGAACCTCAATATCGAGAGCGCTATCACCGAAAGCAATACTCCCGATACCATGATGACTGCTGCCGCGCCTCTTCCGACTCCTATATTTCTCGCATCCGCGATCTTATCGGCTAGGACTCCCGCGCCACCGTATGCAACGACATATCCCATCTGCGACAGGAAACTTATAAGTCCCCATGCTCTGCCCTGCTTTTCCGGTTCGATATTCGTCCTCGTCATATAGTCCAGACAGTTATTCGCGAACGGAAGAACGAAGAAAAATACAAAGCCGAAGCAGCATATTATGACGATGTTTTCCTTGAGGCCGAAGCCGACCATTGCAAGACCGCAAAGTACGAGCGAGATACTTAAGACTCTCGTGAAGTTCTTCTTTATCCCGACTATTCCGATGATGATGCTCGATACGAGCATGCCGCTTGCACAGATCGTCTCAGCGATACCCAGGACCTTCGGTCTTTGGAACGCGAGGATCATAGGCTCAACAAGTATCTGAATCGCACCCATGAAACATGTAATGACTGCTGAGATGATGATAAGGATAAATATCCCTCTCTTCTCTGTTATCGCTTTCCAGCCGATCTTAAAGCTTTGAACAAATGTCTCGTTCGTCTTTACCTGTTTTGTAAGTCTGCTCTTTCTTACGACTGCCGTACAGATGACCGTTAGGATGAACGTACAGATATCGATCATGATAAGAAGTTTTACGTCGCCTACTCCCATGAGTACGCCTGCGATCATAGGTGAGATAAGATATCTGGCACTTCCCGCAAGGCTCATCATACCGCTTGCCTTGGAATATTCGTCTTTGGTAAGCATGTCCGTAACTACTGCTCTATAGGACGGTTCCAGTAATGACGAGAAGACGGCGCTTATGAATACGCCGATGCATATCTGATAAAGAGCTGCTTCACCCGTCATCATGCATATCAGGATATATACCAATCCGAGCCCTGACATTCCGTCGCCGAGCATCATTAAAAGACATCTGTCATATCTGTCTGCAAGAACTCCCGCAACAGGACTTAAAAGGAGCACGGGAAGAAATGCAAGGAGAGCCACGAGTGCCGTACTTGCCGCGCTTCCGGTCTGCTGGAAGACATATACGCTCAGGCCGAAGCTCGTAAGTCCTCCGCCTATCGATGATATGAATTCTCCGCCCCACATAAGAAGGAACTTTCTGTAATTAGATCTGTTTTCCATGGTCTCTCCTTTCAAGGATCCCTTATTGATACGTTTTCGTCACCGACAGATTGTCGGTTAATGGTTAAAATATATGGGGTCAAAGACCCCATTGAACTGTCAGGTGACAGTCCTTTTATTTTGCCATTATCTTCATGATCGCTCCTTCGAGACTTCTTTCCTTCGCTCCAAGGATCTTCTCCGTATGATAGATAAATGCCATTATCTTCTTTTGCATCTGCTCCGGATCATGTTCCGCCAATTCATCAAAAGCGGTATTTGAATAAACGATGATCATCTCAGCTGCTTCAAGAGGATATCTTGAATGAAACATCTTGTTCTTATTACCTTCTTCGATCAGTTCAGAAATAAGCGGAACGACCTCACCTATGAGTTTCTCCTGCATCTTCTGATGAAGAAGAGCATTCTGAGGTTTATGGATCTGTTCAAGCACCTCAGTTCCCGCTCCGGTGTTGATGTTAAGAGAAAGAAGCGCTCCGGTAAGTCTGTCGAGAAGAGGAACATCAGTTTGTCTGATGATCGCCCGTGCACGTGCAATGCTTCTGTTTATCATCCTCTCAACTATCGCATCAAGTATCTCTTCCTTGGAAGTGAAATGATGGTATAGCGTGCCCCTGGCTATTCCGATCTTCTTTATAATGTCATTGGTACTGGCATTATCAAATCCCTTCTCGGCAAACAGCTGCTCTGCCACATCAAGGATCTCTTCCTTTCTCTCATCTGCAGGTTTAACTATTCTCATATGTCTTAAGACCTCATACTCTTTAACCGGTGCAACCGACAACCTGTCGGTCAACTTAAATATAACATGCTCCCTGCATCCGTGTCAACAATGTCTTCAAGATCCCTTCATGTAGTTTTGCAGAAGTTCGATTATGTCAGTCTCATAGATGTTCCCGTCCATCAGGTCAACAGATCCGTCAGGCGAGATGGAGATCGACCTGACATCAGTCGGATCATCGTCGTAAGGTGATGATGCTTCAACATCGTTATCGAAATACTCACTCAGGTATTTAAGTGCATTACCCTCAGGGAATATGATGTTTCCCTGCCCTACGGGAATACCGAGATGGGAAAACTTATCTATGATCTCCCGTGTCCTGTTGTTGTACGGATTGTTGTCTTCCCTGCTTACAAGCCAGGCAGGCGACAGCTCCAACGGTATTCCCTCCTTTACGACACTCTCCGCGAAAAACATAACAGGCTCCAATGGGATCGTCTCCTGGTGGAATGCATCAACCGACAGCAAAAGATCATTTACTCCGCTTCGGGCAAGACCTTCGGCAACTTCCGAGATCTTCTCACTACTTCTCGAAAAAAAACCGTTCGTTATCAATTGCCTGTCTTCGATCCCCATCTCACGGGCCGTATCGTGGATTGCAAAGATCACTTCCGGATAGAGCAAAGGTTCGCCTCCGAATGTCATCAGAGACTTGATCTTGAAGTGACTGCAGATCTTTCTTACAGCATCAGTTGCCACATCGCCGTCAATGTGTCCTTTGCAATTGATGTGATCTCCTTCAGAGCAATGCCTGCACCTTCCCGTGCACATCATTGTTACGGCAAACTCGATCCTCTCGATATTTTTAAGATAGTCGTGAAACATAAAAAAGAACCTCCTTTCACGAACACACAAAAACTTACCATGGCACAAAGCCATGATCCTCTTTGTCATTCATGATGAGATTCTAAGGTTCTTATCATTAGTAACCCCGCCATAAGGCGTCGCGGAAGCAAAGCGCGAATAACTAATTACCTTGCTACATTTCTTAAACTAACACATCCGCAAAGAGTATGTCAACACGAAGAGATGGGTCAGAGCATCATGAGTAACCGATTGTTGATTTTGATAAAATCGCTTGATAGAATGAGTTGAGAAGTCAGAAGAGATCAGGGGGACAAATATGACTAAGAAATATAAGATATCAGCATTTTTTTTATCGGTCCCTATGATCCTGATCGCCATTACGGTACTCCTCTTAGTCTCCGCCCATATGATAGAAAAAGCTAACCCACAGACTTTGATGCTACAGAATTCATACGATCTTTGTAAATTATGTACGCATTTTCTATTTATCTACGGATGGATACTCTGTTTAGCCTCATCAATAATCGGAACCATTCTCTCTACAAAAACAAAGAAGGACTCATATCTATTGACAATCATCGGGAGCGTGGAAATAACTATGTTCATAGTGTGGACATTCGCAATGCTATCTTATTTCATCGATAAGATGACCCCATGACCTGTCTTTACGGCATCGGATCTCCGCCTAATATGATCGTACCAAAATATCCATAGCCCAATGTGATACCGGCAAGAACAAAGTATGCGATCGACACAGTGATCAGTATGGCATATATCTTTTTGATCTTGCGGCCTTCTTTTTTGGCTTTAATAAGATCGCGGATAAAAAGTATCGTGCTTATGACAGTATAAGGAACGAACAAACCGAATACCGCAATAAGTGCTATCTCGGGACTCGTCGTAATCAATAGCATAACAGGGATAAAACTTAGCCAACTGACGGATACAGCGAGCATGATGGATGAAAAGAAGTCGCGGCGCCTTATATATAAGACTATTCCCACAACAGCAACGGCAATGATAAATATGATCAGCGGCATCCAATAAAGGAACATCTCCATAACAGTACCTCCCTATCCCATTAGTTCAGCTGATGATATTTTTAGTTTATAGTGTAATTTTACACCATTTAAGAAATAATACAACACTTTTTCGAGAAGAGGGACAAGAGAGATCTATTCCTGATCTGAAGGCTTACCGGTTATGCGCGTAAGGATAGCCCGCCAGACAAGGACCAATATTACTGCAACGGCTGCTGCGATCAGCACAATGATCTGGTCAGGCGAGATGATCGTTCCCTTGTTGTAGTATCTGAAATATTCCGATATGAATCTTACGGGCAAGATGATAGCGAATATGATAGCGATAACACGGGTCTTGTCCCGGATCTTAACTGCCAGCAGAAATGATATTACGAAGATCAGAAGATAGATAACCGACTCTGCAAGCTGGAGGGGGAAATATGTACCCTCGTACTTATTGTGATATGTTACCGCCATGGGGCCTGAGTATTCTTTGCCGTGGCAGCAGCCGCCCATAAAACATCCTATCTTTGCAACGCCGTACATCAAAGGAGCAGATACGATAAATGAAGTCATTACATGTTCGTTACGCTCATTAAAGATCAAGGTGGAGATAAAAACTCCGATCAGCATCCCCACTCCCGCACCAAGGCCCGAGAACGATAACCTGACGCCGTCTTTGGTAATGGAGACCGACGCCAGGCATGAACAGGCCATAGTGCACATGACCGTAAGAAAGCAAGTAAAAAAAACCGTCTGCCATGAGATCTTGAATCGGCGCATCAATAAGACGGCGTTACCAAATCCGATGAACACTGATATAAATACCATCAGTGCGTATGGCGACCAGTTAAAGACGGGAATATCCATCTGCATATCAGAAATTGTGGAGACAATTCACAAAATCATTACCGCAGTCCATCACGGCACCCATCACAAAGATGACGGCTGCGATAAAGAAGATGACCAACGCGACGATATATATAACGATCATGATCTTCGACAGAACACTCCTGTACTTGACCAGCGAAACTACCATGATTACATAGGCTGCGATTATGGCAGCAACATAGACCATTGCAACAGTAATTCCAACGACCGGATAATCATCGAGCACGCGTGTCACGGACAAAGGTACAATGATCGCGGTTGACACTAATATGACAGCCATGGAAATAAGGCAAAGGATATTTCCCTTCTTCTTATTCCTTGGCTTAACGGGTGCAGGTGCAACCGTATTATTGACATTGACCTGCGGCTGAGCTACATGAGTCTGTACGACAGGCGCACCGCAATTGGCACAAAACTTCTGACCGTCACCTATGGGAGAACCGCATGAATTACAAAACATAATCTTTCCCTCTGCTATACATAAGCTTAAATGATGAACCGACATTGCATAATGTTATTATAGCATACCGAAAACCGCCAACCATCAAGGTTTACACGTGTGTTAAGTCGGTTATAATCGATGACATAGATCACTTTTTTGAGAGAACAAACGGAGGTCTATCTCCCGAAATTTAATTCAACACTTATCAGGCAAAAAGTCATGATCAGAGTTCAAAACATCTGAATGTTTCTCCGTCAAACTGCTGGCCTTCTGAGTAAACGAGACATCCTAAGACGCCTATATTTCCGTCGGAAGTAATGTACGGTTTTACCTTATCGTAACCGATCAGTTCGATGCTCTTATCAAGATCGAATGCATTGATCTTCTCGCAATATGCCGTGTATACATCTTCTACCTTGCCGAAGAATTCATCATCGCTCATACCAAGACGCTTAACGACTTCACTGTTCTCCAATTCCGTCAGCGTGTCGAGATCATAGTTGTAAACCTCGCTTACACCGAAGTCCTCAGTAAGATAGTTTGCACTTATGACGATAGAGACCATGTTGTCCTTAACACCATACGAGAATGAAGTCTCATATCCGTCGACATAGTCGCCGTTCTCTTCGAGCGGATAGGTTTTCTGAATATAACTTCCCAGTGTCTCGTTGATCTCGGTTGCCTCCTGACCATCTACGGTAAGTTTAGGGATGACCGTTTGGTACTCGATTCCATTCACATCCTTCATCGTAGCTGCAACCACTTCGGTTACCTCTACCACATGACCTTCAGCAGGTGCATCAGTTGCCTCGGTTTCAGTCTCTGAAGCTGTTGTCTCGGATTCTTCTGCAGTTGTTTCAGTTGCCGACGTTTCTGCTTCTGTCGTTTCAGACTCAGTTGATGAAACGGAAGCTGCCGTTGTCTCTGAAGTATCAGAGTCAGACTTCTTGTCGCATCCTGCAGATGCAAGTATCAAAGCGCCGGCAATTCCTGCCACTGCTATTTTCTGAATTGATTTCATATTACAAAACTCCTTTTCCGTGTTAAGTTTTTGCTTAAATGCTCACAGATAAGTTTATCATCTTTTGGCTTTAGCTGCAGTTTTGAATATCATCCGTTTACGCTTTTTTCGCATTCCTTAACAGATCCAGAAGGCCCTTTTCCTTGATTATCGCCAGTCCCTGACACTCATCACCAAGTATGAGAAGATTGTCGCCGGGATTGATGTCAAATATCTTTCTAGCCTTTGCCGGAAGCACGATCTGGCCCTTATCACCTACCTTGACCATGCCGAATATATGCTTGCCTCTGGGAGGCACTCCAAATCCAAGATTCTCTCCGCTCTTCTTGTCATAATTCAGAAGATCGTCTATGGATACACCGAAAGCATCAGCTATAAGCTTACACTTTTCAATATCAGGCAAAGACTCGCCGGTCTCATATTTCGAGAGGGTCTGCCTCGAGACACCGATCATATCGGCAAGTTCCTCCTGTGAGAGATCATGATACTTTCTAAGTTCTACAAGATTATCCTTGAACATTTTTACTCTCCTTCTTCTTAGATATACCCAGCACTGCCCATCTGAAGAACGGTATTTTCGAGATGACGAAGTACAATATATATGACAATCCAAAACCTGCTATTGCGCTCAGGAGATAGCATCCCCACGCCGGGATGAGACCGGGCTTGGCAAGATAAAGTGCGACCATTGAGATTCCCAGATAGTGGAAGACATAAAGTCCCCAGCTGTGAGATCCCATCCACTTCGTGAAGTTATTCGTAAAGTCAAAGTACTTCGCAAAACCGCCTATCATTGCAACACAACCGAACCATCCGTACAAGAGGAACAGCGGTGAACGGTATACCGGATCATCAGCATAATTCTGACCGAAGTAAACGATGCAGAAAGCAGTGCCGAGACCAACTGCGATAACAGCAAAGAGCGGGAAGTACCTCTTCGTTACTTCTATAACTTCGTCATGCGAGAAGACGAAGTATCCTAAAAGATATGCCAGGAAATAAAGTCCGAATCTGTAGCTGACGATCACCGGCGTGTTAAGGATCTGTCCGGCGCCCCAAAACAGCACTGCTATAAGGATCAATACCCAAAAAGGCGTCTTCCTGCATATATTCCAGAAACGGTCTTTGTCGATCATCTTTATAAGGACGATCGCAAGAGAGAACAGCCAGAGCAACTGGATATACCAGAGCACGCCGATTCCTGAAAGACAATATATAATGTATCTTACGAACCCGGGAGCCTCGATAGAGCCCGCCTTGCTTAAAGATGCATTGATATATCCCTGTATAAATTGGAAAACAAAGAGTCCTATCGTTGACGGCACAAGAAGCTTTACGGTCCTGCTCTTAATGAATTCTTTTACTGTGTGCCTTTCAATATAGTATCTCGCGCTGATGCCTGAAACGATGAAGAGAAGTGCCATAAACCACGGATAAACGATGTACTGATACACATCGTAATACTGGACTTCCAGATCTGTGATCTTTCCGATCGTGCCAAGGATCCCCTCAGCGTTATACATATAAAAGACATGATAAAAGACGACCAGTACGACTGTTACCCATCTCA
>CAMVBS010000034.1 GCA_947165785.1 uncultured Clostridia bacterium | reverse complement strand
ACGGAGGATCAGAAGTATATAAGGCTTCTGGATAACTATAACAGTAAGCTCGAAGAAGAAGTTGAGAAGAAGACGGGACATATAGTAAAGATGCATGATAACCTCATCCTGAGCATGGCGATGATGGTTGAGAGCAGAGATAACTCTACAGGCGGTCACATCATGCGTACCAGCCAGGGTGTTAGGCTTCTGGTAAATGAGATCGTAAGATCAGGAGACATGGATCTTTCTGAGCAGTTCTGTAAAGATATAATCAAAGCCGCTCCTATGCATGATCTCGGTAAGGTCGCGGTAGATGATGCGGTATTACGTAAGCCGGGAAGATTTACTCCTGAGGAATTTGAAAAGATGAAGGCGCATGCGGCTGAAGGAGCGAAGATCGTTCATAAGATCCTCAAGGATACTGATGACAGGGAATTCGCGAAGATCGCCGAGAATGTAGCTCATTACCATCATGAGAGATGGGACGGCTCAGGTTATCCGGAGGGACTTAAGGGCGAGCAGATCCCTCTTGAGGCGCGTATAATGGCGATAGCTGATGTTTACGATGCGTTGGTTAGTAAAAGAGTCTACAAGGAAAAGATGTCGTTCGAACAGGCTGATGGTATCATAATGGATAGCATGGGAAAGCACTTCGACAAGAACCTGGAGAAGTATTATGTAGCTGCAAGGCCTAAACTCGAAGAATATTACTTAAGTCTCGAAAATGATTGATACAACGGGATATGTAACATTGTTACACATATAAAGGGGGGACAAGAATTTGAAAAAAGAAAAGATGACAACCTTATTAACGGTGTTTGCGCTAATGCTCTCTTTGACGACAATGTCGGTGTTTGTATCAGGATGCTCCCAAACTCCTGATCGAAAAAGTGAAAGAAAATCGTCCAATAGTGATAAGGATGCTGATGAGGACAAAGAGAACTCTGAAAGTGACTTCGAAGAAGAAATTAAAGAAGATCTCAATCTTGATACCGATGATAGTGAAGACAGGTCTTTAAGTGAGAGCCTGCTTGAGGTAAAGGATGCAAGTGAATTCGAGGATGCGCTTAGGCAGGCGGGATTCCAGGATAGCGATATAACGGAATTTCTAAGTGATAATTACTCGTATTCATGGGTTTCTGCCACTGATTATGAGAACATTGAGATCATGTGGATGATGAGCGATGATGCTGAGAGTAAATTTAAGGAAAAATATGATAACCTTTTGACCAGCTTGACTGATGAGAGTAGTTTCTCAGGAACTTACACGAATGAGGAAGGTTCCTATATTATATATGATGGTACGTATAGTGGGGGAAATCGCGATGGATTATTATTTGGTGGACACTATTATGCCGATGGAACAATGATCACTGTTACAGTGTTGAACGAATCCGGAAGGGAACAGGCGAACAAATTTCTTGATGCGATAGGTTACCCTAAGCCATAAAGAAGAGGAGGAAATATTATGCCGTTTATTGATGCAAAACTTACTATCAAACTTGATGAACAGAAGAAGGAGGAACTTAAGTCCTCGTTCGGAAAACTGATATCTGTTATCGGAAAGCCTGAAAGCTATCTCATGGTCGGTATCCAGGACGGATATGATCTTTGGATGGGCGGCCGTAAGCTCGAGAAAGGTGCGTACGTGTCAGTGAGCCTGTTGGGTAATGCTCCGTCATCTCAATATGACAAGATGACAGGTGAGATCTGTAAGCTCCTCTCTGATGAGTACGGTATCAGCGGAGACAGTATCTACGTAACTTATCATCCGGTCAGTGACTGGGGTTATAACGGCGGTAACTTCTGATATGGCTAATAAGTTCTTTCTCTATAAATACGAAGAAGGCGATATCATCACAATGAAGAAAGCTCATCCGTGCGGTTCCAAGGATTGGCTGGTTATAAGAGCCGGTGCTGAGATCAAGCTCAGATGTCAGGGCTGCGGTCATGATGTTGCTCTTCCAAGACCATCAGTTGAAAAATCGACGGTTGCAGTCAGAAAGTCCGGTGAGGACAGATGAAAAATACCTTAAAGGAAGCACTGTCATATCTCTATATCGTCATCGGAGCTGCACTTGCCAGTTTCTCGGTAGCCTGTATCCTTCTTCCTAATGATGCGATCGACTACGGAACTGCAGGTATAGCTATCATCATAAGTAAACTTACGGGTGCAAACCTTTCATTATGTGTTTTCGGAGTATTCCTGCCTTTTCTTATAGCGGGTCTGTTTATACTCGGAAAAAAGGTAATGCTAAAAGCGGTAGTCGGTTCCTTGGCTTATACAGTCGGGCTGGCCTTTTTCGAGAGGATACCTTTTGAACTTAATACTGAGCATTTCCTTGCGGTAGCGTTCGGAGGCGCACTTTTGGGTGCGGGATTATCATTGATCCTAAGATCGGGCGGCTGTATCGACGGTTCAGAGATCCTTGCCAATATAATCGTTCGTAAGATGTCGGATAAGACCGGCAAGAACTACAGCATGACTTATATCCTCATATCGTTCAATGTATGCGTATATGTCGCGATCTTTCTTCTTATCAACAGGAATTCCGCATTGCTGAGTCTTCTGGTATATGTTGTTGCTACGGCTATCATCGACCACTTTACGGATCACTTCGAAGCGATCAAACAGGTTACCATCATTACCAAGGAACCAGATAAGATCATCGCTGACATCAAAGAACATCTTAACAAGACCTGCACTATCATGAACTCCAGGGGAGCCATTGCAGGTGACAATAAGACTTTGATCTGTTACGTGAACTACTTTGAACTTCAGCTTCTAAGAGACATAATCGCAAAGCACAAGGGATCATTCAGTACCGTATCTACGATAGACGAGATCATCCGCTGATCTTAGATCGAGAACTCACGCTGAGAAAAGCAGATATGACGCCCGTCGAGATCCTCGATAACGAACTCTCTGTTGGTCGTTGAGGATGCGTTGAATTCCGCCAATGGTTTGACTATCGTAACACCTGCGTTTATGAGCTCGTTTTGAAGGAGCATCGGCTCACTTACATAGATATAAAGATCGTAAGGGATCCCGTAGATCTCACGCATGGGAACAAGATCGTTATTGGTCTTTTTCTCTACGAGGATTATTTCTATATTGTCTCTTGAAAGTCTGATATGAGGCATTGATTCATCATCCAGGTGAACGGATTCGAATCCGAGATATGTCTCGTAAAAGCAGGCTGTCTGCACAAGATCCTTACACACGAATACAGGGGCGCAGGAATTCATCAGATGAAGACCTGTGCCTTTCTTTTCCTGATCGGGATCCTTGGTCTCTTCAGGAAGTGAAGAAGGGTCTACTTTCTCAGGGATCTCCTTATTAAATGCAAAACCGAGTAACGGTTTACAGAAAGGCTTCTCGAGCTCATCCAGGGATCCGTTCATCTTTATCCTTTCCATGATCTGCTCAGTTGTCGGATCAGATGGTATCTCACGAAGTTTCTCGATGGTCTCGCAGTATTCGATGAGATTAACGAACCTGATATAAAGAGGCATTATCTCGTTGCAGGCTTCAGGAAGATCTCTGTTGCCGTGCAGGAACTGCATGCCGTATTCAACTGCTTCTGCAGGAAGTGCGGAAAAGAGCCTGTTTACGAATGTCAGTTCATCGAGAGCATTCTCGGCTGTATCGCCGTGAACGAGTACTGAACTTAAATAATCAAAGACCTGGTTGATATCATGTTCCGGATAAGAATTGGATGGCATATTGACTCCTGATCATATTAATAAAATTATAGGAGCATTTTATCATAAGGTATGGTTTAATGTTAGTTGAGAAATGTGAAACTGAGGGTGCTTGATATGTACAGGATTTTTATTGTAGAGGACGATGAAGTAATTGCTAAACAGATGAAGCTTCATATTGAGAAGTGGGGATTTGAGGTAGCAATAGATTCCAATCTTGAGAATGTCATGGGTGATTTTACGAAGTTCAAACCTGACCTTGTTCTTCTTGACGTAAATCTTCCTTTCTATAACGGTTTTTTCAGATGTACCAAGATCCGTGAAGTTTCACGAGTTCCCGTAATCTTCGTATCATCCGCATCAGACAACATGAATCAGGTAATGGCAATGAACATGGGCGGCGATGATTTTATCTCCAAGCCGTTCAGTCTTGAGGTATTGACCGCCAAGATAAATGCCGTTTTAAGACGAGCATATGACTTCGGACCGAATTCCAATCTTATCGAGCATAAGGGTGCCATATTCGTTCCGGGTGAATCAGTGCTCAACTTCGATGGACAAAGGGTCGAGCTTACCAAGAATGAGAACAGGATCCTGTCGGTCCTTCTCGAGAATAAATCTACGATCGTTTCCAGGAGAAAACTCATGGAGAAACTCTGGGATGACGAGTGTTTTGTTGATGAGAATACACTTAACGTTAACGTTAACAGACTTCGTAAGAAACTCGAGGCTGTGGGTCTTTGCGATTTCATCACGACTAAGAAAGGCCAGGGATACATAGTTGAATAATATCCGGAAGTACTTAAGTTCCAGAAGATACATTATCTTGATGAACGCTTCGTTCTTCCTTTTTTTGACGCTGCTTTTCTGGCTGTTTGATGTGCAGATGCAGATAATATTATTTGCTCTTCTTATGTGGGCGTTTATCCTTTTGATCGCCGGCTTTCTGGATTATCTCAAGTTTTCGAGAAAGAGTAAGCTTTTAAGATCTCTCGAGAGCGAGAATATCCCCCTAACGGAATTCGAGCCTAAGGACTGGATCGAGAAAGAGTACGTAAGGCTTCTTAACAGGGAATATGAGGCCAAGCGTGCCGCTGTCGAGAAAGACTCCTTCAGATATGATGAGACCGTCGATTATTTTACTATCTGGGCTCACCAGATAAAGACTCCTATCTCGGCCATAAGTCTCGTTGCAGAGAACCTTCCTGATGATGATACCCGTGTGGACATCAAGAATGGGATTACCGATATAAGTGACTATGTCGATATGGTATTGAATTATCTGAGGCTGGATGCCGAGAGCAACGATCTGGTCTTCGATAAGGTCGATATGAATTCCGTGATAAAGCAGCTCCTTCGTAAGTTTTCTTCGCAGTTCATCGGCAGAGGGATAAACATCGAGTATAAGCCTTCGGATATCTCTGTCACTACTGATGAGAAATGGATATCATTCATACTCGGCCAGCTTCTTTCAAATGCCCTTAAATACTCGAAAAGGGGTTCGACGATAACTATTGAGCTTACTTCCGAATATGTTAAGATAAAAGACCGTGGTATAGGTATAAGCTCAGAAGATCTTCCGAGGATCTTCGAAAAGGGTTATACGGGTTACAACGGAAGACAGGATAAGAAATCTACGGGTATTGGTCTTTATCTGGTAAAGCGTGCCTGTGATCTTATCGGATATGAGATCAAGATCGAGTCGAAGCTCGGTGAGTGGACTGATGCTACCGTGTCCTTCGGCAAGGAGGAAATAGATGTCAGGGATTAAAAAGACAAATGCAATGCGCGAACTAACTGCTGCAGGTATCGAATACTCAGCTCTCGAATATGAATTTGATGAGAATGATCTTGACGGTCATCATGTTGCGGAATACCTTAACCTTCCGTACGAAGAGGTCTTTAAGACTTTGGTAACGAGGGGAGAAGGTAAGAATATCTATGTTTTTTGTCTTTCGGTTGACGATGAGCTCGATCTTAAGAAAGCTGCCAAGCTTGCAGGTGAAAAGCGTATCGAGATGATACCCGTTAAGGAGATATTAAACCTCACGGGCTACATAAGAGGAGGCTGTTCTCCTGTCGGCATGAAGAAAAAATATCCTACGTTCTTTGATGAGATGATCGAACTTGTAGATGATGTCTCTGTAAGCGGCGGACAAAGAGGACTTCAGATCAGGCTGAAGTCGACCGATCTTGTATCATATCTTGATGCCAAGATCGGCGACATTACAGTTTGATCAAATACCATATGCCTCTTTGAAGTTCTCGTAATCTGCCTGTGCATCGTACTTGTAACTTCCGTCATCCTGAATAAATTCTTCTGCGGGATTATTCGCCGTTGATCCGAATTCTGCTTTTCCATATCCGGACATATCAACTTCCTCCCCGTCTATTGTCATGGTGCAATCTACAAATCCCGTAAAGATGGAAGTATAATCACCGAATCTCAACTCATCGGTATCATTGTTATAATCTTCGGATCTGATCTTGAGATGACAATCATAAAGTGTTCCTGTTCCGCAGGACGGTCCGGCAAAAAGATAAGAATCCAATCCCTGAATTATATTGGCTCCTCCCATTACAGGATTTTCAAGTGTAAGTCCTATCACGTTAAACATCTCAGCTTCGGCTAAAAAACTGCTTTCAAAACTGATTTCGTAATTCTTTATGCTGTATCCGTTTCCGTATATTACACCGCAGAAACTTGTCTCATAGAATTCGCCTCCGGTATATGCCGGTACATTTTCTCCGAGAGGTGACCAAACATATCCGCTCAGATCAATATCATTCATAAGATGAAGCTCGGTGTGAACTTTATTCATGTCACTGATATAAACAGCGTTCACATAATAAGTGAAGCATGCAAAATCTTCAGGTGTCCATACGTAGAAGATGGCAGTACAATTCATAGGATCTATGTAGCACTTATCACTCGAGAAGTAATCCATATCAACAAGATCTATCACATCGCATCCGTATCCGGAAGAATCTATACCCCATGGACTGTCGTGAGGATCAGTTGAAAGGAATGCCTTGATATCGAATACACGGTCTACTTTGGATGAGACCTGTTCGTCGGAAATGTAGATACTGTAGCTGTCATAAGCACTTATAGGCGAACATGTAACAGTAAGGGTATCTCCGATGATGGAACAGGAATCATAATCAAACAATTCGCCGTATGTCTTCTCATCGTCCATTCTGCATCCGATCAATGAAGCATCGATATCCCCGTCGACATCAGTGAGTTCTTCGGTGATCGTAACGGCATTATAGTAAGGACCCTTCCTGATATGGATCAATGAACTTAAGCACGTTTCATGGTAATTATAGAACATCTCTTCATGATCATGATACTGAAGGCTTAATGAGCAGTAGTCAGGCAGCCAGACTTTGGAAATATCCTCGCCGAGCAGGTCTACATCGACAGTGATGGTTTCATTGCCGTTTTTCCATACATACTGATTGGTAAGGTATATGTCATTGGACCTTGTTCCTTCTCTGATCTCATTTCTGTATTCGATGAGATCATATTCAAACGTGCCTTCCATTGCCAGATCATAATAGTCAGGGAATGGAGAACCGTTCTCGGTAATGCTGCCTCTGAAAGAGCCGTACATGTGAGGATGAAAGTCCGCGATGTAAGTGATGCTATAGTTCGATGACAATTGTTCTTCTGTTATGAAAGAGAGAGAGGCGTCAGTACTGTTCCAATCGTAAAATGTTTCTTGGTTTCCGTCAGAGATAATAAGGGTCCTGTCCGAACTTATCGTCCATATATCATCAGTAAAGACTTCATAGTAGTCTCCGACCCAAGCCGAGAAATCATCGTACCAGACTCCTCCGTATTCAGAAGTCAGGATCGGTTGTTCGTTCTTATAAAGGACATAGAACTTAACGCTCTCATCGTTATCATTATCTGTTACCGTGACTGCCATTCCGTCGATCTCATATGTAAGATTGCCGCTGGATAATGGTTCAAAGGAACATGTTCCTGTTTCTTTGAAGACAGGTATCGCAAGGTTGTAATAAGAGTATGTTTCGCAAAGAAGATCGTTGAATCTGAATGATGTTATGAGTTCCTTGACATCAGGAATGGTCTTGGCAAATTCCTCATCAGGGATCAGTACAGTATTGAGGAAAGATAATTTGTTTCCGTTAAGGCTTATTGGAAATCTCAGATCTCCCTGCCTTGATATCGGACCGTCATACCAGTTGGTATTGGCTGCCGATGTATATGTACAACGCATCTTCTTCTGTAAGGGTTCGCGTTCCATGAACTGCTCGATAGTATATTCTGTTCGATCATAATCGTTCCAGTGAACATAGATGTAATCATCCTCGATCTTGTCTATCAGGAAATTCTCGCCGGTAACGAATACCATGGTTCCCGCATCGGTATCGATCTCAACATATGGACCGTATTTGTTGCACCAAAGTCCGTCGAGATCCACATCCGAAGATGTATCGTCATCTTTGTCCGATGATAAGTCTTGGGTCTTGCCGTGGTCTTTTTCTTGAACAGTAGTCTTGTCAGACGTAATGTCGTCGTCGGAAGGTTTGTCTGAAGGCTTGGAGCAGCTTGCCAGTAGCAGAACAGAAAGCGACAGAGCAGTTGCCGCTTTGATAAGTTTTCTCATTTTCATTTTCTAATCTCCGATAATCTGTTTTGTTAACATTGGTTAACTAAATTTTATTTTATTTTTAAAGTGTACAGTGGTCAAGAAGGAAAAAATCTTAAGGCATAAAACGATAATTATTTATTATTACTTTCGATTGACACTAAAATGTGCGATTGCTACAATCCTTTATTAAAGATGGGCAAGGACGTTCAAAGCAGGCGAATACTCGCCCTGTATGGATGTCTTTTTTTTAGGAGCGTGAAATATGATTAAACCCGATCGTAAAATCGTTTTGGAAGACGGCAGTGAGTATGTCGGATTCGGATTCGGAGCAAATGTTGAACGTGTCTGTGAGATAGTCTTTAATACATCTATGGTGGGCTATCAGGAGATCATTTCAGATCCTTCCTATACAGATCAGATGGTCGTAATGACTTATCCTCTTATCGGTAACTACGGTATCACGGATGATGATTATGAGTGTAAGAATCCGAGCATCGGAGGACTTATCGTAAGTGACTATAACGATCTTCCTTCCAACTTCAGATATACAAAGACATTATCAGAAGAACTCGAGGAGAATATGATACCCGGAATAAGCGGCGTAGATACTCGTAAGCTTACAAGGAGCATAAGAGATCTCGGTTCCAGAAGAGTCATAATCACTTCGGTTGATACACCTACGGATATTGCACTTGCAAAGATCAAGGTTACTCCGTACCCGCATGATCAGGTAAGCAGGGTAAGCTGCAAGAAGCGCTGGTATTCAAGAACTCCTAACCCGAGATTTAATGTGGTCGCTATCGACTGCGGCATAAAGCTCAACATCATAAGAAAACTTAATTCCTACGGCTGTAACGTAACGGTCGTTCCGTTTGATACGAAGCCTGAAGATATCGAATTCATGAAGCCTGACGGAATCTTCCTTTCCAATGGCCCTGGAGACCCTGAAGACGTTACTCCGGTTATCGAGACAGTTAAGGCGTTAAGGGGCAAGTACCCAATCTTCGGTATCTGCCTGGGTCACCAGATCATCTCTCTTGCTTACGGTGCAAAGACCTATAAGCTCAAGTTCGGTCACAGAGGCGGAAACCACCCTGTTAAGAACCTTGAGACAGGCAAGATCGAGATAACTTCTCAGAACCACAGCTTCGCTGTAGATCTTGATAGTCTTAAGAATACTGACCTTGAAGCTACTCATATTAATCTTCTCGACAATACCGTTGAGGGTGTCGAGTGTAAAAAAGATAACGTGTTCTCCGTGCAGTACCATCCGGAAAGTGCTCCGGGTCCGCAGGACAGCTCGTACCTTTTCGAGAAATTCACGGGAATACTTAAGGAGGTAAAGGAGAATGCCTAAGAGAACCGATATCAAGAAAGTTTTGGTCATAGGTTCAGGCCCGATCGTTATCGGTCAGGCAGCTGAATTCGATTATGCAGGTACTCAGGCTTGCCTTGCCCTCAAAGAGGAAGGCTACGAAGTAATCCTTGCTAACTCCAACCCTGCAACGATCATGACTGATACATCCATTGCGGATAAAGTCTATATGGAGCCGTTGACTCTCGAGTACCTTGCGAGGATCTGCCGTCTTGAACGTCCTGATGCGATCGTTCCGGGAATCGGCGGACAGACAGGTCTTAACCTTGCTATGCAGCTGTCGAAGAAAGGTGTACTCAGAGAGTGTGAGATCGAGCTTCTCGGAACTGATGCGGAAAGTATCGAGTGTGCCGAGGATCGTGAGCTGTTTAAGGAACTTTGTGAGAGGATCGGCGAGCCTGTCGTGCCTTCACAGATCACATACAGCATTGAAGAAGCTCTCGAAGCAGCTGACAAGATCGGATATCCTGTTATCCTTCGTCCTGCTTTTACACTCGGAGGAACAGGCGGCGGATTTGCAGATGACCCTGACGAGCTTCGTGTCATGATGAAGAATGCTCTTGCTCTTTCTCCTGTACATCAGGTCCTTATCGAGAAGAGCATCAAGGGTTATAAAGAGATCGAGTATGAGGTTATCCGTGATGCCAATGATACTGCTATCACAGTATGTAATATGGAAAACCTAGATCCTGTAGGTATCCATACAGGTGACTCCATAGTCGTAGCTCCTTCACAGACGCTTACGAACAAGGAATATCATATGCTCCGTGACAGTGCTCTTAAGATAATCAGAGCGCTCGGAGTAAAGGGAGGATGTAACTGCCAGTTCGCACTCGATCCTCATTCATTTAAGTATTATGTTATCGAGGTCAACCCTCGTGTATCACGTTCTTCGGCTCTTGCTTCCAAGGCTAGCGGTTATCCTATCGCCAGAGTATCTGCCAAGATCGCCGTAGGCATGAACCTTGATGAGATACAGCTTGCAAATACTCCTGCATGCTTCGAGCCTGCGCTCGACTATGTAGTTACAAAGATGCCGAGATTCCCGTTCGATAAGTTCCCGGCAGCTCTTAATAAGCTTTCCACTCAGATGAAGGCAACAGGTGAGGTCATGAGTGTCGGCCGTACTTTTGAAGAGAGTCTTCTTAAGGCGATAAGATCACTCGAGGACAGCAAGAACCACATCCACATGACTAAGTTCGATTCTGAACATATGAGTGTCGATGACCTTCTCGAATATATCAAGGAAGGCACTGATGACCGTATCTATGCTATCTCTCAGCTTATGTGGCTCGGCGTGGATGCATTCAGGATCTATGACATAACGAAGATCGACATGTTCTTCCTCGAGAAGATCCAGAAGATCGTTCAGTTCGAGAAAGAGATGGAAGAGAACAAGGATTCCATGGAGCACCTGATCGAAGCAAAGAAGATGGGATTCTCCGATTCCTATGTAGCTGAGCTTTGGGGCAGGAGCGAAGATGAGATATATAAGCTCCGTCTCGAGAACAATATCGCACCTGTCTACAAGATGATCGATACTTGTGCTTCCGAGTTCGAGAGCTATGTTCCGTACTTCTATTCGACATATGCTGAAGAGAATGAGTCGATCATATCAGATGCAAAGAAAGTCATCGTTCTCGGTTCAGGTCCTATCCGTATCGGTCAGGGCGTCGAATTCGACTACTCCACGGTACACGCCGTAAGGACCATCCGTGAACTCGGTTATGAAGCTATTGTAATCAACAATAACCCTGAGACGGTATCTACTGACTATACAACTGCAGATAAGCTTTACTTTGAGCCTTTGACTACAGAAGACGTAATGAATATCGTCAATCTCGAAAAGCCTATCGGCGTCATCGTTACACTCGGAGGCCAGACAGCAGTCAACCTCGCTGATTCACTTAGTAAAAGAGGCGTTCCGATCATCGGTACAGACTGTGATGCTATCGAAAAAGCTGAGAACCGTGATGCGTTTGACGCTGTCATCAAGTCCCTGGAGATCCCTAACCCTAAGGGTGAAGCAGTTACTGATATCCCGACGGGCATCAAGGTAGCGGAAAAGATCGGTTATCCCGTTCTCGTCCGTCCGTCATTCGTTCTCGGCGGCCGTGCCATGGAGATCGTTGCTAATGAGGCAATGCTCGTTAAGTACCTTAAGAATGCCGTTGAAGTAGATGAGGATAAGCCTGTTCTTATCGATAAGTATCTTGTCGGTAAGGAAGTCGAGGTCGACGCGATCTGTGACGGCAAGGAAGTATTTATCCCGGGTATCATGGAGCTTGTTGAGCGTACCGGTGTTCACTCAGGAGACAGTACGAGCGTTTATCCTCCGTTCTCGATATCTCAGAAGGTAAAGGATACTATCTGCGACTATACGACAAGACTTGGTCTTGGTATCGGTATCGTAGGTCTCTTCAATATCCAGTTCATCGTTGATAAGGATGACAGCGTATATGTTATCGAGGTTAACCCTCGTGCATCAAGAAGTGTTCCGTTCTTAAGTAAGTCAACGGATCAAAACCTCGTTTGCATCGCAACCAAGGTCATGCTCGGTGTAAGCCTTAAAGATCAGGGTATTACAAAGCTCGATCCGCCGCAGTCACCTGACAGATGGTATGTTAAGGCTCCTGCGTTCTCATTCCAGAAACTCGACGGTATGGATTCATATCTTTCACCTGAGATGAAATCCACGGGTGAAGCCATCGGTTATGACAAGCGCCTTAACAGAGCTTTCTATAAGGCTTTGCAGGCTTCGGGGATCAAGATGAAGGGTTACGGTACCGTAATCGTTACACTTGCAGATGAGGATAAGGAAGAGGCTCTTCCTTTGATCAGGAGATTCTACGATCTGGGCTTTAATATCGAAGCTACTGTCGGAACTGCAAACTTCCTTAAAAAGCACGGCATAAGGACACGTATCAGAGGTAAGTTAAGTGAAGGAAGCGAGGAGATCCTTGATTCCATCCGCGCAGGTTACGTAAGCTACATCATCAATACCCGTGCCATCCTCTCGGGTGTCCACTTCGAAGACGGTGTTGCGATAAGGCGATGCGCCATCCAAAACGGCGTAACGATCTTTACATCACTTGATACGGTCAAGATCCTTCTCGATGTACTCGAGGAAACGATCCCGGGTATCTCGACGATCAACGGTATCTGATCTGCTGATCAAAACTAAAAGATAGTTAACGGTCTCGCAAGTTTTGCGGGACCGTTTTATAATATGTGACGAAATTGTCACCCTGTGTCACCTTAATCGATTCAGACTCGTTTTCTTAAGACGTATCATACAGGCTGAAGATAAATAGCGGAGGTTATTGATATGGCGATCCTTAAAGTAATGGGAATCAAGAAAACATATACTACAAGATTCGGAAACAATCAGGTGCATGCGTTAAAGGAAGTAAACTTTGATGTTGAGCAGGGAGAATTCGTTGCGATAATGGGTGAGTCCGGTTCAGGCAAGACTACACTTTTAAATCTCCTGGCTGCATTTGACAAGCCGACTTCGGGAACTATCTCGATCGACGGCAAGGAATTGATCACTCTTAATGACAATGCACTTGCATCTTACAGAAGAAATAACCTGGGTTTTGTATTCCAGGATTTTAATCTCCTCGATACGTTGAGTATTAAGGACAATATCCTTCTTCCGATAGTTTTGGGCGGTAAGAATGTTAATGATTACAAGGAAAGATTAAACACGATCACTAAGGAAATTGGGATCGATACTATCCTTCGTAAATATCCTTATGAGATCTCAGGCGGTCAGAAGCAGAGAGTTGCAGTTGCAAGAGCTCTCATAACGGATCCAAAGCTGATCCTTGCTGACGAGCCTACCGGTGCCTTGGATTCACAGTCATCTGACGATCTTCTTCGCGTTTTCGAGAAGATAAATAAGAACGGTCAGACGATACTTATGGTAACGCATTCGGTTGCGGCTGCTTCGCATGCCAACAGGATCCTCTTTATCAAGGACGGCGTGGTATTCCATCAGATCTACAGAGGTGATGCGACTGACGAGGAACTTTACAAGAAGATCTCGGATACGCTTACCATGCTTCGAAAAGGCGGTGAGAATTGATGGGCAGCATCTATTATCAGATCGCAAAGAGTAATATCAGAAAGAACTACAGATTCTTTATCCCGAGGATATTGACTGAGATGGGGCTTCTGGGATGCTTCTTCATCATGTTTACGCTTACCATCGACAAGGAACTTGAAAATACGACAGGTGGTGCGTATCTTCCGACCATCATGATAATGGGAACTGTAGTCCTTTTTATCCTTTCGTTTATCCTGATGGTATATTCCAATAGTTTTCTTATGAAGCAGAGAAAGCCTGAGTTCGGTCTTTATCACTGTCTTGGTATGGAGAAGAGACATGTCGGAAAAGTTCTTTTCCACGAGAGTTTTATGAGCAGTGTTATCTCCATCGTTTCGGGCAGTGTTTTCGGTATCATTGCATACAAGATAAGTACGCTTCTCGTTTGCAAACTCATAGGTACGGAACCGATATCGGGATTTTACTATATTAAGCCTGCTTCGGTTATCCCGCCGATACTTGTTTTCGTTGTTATTGATCTTCTGACCTTTATCTTCAACAGGATCAGTATCGCAATGATGAAACCTGTCGATCTCATATCAAGTGGTCGAAAAGGAGAGAGGGAACCGAAGGTCAAATGGCCTTTGCTCGTTCTCGGAGTACTTTGTATCGGTGCCGGTTACTACATCGCACTTACGGTAAAAAATCCGGTCGCTGCTTTGGAACTTTTTTTCCTTGCGGTATTACTTGTTATCTTCGGAACATATTTCCTTTTTGTAGCAGGTTCCATCTTTGTTCTGAAGGTCCTTAAAAAGAACGAGAAATTCTACTACACAGCTAAGCACATGCCGTCTGTATCGGGACTCCTTTACAGGATGAAGCAGAATGCCGTAGGACTTGCTTCGATCGCTATCCTTGCAACATGTATCCTTGTAATGATATCAACTACATTAAGTCTTTATACGGGTATGTACAGCACATTGGATGATGCATTCCAGGCGCATTGCAAAGTTAAACTGGCATGTTACGACGGTGATGGAAAACAGATCTTTTTAAACTATGATGATATTTCCGATATGGCATATAAAGCAGCTGATGAAACCGGCTTCAAGATCAAGAAGATGGAGTGTCAGGAGTTCCTTGAAGTTACGACCATAAAGGACGGTGACAGATTCGATTTTGTTCAATCCGATAAGGATGATCTGGGTATTTCCGCAGCCTCGATCCTCACGATCGTAGACGTGGATACTTATAATAAACTTACAGGAAAAGATCTTAAACTTAATGACAACGAACTTGTATATTGTCCGATCACGGCAGTAAAGGAATTTCCGGAAAAGTTTGTTATCCAGGGAGAAGAATATAATAAAGTTTCTGAGGTTGACACTTTTCCTGTTACTTCCAGTTATGTGTCCATTTGTGATGTGTACGGAATCGTTGTAACCAAAGATGCGATGACGAAGATCTATGATCAGCAAAAAAAAGTTTACGGCAGCTATGCATCAGATTATGAAAGATTCGCTGCGATAACATTCAGCGACAGGAGCAAAGCCATAAAAGACGGTTTTGAATTTGATGAAGTCCTCCATCGTGAGATGAACGATTACTTCGAAAAGAATGATATCGAAGCATATTATTATTCCGACTCCATCTGGGAAGCGAACAAAGAATTACTTGGTCTATTCGGAACTCTTCTGTTCCTTGGTCTTGTCCTTGGTATCATCTTTATGTTTGCTACGGCTCTTATCATTTACTATAAGCAGATCTCAGAAGGCTATGAGGACAGAGAAAGATTCGTCATCATGGAAAAGATCGGAATGAGTTCATCCGAAGTTAAGCGCACAATAAGGACCCAGATCCTTCTCGTGTTCTTCCTGCCGCTTATAGTAGCAGCAATCCATACCTTGTTTGCCTCTCCGATCCTTCTAAAACTTCTGCGTCTTCTTCTGATGACTAACGTCTCTCATTATCTGATCTGCGCTTTGGTGGTCTTTGTGGTTTTCGCTGTCATATATGCTCTTATCTATTCAGGAACATCGAAAACGTATTATAATATCGTAAAATGATGCTTTTGGAGATTGTTGATGTATCGTATCTTATTGGTTGAAGATGATAACAAGCTCGCGCTTGCCATGAGGACTCAGATAGAGACCTGGGGTAATGATGTTCATATCGTAAAGGATTTTAAGGACATAATGCCTGAGTTTAATGACTATGATCCGCAGCTCGTCCTGCTTGATATCATGCTCCCGTTCTATAACGGATATCACTGGTGCGAGGTCATAAGGAAAGTGTCATCTGTTCCGATACTTTTCATATCATCAGCTTCCGACAATATGAATATAGTTATGGCCATGAACATGGGCGGGGATGATTTCATCCCCAAGCCCGTGGATCCTATGGTCCTGACAGCCAAGATCCAGGCAGTGCTCCGTCGAAATTACGAGATCAAGACACAGGTATCTTCCATCGAATTTAAAGGTGCCTTTCTTAACCTTAATGACAGTACGGTATCCTTTGAGGGAGAGCGCATGGAACTTACCAAGAATGAGTTCAGGATCCTTCGTGTTCTTCTCGAAAACAAGGGACGGATCGTCAGTCGTGATACGCTCATGACCGAGCTTTGGCAAAACGACTGTTATGTTGAAGAAAACACTCTTACCGTTAACGTTGCAAGGCTTCGTAAGAAGATGGAAGATCTGGGCCTTAACGATCTCATCATAACTAAGCCCAGGGCAGGTTACATTATAGAATGAAAAGAAGTACTAAAGTCTTAAGGGATACTTTGAAAAGATATTCAGTCGCCTATGGTGTTGTTATACTTATCAGCATCATAAATATCATTGTATTCTGGCTTTATAATATCTTTGCTGAGCCACTTATCTATTCATCGATCATAGGGTTTGTTGTGGTGGCCATTCTTACGCTTTTGTCCTTTCTTATCGGTCTTAAGAAAGCCTCTGAAAGAGAGCAGCTCGTAAGTAACGAATCAGGGGCGTGGGCTTATGATCTTAACCCTGAGACTCTTGCTGAAGAGGATTATTGTGCAATGCTCAATAAAGCGGTTTCCAAGCTTTCTGAACTGGATATGAAGTCTGATTCTGAAAGACAGGAAATGATCGATTACTATACTCACTGGGTCCATCAGATAAAGACTCCGATCTCCGTCATGAGACTTAACTTAAAGAGCAATGATACCGAAGAAAACAGAGAACTCTTATCAGAACTTTTCAGGATCGAGAGATATGTCGATATGGTACTTCAATATATAAGGCTCGACGCCAAGACCAATGATCTTGTCATAGGAAAATACAGCCTTGATGACATCATTAGAGAATCCATAAGAAAATACGCTTCTCAGTTTATTGCTTCTAAGGTAAGGCTTGAATACGAAGGTACGGATAAAGAGGTAATAACAGATCGTAAATGGCTTTCTTGCATCATTGAACAGATCTTATCCAACGCCATAAAATACGCACCGGAAGGTAAGGTTACGATAGAGGTTATCGGTGATGCCGAGGTCGTTATCAGAGATGACGGTATAGGTATTTCAGCTGAAGACCTGCCTCGCATTTTCGAGAAGGGATATACGGGAAATAACGGCAGGGAAGGACTTAATTCGAGCGGACTCGGATTGTACCTTAGTAAGAGGGCTGCAGATAAGATAAATGTTCCGATAAAAGTTAACAGTGAACCTTCAAAGGGAACTTCATTCATGCTTGATCTTAGCAAGAGCGATATCCTTCGTGATTGATCAAATATAAACAGGGGCGTCCCCGTTTCGGACTACCCCTGTCAGTTTGAAGGTGAAATAACGTAGATTATCTGTCTAAACTGTTCTTTATAAGTCCCATGAAAAGAGGATGAGGCTTATCGGGACGGCTCTTGAATTCCGGATGGAACTGAACCCCCACAAAGAACTTATTGGATGATACTTCGATCGTCTCGACCAAAGTGTCATCAGGACTTATACCGCTTATGATGTTTTCCATCTCGCTTCTGTATTCATTATTGAATTCATAGCGGTGACGGTGACGCTCGCTGATGATAGGTTCCTTGTAGCACTCTTCCATCTTTGTGCCCGGAAGTATCTTGCACATGTAGCTTCCAAGACGAAGTGTTCCGCCCTTGGCGATATCATCATCTTGTCCCGGCATGTAGTCGATGACAAGGTGCGACGACTTCTCATCAAATTCGCGTGAATTTGCATCTTTATAACCCAGGACGTCACGAGCATATTCGATAACGGCGATCTGCATTCCGAGGCAAATGCCGAGATACGGAACGTTGTTCTCACGTGCATACCTTGCGGCAAGTATCATTCCTTCTATGCCGCGATCTCCAAAGCCGCCGGGAACGATGATGCCGTCCACCTTTGAAAGAACTGATTCATAGGTGTTGACGTCAAGTGTCTCGGAATCGATCCATTCGATGTTGACCTTGCATGAGTACTCATATCCTGCGTGATGGAGTGCTTCCGCAACAGAAAGATAAGCATCATGAAGCTGGGTGTATTTACCGACAAGGCCAATCGTACATGTCTTGGAACAGTTGTCGATACGATCGCACATGGCTTTCCAGGATGTAAGGTCACAAGGCGGAGCCTGGATATTTAATTCTCTGCAGACTACGTTGGAGAAACCGCTCTTCTCGAGCATCAGAGGTGCCTCGTAAAGGCAAGGTATCGTAGTGTTCTCGATCACGCAGTCAGGCTTTACGTTACAGAACATGGAGATCTTCTTGAAGATGGATTCATCTTCTATCGGTTCGTCAGTTCTAAGGACGATTATGTCAGGATTTACGCCCATGCCCTGAAGTTCCTTAACGGAGTGCTGGGCAGGTTTTGATTTATGCTCTCCTGAAGCTTTGAGATAGGGGACAAGGACAACGTGGATATATAATGCATTGTCCTTTCCGACCTCGCGGCCGACCTGTCGGATAGCTTCGAGGAAAGGCTGACTCTCGATATCTCCGATAGTGCCCCCGATCTCTGTGATAACTACGTCGGCATTGGATTCGAAGCCGACCTTATAGATGAAATCCTTTATCTCATTAGTGATATGAGGGATTGTCTGAACAGTGCTTCCGAGATACTCGCCGCGACGCTCTTTGGCAAGTACGGAAGAATATACTTTACCTGTCGTAAGGTTAGAGTAACGGTTTAGGTCTTCGTCTATGAATCGCTCGTAATGACCGAGGTCGAGATCCGTCTCGGCGCCGTCTTCGGTTACATATACTTCACCGTGCTGATAAGGACTCATGGTACCCGGATCAACATTGATATACGGATCGAGCTTTTGGGATGCGACCTTAAGTCCGCGTGTCTTAAGAAGTCTTCCCAGAGAAGCTGCCGTTATTCCTTTACCAAGTCCCGATACAACACCGCCTGTTACAAAGATATGCTTAGTCATATATATACGCCTCACTTTCCGCTGTCGCCATAGTTCTTAAGTACACGAGCCGAAGGATCGTTAACATCACAGCCTTCCCATGACTTATTAGGCATCCAGAAATCAACGACCATCTCGGACATATCAGGGTAGTATTTCTCGAAGATCTCTCTATACAAAAGAGACTCTTTGGTGAAAGGCTTAGCATGATCATATTTGGCGATCTTTTCTTCATACTCTTCGTCAGAGTAATAACCGTTCGCATAATCTTTGAGATGATCTACCATTGAGTGGCCGACTGCATCGGAAAATGCAGCCTTTTCCCTGTAGAGGATGTCGTGA
>CAMVBS010000033.1 GCA_947165785.1 uncultured Clostridia bacterium | reverse complement strand
GACGCTCTGTGGAATCCTTAAGTTCATCACGTCCGGTTACAAAACCGACATCTCCGCAACCGCATTTATCAAGTACATAAGCGGTGACATCATGCATGATGATCCTGTTGTCAGGAACTATGCTGTAAAAACCCGGCTCGTCAACACGGATACTTACCGTCGGAGGAAGATTCTGTGTCGCGATAAGGCGATCCAGAAGGTTTCTGTCGAGACCTGCGTGACTTAATGTATCCGAACAAAGGATGATACCGTCGTAGTTCTCGAATCTCGGGAGATTAAGGATCGTCTTAAGACCTTCGCAGTGGAGAGGGTTCTCGCTTGTTACGGAACAATTACCTACTACGTCGATCATGTGTCCTTTGGCTATTGCTTCGTGCTGAAGGTTGAGGATCATGGCCGCTGAATAGTCGCGGTACATATCTCCTATGAATGCGCAAAATCTCATAGTATCCACCTCTCCTGTTTATTTAAATATATTTTATATCTTGTATTATATAACGTTTTCGAGAAGGATTGATTCTTAACAAGGATTATTTACAAAAAATCTACAATCAATGAAGGATGGCCGTGAGCTTGGGATCTTCCTTGATGAGCTTCTTTGCAAGCTCTCTGTATTTTTCCTCGTGAAGATAAGTGTGTCTGTGAGGCTTGATGTGAGGAGCCATATCGACGGCTTCGATATAGTCGGCTGCCTTGAGATCCAAAGTAGCACAGTAATCCCAGAAACCTGTCTTCGTAAATACGGTGTCGATCCTCTGATAACGGTGGTCGCAGATCTTGCACATGATGTAAGTGGCGATGCCGACCTGAATACCGTGAAGCTGTGGACGCTCAAGGAGCTGATCCAATGCATGTGAGATAAGGTGCTCGCTTCCTGAAGTAGGGGCGGAGGAACCTGCTATCTCATTGGCGATGCCGCTCATGGCAAGGGAATCCAAAAGTTCTTTTAAGAAAAGGTCCTCTTCGATCGATTCGAACGGAGTCCTTACGAAGGAGTTGACGGCCTTTTTGGCGATCATGAAGGAGAAGTCGTTGACTTCAGTAAACCCGAGGTCCTCTTCGTGCTGCCAGTCATATGTCGACGAGATCTTTGCGACCATATCGCCGACGCCCGAATAAAGGAACTTAACAGGTGCGCTCTTGATGACTTCCGTATCTACGAGGATACCGAAAGCAAGCTTGGCAGGAACGGATTTCCTGTGACCGCCTATCGTAAGTGAAGCGCTGGAACTTGAAAATCCGTCAGAAGATGAACTTGTAGGAACGCTTATGAACGGTATCCTTAAGATGTATCCGATATACTTTGCCGCATCGATGACCTTGCCGCCGCCCATTCCTATGATGGCCTGGGTCTTGTTGGGAAGCTCGAATGCGAGATTGGTGATATCGTTGAAGTCGACGGTATCCATCTCCTGGTAGTGAAGGATCTTTACGCCTGCTTCTTCACAGGACTTGAAGACCTGCTCGCCGAACATTGCTATGAGACCATTTCCGAAAAGGATGGTCACCTGGTTAAGATCAGCATCCTTAAGATATGTGCCGATCTTGGAAGTTACGCCTTTCTCGATCTTAAGGATCGAAGGGATGGATATCTGATCTTTGTTCATGAGAGAACCTCCTTTACTACGACCGTAAGGTCACTGAATTTCTTGATCTCAGGTACTTTGGTATCGATCTTTCCGAATCCGTATGAAGCGTGGATAAACGGAAAGCCCGCCTTTGCCGTTGCATCGTAATCGCTCTGGATATCGCCTACGTAGCAGGCTGAAGTAAGTTTGTTGCGCTCTGCTATGAGCTTTATGTTCTCATCCTTTTGAAGGAAATTATTACCGTAGCATTCAATGTCTTCGATAAGACAGGAAGGATCGCCCCATGCGATCTTGTAATACTCCAGGAATGCCTCGATGTATCCTGCCTGACAGTTGCTGACGATGTAGAGGTGATAGCCGTCCTTTTTAAGCTTTTCCCATGTCTTTACGACATCCGGGTAAAGGATACCGCCGTGCTCGCGAAGGTATTCGTTCTCGTAGTTCTCGCAGGCTTCGCGAAGATCATTTCTCTGCTTGCCCTTCTTGGTATATGTAAACAGGGTATCGGCTATGACATCCATAGGCTTTCCCATTACGCTTTGAATGTCTTCTCTGGTGACGACTTTGTCAAAACCAGCTTCCTTTACCTTTACGGTCCAGGATTTTGCAACGTTCTCGGAACTGTCCCATACTGTACCGTCCATATCGAAGATTATGCCTTTTTTGTCTTTCATCATCCGTCCCCCGAACAACATTTTAAGATTTTCATAATTATTGTTTAAGAATACCATAATACCCGTGTTTTTGCTTAACAAAACAAAACAAGTAGTGTATCCTTTTTTGGAGAAAAAAGAAGGATGTGCTGAATGCTCGAATTATTGATAAAAGGATATCTCATCGGATTAGTGCTCGGTGTACCAGCCGGGGCTATAGGTGCCCTTACCATAAAGCGAACACTTACTCATGGACTTAAAGGCGGATTTGCATCGGGATCGGGTTCCTGTTTTGCGGATGCGATATTTGCGTCTATCGGCATATTCGGAGTCAAGATAATATCTGATTTTCTCGAAAAAAACGAAGCGATCATCGAACTTTTCGGAGGCATCATAATAATCCTCATAGGTATCTCTTTCTACGTCCGTAAGGCAAAGATCGAGAAAGCCGAAGCTAAGGGCGACAGCCTTATCATATATTTTCTTACATCCATGGGTGCTGCGCTCCTTAATCCCGGTACGCTCGTTGCATTTATGATCGCATTTACTTCATTTGACGTTACTGACATTCACGGTCCGGGCCAGTCGATTACTTTATTACTGAGCATCGTTCTCGGAACATTTACCTGGTGGCTCATACTGTGCCTCTTTGTTAATTTCCACAGGAAAAAGATCACGGAAAAGACTTATAAAAGGATCAATTTCATCCTCGGAACTTTTGTTGTCCTATGCGGACTCATTATCCTTGCACAGGGTGTATTCGGCGTATTCTTCAAAGCATAACTTGCGTGTTATAATAGACAGCAAAGCTATCACATCGTTTGAGGAAATATGAAGCGCAAGCACAGGGGAACCAGATATTTTTATATTGTTACATATATCGCTATGGTCCTGGTCACGGCAATCGTTACCGTGGGATTTTTGCGCGTATACCTTAAAAACACCCCTAGAAAGACTGGCGCGCAGGTTTACGACAAATACTATGTCCTCATAACTGATGAGAGAGATTCGTCTTTCTGGAAATCAGTTTATTCCGGAGCATATAACTTCGGACTTGAGAACAATGTCTACGTGGAGAACTTAGGTGCCACGCTTTCAGCTGATCTTTCCAAGGAAGAACTCATGAGGATCGCGATAGCTTCAAATGTGGACGGTATCATCGTCAATGCCGAAGAGACAGATACCATGAGATCTCTCATAAATGAAGCAACTGCTGCTTCTATCCCTGTAGTAACGGTCAATAATGATTGCGTATCAAGTAAGAGGATAAGCTACGTCGGTATCAGTAACTATACTCTCGGTAAAGAATACAGCAAGCAGATAATGGATATTGCCGATGACCTTTTTTATCGTGATGCAGGCGTTGTAAATGTTGCAGTTCTCGTAAGTTCTGCCCAGACATCCGGTCAATCGATCATATACTCCGGTATTCAGGAAAACATAGAGACTTCGGATAACTACAGCGCAATGGTAGAACTATCCATGGTAAGCGTTGATGACAAGAACGCATTTTCCGTTGAGGAGTCGATAAGAGACCTTTTCATCGGTGAAGATATCCCTGACATCATAGTCTGTCTTAACGAACTTGATTCTACCTGTGTCCATCAGGCAGTCATCGACTATAACAAGGTTGGCCGTGTCCATATCCTGGGTTACTATGATTCTCCTGAGATCCTTCAGGGTATCGACAGATATATCGTTGATTCGACCATCAGGATCGATACGACAGAGATGGGTGAATACTGTGTAGACGCCCTCATCTCATATGATAAAGTCGGTTATTCCAACCAGTTCAAGGATGTTGACATAACACTTATCAACAACACGAATATCAAATCCTATCTGAAAGAGCAGGAGGAGGCAAAAGACGATGAGACGCCATAAATTTGCCGACCTTCCGCTGCAGATCAAGATAACTGTCATATATATCCTTTCAAGTGTCCTGATCCTCGGTGTTAACTTAAGTCTTTTGATCGGTATCTCGACGGTATCTTCAAGACTTCAGAGAACATATGAGGATAACCTTTATCTTAACGAGATATCCAATTCACTGGATAAAGTTCAGGATTCGATGACGAGATATCTTAATTCCAAATCATCGGATGCTCTTGAGGAATACTATTTGAGCGATCAGGAATTCCGTAATATCATCGAAGGACTTAACTCGGGTATCACGGATTCATCCTATGACCTTATGCAAAGAAACATCAAGAACATGAGCGATGACTACCTGGATCTCGTGTCTCAGGCGATAGAGGCAAAACGCGGCCGTAATGTAGAAAAATACAGACTGAGGTATGAAAGTGCCACAGAGATGTATAACTACATAAATATCTACATCGAGAGTTTGAATAACAGACAGTTCGAAGATAATTCCAAGACGTATAGCGAGATCTCAGTGAGCCTTAGAAGTATGCAAAACGTAAGTCTTGTCGTCATGTTCGTTGTCATCTTACTTAATGTTTTCGCGATCGTAAATTATACCGGAAGGCTGATCAAGCCTTTGAGGACTTTGTCGGAGTCAGCAAACGAAGTGGCCAAGGGTAATTTCGATGTAGATCTTCCGCGAGTCGAGAGTAAAGATGAGATCGGTGTCGTTACTTCGGCTTTTAATAAGATGGTCGTAAGTATAAGGAACTATATCTCTCAGATCAGGGAGAATATGGAGAACGAGCGGCGTCATAAGGAGAAGGAACTTATGATGGAAACGCACCTTAAGGATGCGCAGCTTAAGTATCTTCAGGCACAGATAAATCCTCACTTTCTTTTCAATACTTTGAATGCCGGTGCACAGCTTGCAATGATGGAGGGCGCTGATAAGACCTATGAATTCGTTCAGAATATGTCCGAGTTTTTCAGGTACAATGTAAAGCACAGCGACGAACCTATCCTTCTCAAGGACGAGATCGATCTTGTGGATCACTACATGTTTATAATCAATGTAAGGTTTGCAGGAGAGATCAAGTTTATTAAGCAGATCGATGAGGATGTGCTGAACGTCCATATTCCGGGCATGATATTGCAGCCTCTGGTCGAAAATGCTGTCAATCATGGTGTCAGAAATGTCGATTATGATAAAGTAATAACCGTATCCGTCAGAAAAGACGGCTCGGAAGTATGCGTAAGCGTAAAGGATAACGGTATCGGAATGAGTCAGGAAACGATAAACGACATCCTGATCGGAAATTCCAAAAAGCACAGCGATTCGATGGATTCGAACGGTGTCGGACTTGATAACGTTATCGAGAGACTTAGGATATTCCTTGACAGGGATGATGTCATGGAGATCATAAGTGAGGGTGAAGAAAAGGGTACGGAATTCATCTTCCGCCTGCCTTTCGAAGGAGATAATTGATTATGTACAGGATAATGCTAGCAGACGATGAGGGTATCGTAACAGATTCCTTGAAGTTCATTATCGAAAAAGAGTTCGGTGACATGTGCCTCGTTCAATCCGCGAAAACGGGAAGGGGTGCGATCGAACTTGCCGAGACTTTCTCGCCTGATATCATCATCATGGATATCATGATGCCGGGTATCAACGGCATCGAGGCAATGAAAGAGATCAGAAGGACCAACAGCAAGGTCGTTCTTATCGTTATGTCTGCATATGATAAATTCGATTATGCTCAGGAATCCATTGCATTGGATGTTCTGGAGTATATAACCAAACCGATGGAAAAGACCAAGATCGTAGCTATCCTTCGCAAGGCGATGACCATCATCGACGGTCAGAGGATGCAAAGGACCAACGATCTTATCATCAAGGAAAAGCTCGAGATCGTCGTTCCGATCATCGAGAGCGGTTTTATCTACAACGTGCTCTTTCAGGAGAAGTTCTACGAAGATATCGAGAGCTATAAATCCATTCTTGACATAAAGGACGAACAGGGTTTCATGATCGCTTTTGTCTGCGGTGATAAGCTTGAAGGAAGTCACCTTACGAATGCCGTAGGAAGTTCCGTTAAGCTCCAGCAGCATTATAACGAGATAAGAGATGAATTCAAAAAGACATTTAACTGTCTTGTGGGAACCATCATGGCTAATAAGATCGCAGTGCTTGTTCCTACTGAAAAAGAGAAGATGGATCTTGATGAACGTATCTCGATCATCGATAAGGCAAATGATATGGCCAGGGTCCTTATGGTAAAGACTAACCAGCAGATAAGGATCGGTATCGGAAGCATAAAACCCATGATGGAACTTCGTACTTCATATAACGAGGCTTTGAAGGCTCTTACCATGACGACTGAGAACGTCATTCATGTGGAAGATCTTCCTATCGGGCTTGAGTATGAGAGCAACTATCCGCGCGAACTCGAAAAACAGCTTTTCGATGAGATAAGGGAAGGAAATTCCGAGAAGGTTGCGGTATCTTCAAATGCGTATTTTGACTGGATGCTCCAAAATCCTTCGACGGGTATCATGGACATGAGGCTCAAGATCCTGGAGTTCGTGCTATGGGCTGAAAAGATCGCTTATAATTCGGGCGGAATGAAATATGTCTTTGATTCGAGAGCAGACTATCTTCCGCAGATCATGGCAACTGAGGATCATGAGGAATTAAGACGATGGTTCCTTGAAAAGATGGCAGCTGCCACAAGGAACGTAACCGAGAAAAAAGCAGAGAAATCCACAAGGACAATTGCGGTCGCAAAGGAGTATATCCTTAAGAACTATAATAACGATATATCTCTTGATGATGTATCAAGAGAAGTGAACATAAGCCCTTACTACTTCAGTAAGCTCTTTAAGGATGAGACCGGGGAAGGTTTTGTCGAGTACTTAACGAACTTAAGGATCGAGAAGGCAAAGGAACTTTTGAGCGGTACTTCGTATTCAATGAAGGAGATCTGTCAGATGGTCGGATATACTGATCCGAACTACTTTAGCAGGATCTTCAAGAAGAATGTGGGAGTTACGCCAACCGAATTCAAGGAGAACATGGCATGAAGATCAGGATCAAGGCACTGATATTGGCGATGGTTTTTGTTTTGACTTTTATACTTGCTTCCTGCAATGGAATGGATGAAGGTCAGTCGCAAAACAAGAAAGTTGACGATAAGATCAAGATCGGTCTTAGCTTTGACTCGTTCATCATCGAGAGATGGCAGCGAGACAGAGACGTATTCGTATCTGCAGCCAAGGAACTCGGTGCCGAGGTAAACGTTCAAAATGCGAACGGTGTTCTTGAAGAACAAAAAAATCAGATAAAGTATCTTATAGAAGAGAAGATGGATGTCATCGTCATCATCGCGATAGACGGTTTTAATCTCTCCGAAGAAGTTCAGATGGCAAAGGATAAGGGCATCAAGGTCATTGCCTACGACCGTCTTATCTGTAATGCCGATGTGGATCTTTATATATCATTTGATAATGAGATGGTAGGAACTCTCATGGGTCAGGCTATGGTTGATAACGGTATCGGCGGTAAGAGCGTCATCATGCTCGGAGGCTCTGATTCTGATAATAACGTCGTGCTCGTCGAAGAAGGCTTTAAGAAAGTCATGAGATCCAATAACGTAAAGATCTTGGATACGATGCATGCGGCAGGCTGGAAGGCTGAACTTGCAGCTGATTATATAAGAGATAATTTCGATACTGTATCCCGCGTTCAGGGGATCATGTGCGGTAACGATAACCTTGCAAGTGCCGTTGTTCCCGTCCTTGCGGAAAAGCGCCTTGCAGGTGACATAATGGTCGTAGGACAGGATGCGGATCTCGAAGCATGCCAGAGGATTGTTGAAGGAACACAGCTCATGACGGTATATAAGCCTGTAGAGCGTCTTGCTCAAAGAGCGGCAGAATGCGCAGTCAAGCTCGCAAAAGGTGAGAAGATCACTTCGGAGGAAGGCTATTCATCAATGAATGACGGAACCTATGATGTACCTTACATAGCACTTGAGCCGCTGATGGTAACCGAAGAGAACATGGATGAAGTCATTATCGCTAGCGGCTTCCACTTAAAAGAAGATGTATACCTTAATGTTCCTGACAAAAGCGAATAAGTAGCATTATTTTGGCTTTCTCGAAAAGGTGCAAGATAATGCTAAGACACTTTTTCGTGAATGTTAAAAAACGGATAAAATTGTGAAGAACAGCGTAATTTTTTACTAATTTGTTATGTTAGTCTCTTAGTGTAAAACCAAAGCATAAAGGAGGCTTAATAATGAAGAAAAAATTACTTTGTTTGGTTTTGACAGCTGCAGTCGGAATGACAATGTTCGCAGCTTGTACAAGTTCAGAGAACATTCCAGATGAAACAACAGCAGGCACTACAGCAGCAGCAGGAAATAACGGCGGCTCCGATGAGTCCAAGGATACAGAAGCAGTTGCAGTAGGTAAGAAGGTTGGCGTTTCAATGCCTACTAAGGACCTCCAGAGATGGAACCAGGACGGTGCTAACATGGAAGAGCAGCTCAAGGCAGCAGGTTATGATGTTGACCTCCAGTTTGCTTCTAACGACGTTAATACACAGGTTTCTCAGATCGAGGCTATGATCAACGGCGGATGTGACGTTCTCGTTATCGCTGCTATCGAGGGTGACTCCTTGGGTACAGTTCTCGGTATGGCAAAAGAGCAGAACATTCCTGTTATCGCTTATGACCGTCTTATCATGAACTCAGATGCTGTTACATACTATGCAACATTTGATAATGAGATGGTAGGAACAAAGCAGGGCGAGTACATCAGAGATCAGCTCGACCTCGACAACGCAGCAGGCCCATTCAACCTCGAGATCACAACTGGTGACCCGGGTGACAACAACGCTAAGTTCTTCTACAAGGGTGCTATGGATGTTTTGCAGCCATACATCGATTCCGGTAAGCTCGTAGTTAAGTCCGGTCAGGTTGATTTTGATAAGGTTGCTACAGATTCCTGGTCAACAGAGAATGCTCAGAACAGAGCTGATACGATCATTTCTGCTAACTACACAGATGGTTCTAACATTGATGCATGGCTTTGCTCCAATGACTCCACAGCTTATGGTGTAGCTAACTCCCTTACAAACAACTACACAGGTAACTGGCCTATCATCACTGGTCAGGACTGCGATATCCTTAACGTTAAGAACATGATCGCTGGTAAGCAGTCCATGTCTATCTTCAAGGATACACGTACTCTCGCTTCTAAGGTTGTTGAGATGGTTAACGCTATCCTTTCCGGATCCGAGCCACCTATCAACGATACAACAACATATGATAACGGCGCTTATGTAGTACCATCTTACCTCTGTGAGCCTGTATTCGCAGATAAGGATAACTACAAGGAGCTCTTGATCGACTCTGGTTACTACACAGAGGCAGATCTTGCTTAATCATTAACTTAACCACCAAACACACAAAAATACTAACTGTTTCCGGATGTGTAGGCGGGCATTTCGCCCGCCTACTATCTTGAAAACGACTAGGAGGGATTTAATTGGCTGATATCATACTGGAAATGAAGAACATAACCAAAACATTCCCCGGTGTTAAAGCTCTCGACAACGTTAACCTTAAGGTCGAGAGAGGTGAGATCCACGCATTGGTCGGTGAGAACGGTGCAGGAAAATCAACACTTATGAACGTATTGAGCGGTATCTATCCGCATGGTACATATGAGGGCGACATTGTTTATAACGGGGAAGTGTGCAACTTCAACGGTATCAAGGACAGTGAAGAAAAAGGAATCGTTATTATCCATCAGGAACTTGCATTGATTCCATATATGTCGATCGGCGAGAACATGTTCCTCGGAAACGAGAGAGGTAATGCCGTTAAGATCGACTGGAACGAGACGCATAAGCTCGCGTCAGACTATCTTAAGGTCGTCGGACTCAAAGAGTCATCAAGGACGCTCATTAAGGATATTGGTGTAGGAAAACAACAGTTGGTCGAGATTGCGAAAGCTCTCGCAAAGAAGGCCAAGTTATTAATATTGGATGAGCCTACTTCTTCGTTGAATGAAGAAGACTCAAAGGCCCTTTTGGATCTGCTTCTTAAGTTTAAGAAAGACGGAATGACATCGATCATCATCTCTCATAAGCTTAACGAAGTATCATATGTAGCAGACAAGATCACGGTCATCCGTGACGGTTCTACGATCGAGACACTGGATAAGACCAAAGATGATTTCTCTGAAAGCAGGATCATCAAAGGAATGGTAGGTCGTGAGTTGAGCGACCGATTCCCTAAGAGGGAAAGTCATATCGGCGATATCATGTTAGAGGTTAAGGATTGGAACGTATACCATCCGCTCTACATGGAACGTAAGGTTGTCGATAATGTTTCGATAAACGTAAGAAAAGGTGAAGTACTCGGTATCTCAGGTCTTATGGGTGCCGGACGTACGGAGCTTGCGATGAGTGTTTTCGGTAAAAGTTACGGCGAGAACATCTCAGGACAATTAAAGATCAACGGCAAGGAAGTACACCTTAATACCGTTGAGGAAGCTATCAAGCACAAGCTTGCTTATGTAACCGAAGATCGTAAGGGTAACGGACTTATCCTGAGTAACCCTATAAAGATCAATACCACACTTGCAAATCTCGATGCAGTAAGTAAATACAAGATCATCGACAAAGATAAGGAATATGCTGTAGCTGTTGATTATAAGAACAAGCTCAAGACTAAGTGTCCTACAGTTAATCAGAATGTCGGAAACTTAAGTGGCGGTAACCAGCAGAAAGTCCTTCTTGCCAAGTGGATGTTCGCAGATCCGGATATCCTGATCTTGGATGAGCCGACAAGAGGTATCGACGTCGGAGCCAAGTACGAGATCTACTGTATCATTAACCAGCTCGTCAGCGAGGGCAAGTCGGTTATCATGATCTCTTCAGAACTTCCTGAAGTCCTTGGAATGTGTGACAGGATCTATGTCATGAACGAGGGCAGGATCGTCGGAGAGATGGACGGTAAAGAAGCAACACAGGAAAGTATTATGTCTTGTATCGTACAATCCAGTGCTAAAGGAGAGAGTAAAAAATGACGAAGGATAAGATTTCAGAGTTTATTAAAAAGTATACGATGGTATTCGTGCTTTTGATCGTGTTTGGATTCTTCTATTGGCGTACAAAGGGTTTGATCGCTGCGCCGATGAACATCACGAGTCTTATCGCACAGAATGCTTACGTATTCATCTTGGCAGTAGGTATGCTCCTTTGTATCCTGACAGGTGGTAACATCGACCTTTCAGTTGGTTCGGTAGTTTGCTTTACCGGTGCAGTCGGAGCGATTCTTCTTGTGAATATGCATGTTCCTATGATCGCAGTCGTTTTGATCATGCTCGTTGTAGGAATATTGATAGGTGCGTTCCAAGGCTTCTGGATTGCGTATGTCCGTATACCTCCTTTTATCGTTACCTTAGCGGGAATGCTTGCTTTCCGAGGCCTTAGTAACGTACTTCTTAAAGGTTCAAGTATCTCAGTAACAGACCAGCCGGCTTTCCTTAAGATCTTCGGCGGCGGATCTGAATGTTACATCCCTGATCCGTTTAACATGGGTATCTACATGCCTGGTTTCCTCGTAGTTAAGAAGTTTAATCTCGTATGTATGATCATCGGTGTCGTAGCAGTAGCAATCTTCGTTCTCTTGCAGCTCCGCAGTAGACTTGTTAAGAAGAAGAAGGGTTATGAAACAGATAAGCTTGTAGTATTCATCATCAAGACAGCAGTTATCTCACTTGCAGTTTTGTGGGTATTCTTCAAGTTCTCATGCGACAGAGGTCTCCCGAACGTTTTGATCTGGGTTATGGTAGTAGTCCTCTTCTACGGATACGTTACAAGTAATACAACTATCGGTCGTGCTTTCTACGCAGTAGGCGGTAACGAGAAGGCAACAAGACTTTCCGGTATCAACACAAATAAGGTTTACTTCCTTGCTTACACAAACATGGGTTTGCTCTCTGCAGTAGCAGCACTTGTAACAATGGCAAGACTTACATCCGCTCAGCCTACAGCAGGTAACTCTTACGAGATGGATGCTATCGGTTCCTGCTTCATCGGTGGTGCTTCCGCATACGGCGGAATCGGAACAGTTCCTGGCGTTATCATCGGTGCTGTTCTCATGGGTATCATCAACATGGGTATGCAGCTCATGTCAGTTGACCAGAACATGTGTAAGGTCGTTAAGGGTGCAGTTCTTCTCGCAGCAGTCATCTTCGACGTTGTATCCAAGAGAAGAGGTAAGTTCATCGCTAAGAACTGATCTTCAGGGTTTATTGTTAGTTTTGTTTCATGGGGCGCTTCTTCGGAGGCGCCCTTTGTACTTGAAAAAAACTTTTATCGTGTTATACTTTTCGAGTAAAACTAATTGACCGAATACGGACAAGGAAGTCTGTATTTAACGCTCGTCGGACGGGGCAGGTCAGTGCCGCATGTGGTGTAGAGCACCACGATTATTTAACTAGGTTGATCCTAATTTTATAAGATGGTTTCTTAAAACCGGTGCTGATGGGCGGGTCTTAGTGCTTTAAACTAAGAATTCTAAGGCAGTTCATTGTAAAGATGGATTGCTTTTTTGTTTGGAGATAAAGATGGATCTGGAAAGACAGAAGAAAGCGCCTTTATATAAGGCTTTGGAGGAGTTCAGGCGACAGAGAGTCGTTCCTTTTGACGTGCCGGGACATAAGCGCGGAAGGGGAAACAAGGAACTTGTTGATTTTCTCGGACTTAAATGTGTGGAGATCGATGTTAACTCCATGAAGGCGCTCGATAACCTTTGTCATCCGGTATCCGTTATCAAGGAAGCAGAAGAACTTGCTGCCGATGCATTCGGTGCAAAGCATGCGTTTATGATGGTCGGCGGTACGACAAGTGCCGTTCAGAGCATGGTCCTTACTGCCTGTAAGCACGGTGAGAAGATCATCATGCCGCGTAATGTCCATAAAAGTGCCATCAATGCTCTTATCCTTTGCGGAGCGATCCCTGTATATATCGATCCGAAGGTCGATACTAAGCTTGGTATCCCTCTTGGAATGGAGACGGCTGATGTTAAGAAAGCCATCGAGGAGAATCCTGATGCAAAGGCAATAATGATCAATAATCCGTCGTATTACGGTATCTGTTCAGATCTTAAGTCCATCGTTGACCTGGCACATGCCAACAACATGCTGGCTCTCGTTGATGAAGCACACGGAACTCATCTTTATTTCGGTGAGGGACTTCCTCTTAATGCCATGGCTGCAGGTGCGGATATGGCAGCAGTAAGCATGCATAAGTCAGGCGGATCACTTACCCAAAGTTCCATCCTTCTTGTCGGAGAAGGCATAAACGAGGGATATGTAAGTAACATTGTAAATCTCATGCAGACTACAAGTGCTTCATATCTTCTTTTGGGAAGTCTTGATATCAGCAGACGTAATCTTGCGCTTAAGGGCAAGCAGAGCTTTGGTAAGGTCTGTGAGATGGCGGATTATGCGAGGGAAGAGATAAATGATATCGAAGGATATTATGCATTCGGCTCTGAGCTCATAAACAAGAGCAGCGTCTACGATTTTGACGTTACGAAGCTCGTCATAAATACGAGGGGGATCGGCCTTACGGGAATCGAAGTATACGATCTTCTTCGAGAGGAATACGATATCCAGATGGAATTCGGTGATCTGTCGAATGTTCTTGCATATATCTCCATCGGAGACAGGATACAGGAGATCGAGAGACTTGCGGGTGCCTTAAATGACATTGCAAGACTTTATTCCAAGCCGCAGGGTAATTTCTTCTGCGCCGAGTATGTAACTCCGATAGTTAAGGCTACGCCTCAGGAAGCTTTTTATTCTACTAAGGAGAAGCTCCCTATCGAAAAAACTATAGGACGTATCTGTGCCGAGTCAGTTATGTGCTATCCTCCGGGAATCCCGATCCTTGCTCCGGGCGAGATGATCACAAAGGATATCCTGGATTATATTGCTCTTGCAAAAGAGAAGGGATGCTCCATGCAAGGTCCCGAGAGTGAAGATATTTCCGAACTTTATGTTCTAAAATAAAGGAGGATTTTCCGATGTCAGGAAACGAGATGGAATTCTGGTTTGAAGAGATGCACACCAACAACGTCAAGATGGCGATCAGGGTCAATCAGCATCTTTACAGCGGAACGAGTGAGTTCCAAAGGATAGATGTTTTCGATTCTCCTGAGTTTGGCAAGCTCCTTACATCCAACGGTAATGTTATCTTTTCCGAGCAGGAAGAGTTTACATATGATGAGATGATCGTTCATGTTCCGATGGCGGTTCACCCTGATGTCAAAAGGGTGCTCGTTATCGGTGGCGGCGACGGCGGTGTTGCAAGAGAGCTCTCCTACTATAAGGAGATCGAGGTCATCGATATCTGCGAGCCTGATAAGATGTTCGTGGACGTATGCCGTAAATTCTTCCCTGATAATGCCATCGGGCTTGAGGACGTAAGGGTCAGGATCTACTACGAAGACGGCCTTAGATTCCTTCGTAAGTGTAAGGACAAATATGATCTCATAATCAATGATGCAACTGATCCTACGGGACATGAGGCAGGCCTTTTTACCAAGGAGTTTTACGGTAACTGCTATAAGGCACTTCATGATGACGGAATAATGGTCTATCAGCACGGCAGTCCCTTTTTCGATGAGGATGAAGAGAACTGCAGGGCAATGCACAGGAAGGCAGTTAAGTCTTTCCCTGTAATGAAGGTCTATCAGGCTAATATCCCGACATCGCCTGCGGGCTACTGGCTCTTTGGATTTGCTTCCAAAAAGTATCATCCTATCCGCGATTTCAATCCGAAAAAGTGGGAAGATCGCAAGATCAAGACGTGGTATTACACGACACACTTACATTCAGGAGCATTCATGCTTCCGAAGTATGTAGAAGATATGCTAAAAGAAGAAGAGAACGAATAAGGAGGAACATATAAATGGCAAGATTATTGGTTATTGGTTGTGGCGGCGTTGCTCAGGTTGCTATCCAGAAGTGCTGCCAGAACAGTGAAACATTTACGGAGCTTTGCATTGCGAGCAGAACGGTATCAAAGTGTGATGCTCTCAAGGAGAAGCTCGAGAAGCAGGGAACACCTGTAAAGCTTACGACTGCAACTGTTGATGCAGACAGCAAGGATGACCTTGTTAAGCTTATCAATGACTATAAGCCGGACGCAGTATTAAACGTTGCTCTTCCTTATCAGGATCTTACGATAATGGATGCCTGCCTTGAGTGTAAGGTGGACTATATCGATACGGCTAACTATGAGCCTGAAGATACTGATGAGCCGACGTGGCGCGAAGCATATGAGAAGCGCTGCAAGGAGAAGGGCTTTACGGCATACTTTGACTACAGCTATCAGTGGGCCTATGAGGAGAAGTTTAAGAATGCAGGTCTCACGGCACTTCTCGGAACAGGCTTTGATCCGGGTGTAACATCTGTTTTCGTTGCATATGCAAAGAAACACTATTTTGACGAGATCGATACGGTGGATATCCTCGACTGCAACGGCGGTGATCACGGCTATCCGTTTGCTACGAACTTTAACCCTGAGATCAATCTTCGTGAGGTTTCAGCCAACGGTTCTTACATGGAGAACGGCAAGTGGGTCGAGACTAAGCCAATGGAGATCAAGAGAGAATATGATTTCCCTGAGGTAGGAATGAAGGATATGTATCTTCTCCACCATGAGGAGATCGAGGCTTTGGGCAGGAATTTCCCTGAGATCAAGCGCATCCGTTTCTTCATGACCTTCGGACAGAGTTATCTTACTCATATGAAGTGTCTCGAGAATGTCGGAATGCTCTCCACAAGCCCAATTATGTTCGAGGGCCGTGAGATCGTACCTATCCAGTTCCTTAAGGCATTGCTTCCTGATCCTGCAAGCCTCGGCCCGAGAACAGTCGGTAAGACAAACATCGGATGCATCTTTACGGGACGCAAGGACGGCAAGGAGAAGACATTATATATCTACAATGTATGTGACCATCAGGAGTGCTATAAGGAACTTGGAAGCCAGGCTATAAGCTATACGACAGGTGTTCCTGCCATGATCGGTACTTCACTTGTAGTTAACGGTCTTTGGAAAAAGCCGGGTGTCTTCACAACAGATGAGTTCGATCCGGATCCTTACATGGATATGCTCAATAAGTTCGGACTTCCGTGGGTTGTTGACGAGAACCCTGTTCTTGTTCCATGAGATACGATGAGATAAGGACTCCTTCCTATATCGTCTCCGAGAAAACTCTTCGAAAAAACCTCGAGATACTGAAGTATGTCGAGGAAGCTTCAGGAGCCAGGATACTTCTCGCCCAAAAAGCATTTTCGATGTTCCGCGTATATCCCCTTATCGGGAAGTATCTTAGCGGAACTACTTCGTCAGGTATCTTCGAGGCAAGACTTGCCCATGAAGAGATGAAGGGCAGGGAGAATCATGTTTTCGAGCCGGCATATAAGGATGACGAGATGGAAGAGATCTTCAAGATCTGCGACCATGTCTATTTCAATTCGATGTCGCAGTTTGAAAGGCACCTTCCGGTCATCAGAAAACATAGTGACGTGAAGGTCGCGCTGAGGATAAATCCTGAGTTTTCGACGCAGGAGGGACATGAGATCTATGATCCGTGTTCTCCTTCTTCAAGACTCGGTATCAGGCTTAAGGATATGCCTGAAAAGCTTCCTTCAGAAGTTACGGGTCTTCATTTCCATACTCTTTGTGAGCAGGGTTTTGAGCCTCTTTGTAAGACTTTCTCGATCGTTGAGAAGAATTTTAAGGAATATCTCAAGCAGATAAAGTTCATTAACCTCGGAGGCGGTCATCACATAACCAAGGAAGGTTATGATGTTGAAGGCCTTATTAAGCTTGTGCGATACATAAGGCAGGAATATGGTCTTGAGGTATATCTTGAGCCGGGTGAAGCCATCGCTCTTGATGCGGGAACTCTCGTAACGGAAGTTATGGATATCGTTGATACAGGCGATATCAAGACTTTGATCCTTGATGCATCTGCCGCATGTCATATGCCTGATGTTCTCGAGATGCCGTATACGCCTCCTCTTATCGATTATGACGATGATGGCGTGAAATACAGGCTTGCATCCAGAACTTGTCTTGCAGGCGACGTAATAGGCGTCTACGGGCTTAAAAAGGCACCTTCTGTCGGCGACAGGCTGACATTCGGCGATATGGCAATCTACAGCATGGTCAAGAATAATACTTTTAACGGCATGCCTCTTCCTGATATCGTCCTCGAGAAAGAAGACGGTGACTTTGAGCTTGTAAGAAGGTTCGATTACTCGGATTTTAAAGAGAGGTTGTCGTGATGGTAAGGTTTCCCGCTGAATTTGAAAAACACGAAGCAACTCTCATGATATGGCCCGTAAGGCCGGGAAGCTGGGGAAAGGATCCGTCAAGGGCCCAAATGGCTTTTGTCGAGATCTTCAAGGCTATCTTAAAAAGTGAGGATCTGTATGTCCTTTTCGAAAAAGATGAGCCCGAGAAAACGATCCTCGACCTTAAGGGAAAACTCAGTGATACTGGGCATTCTTTTTATCCTTTGAGGATAGCGACGGATGATTCATGGGCCAGGGATACAGGTCCTACTTTTGTTCTGGAAGACGGTGAGGTCAAAGGGATCAACTGGAGATTTAATGCCTGGGGCGGAGATTTCGACGGACTATATGCCGATTACGTAAACGATGATAAAGTAGCTTCTTCGTTTTGTGATGCGATCGGTAAGGGCATCATCGATCATCATGATCTGGTGCTCGAGGGAGGAAGTATCCACAGCGACGGTGAAGGAACGTTAATGGTTACCGAGAGCTGTCTTTTAAGTGGCGGTAGAAATCCCTTGATGACAAAAGAACAGATAGATAACTATCTATGTAATGCGCTGGGTGCTTCCAAGATCCTGTGGCTCCCGAGAGGCATCTATAACGATGAGACCAACGAGCATGTTGATAATGTAGCAGCCTTTACTGCACCGGGAGAAGTGGTGCTCGCGTGGACTGATAATATAGATGATCCTCAATATGTTCTTTCCAAGGCAAGTTATGATTATCTTTCTTCGCAGACGGATGCAAAGGGCAGAAAGATAAAGATACATAAGCTTCCTGTTCCTGATCATCCTGTCCTTATTGAGGAGAAGGATATGGGTAATCTTGTTTTCGAGGATGGAGAAGATGAGAGGGAAACAGGGGAAAGGCTTGCTGCAAGCTACGTAAATTACTATTACACCAACGATTCGATCCTTTTGCCGCAGTTCGGCGGTGAGAATGAGGAAAGCGACAGACGTGCGGTAAGTATCATGGAAAAACTTTCAAACGGCCGTAAGGTCGTTCCGATATACGCCAGAGAGATACTGGTAGGTGGAGGAAACATTCACTGTATCACTCAGCAGATACCAGAAAAGGAGGCATAATATGGCAAATGTAAAGGTGGCAGCCATCCAGATGAGCTGTTCAAGAGACGTAAATGAGAACATAGAAAAAGCAGACAGACTTGTCAGGGAAGCAGCAGGTAAAGAAGCGAAGATAATCCTTCTTCCTGAGCTTTTCGAGAGGCAGTATTTCTGTCAGGAAAGAGTCTATGAATACTATGATTTTGCCAAGAGCGTTGAGGATAATGACGCTGTTAAGCATTTTGAAGAGGTTGCCCGCGAACTTGGCGTAGTGATGCCTATAAGCTTTTATGAGAAGGACGGAAACGTACTTTATAACTCAGTTGCCTTCATAGACGATCAGGGAAGGATACTCGGTGTTTACCGTAAGACCCATATCCCTGATGATCACTATTATCAGGAAAAGTTCTATTTCACGCCGGGAGATACAGGTTTTAAGGTGTTTGAGACGAAGTACGGAAAAGTAGGTGTCGGAATATGCTGGGATCAGTGGTTCCCTGAAACTGCAAGATGCCTTGCGATCCTTGGTGCTGATATTATCCTTTATCCTACAGCAATAGGAAAAGAGCCTATCCTGGATCTGGACAGCATGGGACATTGGTCACGTGCAATGCAGGGCCATTCAGCATCTAACGTCATTCCGGTCGTGGCTGCAAACAGAGTAGGACTTGAGAAAGTCGATCCGAGCAGGGAAAACGGCGGACAGGAAAGTTCTCTGGAGTTCTACGGAAGCAGTTTCCTCACAGATCAGTTCGGTGAGATAAAGGTACAGGCAGGAAGGACAGAAGAGACGATAATCTATAGTGAATATGACTTTGATTCGATAAAAACAGACAGACTTGCCTGGGGTGTTTTCCGTGACAGGAGACCTGAAATGTATGGCCTGATATCTGGAAAATAAAACCAGAAAAACGATAGCGATCCACACTCGAAAACCATGTTTTCGGGTGTGTTTTTTTGCCTAAAAACAGCGAATGAATATGCAAACGTGTGAATGAATATACAGATAAAAGTAAATATCTTTTGTCATTTGATAAGCAAGAATTGTATATAAACAGGCCAAAAAACAGGTTAAAACTGCAAAGAAAATTGATAAAAAGATAAAAATGTATTGAGAATGTAACAATGTTACAAAATCGCAATAATTTTAGACGTGTCAATTTGCTTTCAGAAAACGGCTGATATCAGGGCATTTCGAAACGTTTCGCGATGGACGTCTTTCTCAAAGAAATTTTATCGACTTTCCTGTTAAAATTATCTTGATAAAATAAGAAGAAATTGTGATTAAACACAAAAAAAGCTGTTTTTTACAAAAATTGCTCTCTTTTTAGTTAGAAAATCACGAAATGTACAAATAGACCAATTAATTTTTGTGCTTTTTTATGGATAAACTTTATGTTGTCTAGATAAGTCGGACTAATGTATCCTTTTCAAGGTTTTATTATATTAAGGGAGAATTTTGGTCCATGAAAAAAAATTTGAAGAGATTAGCTTCGGTATTGTCGGCTGTCATGA
>CAMVBS010000032.1 GCA_947165785.1 uncultured Clostridia bacterium | reverse complement strand
CCCCGGATATGATAATAGAGATATTTACTTACCTGATCGATCAGTACGGAAGTATCCTTGCTTCGATACACCTTCCAACGAACTCTTCGCTCCTTGTAAAGCCGTATACTGCATCTTTTCTGGAGTTACCGTTCTTCAGATATTTGACCCAGAAGTCATAGCCTTCCTTTTCAGGTTCTCTGTCCATGAATGTCTTATAAAGGCGTGTTACGAACTCCTCATCGCTCAAGTTTAGCGATACCATCTCGTCACTTAGGAAAAATCCAATTCCGACGGCTTCGCCGGTACATCTGAAATTGGAAAGTTCCTCGGACCAGTACTTCTTACCGTCAGGATCGGAATTACGCTTCAGTGCCGTCGTATACATTCTCTCGACAAATGAATAAGTAAGATCACTCGGTTTTATTGATACCGAAGGCTTAGTCGTACCGCCTGAGAGTATTCCGTATTCCGCGCATGTATCAGCCCATTCCTGAGAGAAGATAAATCCTCTTGCAACCCCGTATCTGTCGTTCGTACCATTCTTAAGAGAATTGACCCAGAAGTTAAAACCGTCTGTGTCAGGTTCTCTTCCGAAGAACGTATTATAAAGGATAGTTACGAATTCCTCGTCAGTTGTTTTTCGATCAATAAATTCCTTACTGAAGATAAAGCCCTGAGCTACTTCGGCACCGCTTTGCCTGAAAGAATAAAGTTCATCAGTCCAGTAGTTAAGGCCGTCCGTCTCTGCTTCTCTGTTAAGAACATACTTATAAAGACGCTTTACGAAATCACTTATCTGCTTTTTAGGATCGGAAACAGATGTTGTTCCGGGAACAGAAGAAGGCTTTGTCGAAGGAGCAGTCGTTGGTGTGCTGCCGCCGTTTCCCGGATCGGTATTACCGTATGAAGGACTTCTCCACGCCTCAACAAGTTCGAGCCTGTTATTGGACAAAGTATTCTTGTTATCAAATCTTACCGTCGGATCCTTACCCTTTGTAAGTTCATTATTCCTGTCATACATGGAAAGACAGATGACCTGATCCTCATCCAATGTTCCCGAATACTCAAAGAGGAATTCCTTTTCTTCGCCGTCATGGAATGATCCGCTTCCTATGAGTACAGGTTCACCGAAATTACAGATCTTGTTACCATCTTTATCCGTTATCTCGGCACAAAGATCGATATCGAAGAACGCAGGCGCAACACCTGTATTTTTGATCGTAACGGAAAGCTTATTTCCAAGGCGCTCTGCTGAAGTTACCGTAAAGTTATACCCTATCCTGTTGCACATCTCATCGATCACGGCTTTATGCTCGTTATAGAATTCATAACTGCTGTGATTATCCTGATCAAAAGCCATGATGGAAAGATGTGATATCTCTATGGTCTCTTTGAACCTTTGAGGTGTCCAGTTAACATAATCGTATTCGTTCTTTCTTACCGGCCTGAAGTTCTTCATGGTACTGTAAGGCCACAGATTCTCACCGATAACAGGCATATTTGCCTCATACGTCGGGATAAGGCTCCATTCGATATTCGGAGTACAGATAAGACCATTATCACGTTTTGTGATACCAAGTGAAAGCGCATACTTATAGATCTCACCCCAACCGTCGGAAGGAAGTACCAAGAGCGTCTCATCGAAAGCAGATGCGTAATACGAGAGCATATCCTTCTGGATCTCCAAAGACGGCATATAGTCTCCTTCGGCAAAGGCATTATGCCATTCACCCCAGTCACCGAATATGCTTATGTCGATAAATTCGACTCTCGGATCACCGTCGTAGTGCTCGGCAAGTGCAGATGCAAAGTCCTTGCACGCCTGAAGATAAACAGGATCATCCCATACAGGAAATTCGATGTACTCTCCGTTATCCTTACGTATTGTCGCGTTCTTTTTTGCACCGTTAGCATAGACCCACTGCGGAACATAATCCTCTTTGTTATATGACGAGAACGGAAGGATACGGATACCGTACGTAAGACCGTACTTCTCACACATATCGAGCATTCCGTCTATGGAAGACCAGTCATACTGACCTTTCTGAGGATTGAGCTCACACCACTTAGGCTCACCGCTTACGATCGTACAGCAGTCCCACGCATGGTTATCGGCAGAGCCTCCGATACCGTATTCGTAGCCCAACGACGAATCGATATAATGCGGAGCATAAGATGTCATGACAAAACCCTTATGAGGATTTTTAACAGGGCCTCCCGATACTTCAGCCTCGTAGATGATCTCCGGGTCCGTTATATGATCCGGCAATGGCGGAACATACGCATATGTCGGGAAAAGCTGCGAGCTTACCATCTGTGCAAGAAGCCTTGCACCCTTCTCATTAGGATGAATGCCTTCCTGATAGTATTCTTCCTGATCATAATATCTGTTGACAAGGAGCATCTCCATCCACGGACGGAAAAGGTCGATGACACCGACGTTTTCTGCTCTTGCGATGTCTTCAAGTTCCTTTCCGAACCATTTATATGAAGGAAGCGGATACTTCTTCGGATCACTTTCCTCACCGTGCTGCTTAACAAGGTAAACTGTCATTCCCTTAGCCTTCGCACGTCTGACCATATCGGTCATATTGGTAATATATTTGGTCGGATCGATCGGATCACCGCTATTGACATACGGAGTATATTCATCGACATAATCATTTATGCCCATCGAAAGTATCAGGATATCACCCTTCTTGCCGTATTTCTCAACTACAGGGAAATAGTTCTTGGCCATGGCATCGACTCTTATGCCGCTTACGGAAACATTCCTTACATCATACTTTCCCGTATCGACATAATCCTTAAGATACATTCCCCATCCCTTTTTGGAATCATCAGGAACATTATAGTAACTTGCTACCGTTGAATCTCCGCAGGTCCATATAGTAGGCTTGGTGACGGTATCTTCTGAGATCTGTTCTATCTCTATCGCACTTATCGAAAAAACGGTGCCCATTCCTGACGAAGCATATATATTGAGCTGCCCGTCAGTTACAGGTATCGTAAAAGAATCCACCGCATTGTTACCTGTCATGAAGAATATCTGATTAACATCTTCCGCAGCTATCGTTGTCGAGACGACATTTCCCGTCGTAACCGTTATCTTATAGACACCCGAAGGAAGATCGACCTTTAAATGTCCGTTTCCGCCCTGAAAATGAATGGCATCGCTTAATGCACCCGTGCCGTTGGCAGATACATTCGCTGCAAGCCTGGTATCGTTTATCCCGTAACCCTTTTTCGCGTCATATTTATCTGTTGCCGAGACACCGATATACCCTGATGCGGTCCCCTTTCCTCCGAGATCGAACTTTTTCTTTATAAGACCTGCCGCTTTAACATCAGTTCCGATGCAAAAAAGTGAAAGAATGATCGAAGCCGTGATAAGCGCTGAAAAAAAACGTTTCAAATCCAAATCCTCTCTGTTTCCCAAAATATGGAATCTACAATAAGGATAAGCAGCTTTTTCGTATTTAGAACTTCTGACATTTATAACAGATTTCAGACATAAAAAGCATGGTATAGCACTAATTTGCGGAAGTTTTTTCGAATAATATCGTGATATTTACCTTCGGAGCAAATAGTCAAATGACAAAATAATGACATTTTAAAAACAGCCGGCACCCCCATAGAAAAATATCCCGTGAGGGCATTTGCTCACGGGATATTTGTTTGATCCTTATTCCCTGTTCTTCAGCACTTCAGCAGGAGTACACTTGTCTATCCTTCTTACCAGAAGCGTGTTTATTATGAAATACAATATCATGATCGCCATGAATATGATCACATAGAATATCTTCGGGGTACTTACGTTCAATCCGCAGGCTACATTGGAGACCATAAACGGGAATAACTTGTTCATGGTTATCTTTGCAAGCGGGATTATCAGGAGTGCTCCGAGAGCAACCGTATAGAAGTTACCGTCAAGGTAGAGTTTTCTTACCTCCTTACGCTTATAACCGAAGACTTTGATCAATGAGATGTTATATGCGCTTCTGTCGATCATGACCTTCATCATGAGATACATGACTACGCTGAATATCGTCACGGAAGCAAACACCAGAACGTATATCGTCGGCATCATGAGATAAGTAAATACCGACGCGCCTTTGACGATATCGTTCTTGTCAGTGGTCGAGTAAACTCTTCCCGGATCGATATCAAGCTCTTTGTCTGAGAAGATCACATTATAGTAATCCGATTTTTCTCCCATCATGTCACGCATTACATCGATATCCATGAATATATAGAACGATGGTGAATATTCCGTGATCTCCTTAACGGTAAACGCATATTTTACTTCCTTGTCCTCATCATTAACGACGAACTCTTCACCTTCAGACAGATCGAACTTCTGAGCCATGGCGGATGATATGATCACATCTGTCTTACTGTCTCCGGGCTTAACGTCAAAATACGGATTATCATCATCAATGCCCAGGAGCAACACATCGAAATTCATTCCCAAAGCTTTCTTTTTACATGAATATGCAAATGCCGTTTCCGGGCCCTCCGGAGGTACCTCTTCAGGATATTTGAGCGTGTACATATACTCGAACTTGACGTCTTTTTTATAGTCATCGGCAATGTTTGTACAAAGGCTGTAGCAGTTAACGCCCATCATGAATATCAGAAGCGACAGGAACATTCCCAATACTACCGCGAGAGTAGACCTTATCTCCCTTAACATCTGCCTGATCCTGAATGAGGAGATGAAATCAAAACCTTTTAACTCTACCTTCTTGATGCCCTTCTGCTTGGACTCATTTCTTATGAGTGATAAAGCTGTTCTGTTAAGCTTGCTTCTTATAACAAGGACATTTACGACTGCAGCCATGACAGGAGGACAGATAACGGAATAGATCCAAAGATAACCCGAAATATTAAATTCGAATCTCGGTATCGAGAAGTAACTATAGGAACTCTTGGCTATCGTAGGAGCCAGAACACCCGTAGATGCGACCAATACTCCGATAAGGCCTGAAACAAAAGCCACAACGACCGGCAAAGTGATATAGTGCAGCAAAAGGTCTCTTCTTTTAACACCCATGGAGTACAAAGTTCCGATTATGCTGCTCTCGCTCTCGATATTGTGTACTACAAACACCGAGATAACATATCCCAGGAGGATAAAAATGATCGTTCCTGCAACCATGCCTACTTCAATATCAACGGCCTTGTCACTTTTGGTCGCGAAGATCCTTTGATTATCGTCTCTTTTAAGAAACATCGTCATATCGGAAAGTTCGAAGTCGAATTCCTTTAATGCATCATCAACCGCCCCGTCAAGTTCATCTACTCCGTCAGACATATCGGAAAGACCGTCATATAGCTCATCTACGCCCTCCGTATAATCCGAGATCCCATCCTTATAATCCTTGAGAGATGAGAGCTGTTCCTTTGTTTCCTCGAGTGTTTCCGTTACCACGGGATCATCGACCATCCCGATCATCTCATCGATCTTTTTCTCATAGTTATCTTCCGTTAAGTCAACATCAGACCCCATCATCTTAAGCGCGTCCGAAGCCTTTATAAGATATGAGTCGAAGATCTCTTCTGTTGCATCATTTATGTCATCGTTATTTTCCGAGAGCTTATCAAGGCCCTCCTCAACGTCATCAGTTGCATCCTTAAGGTCTTTTACCGCATCTTTGAGCTTATCTTCAACTCCGCCTGTCCTTTCCCAGTATTCCTCGAAAAAGCTGTCATCAACTTCAGACGGATCAACTTTGATCTCATTAAGATGATCCTTAAGCTCATTATCAGTCACTCCCTCACCAAGTCTATAGGCATAAAGATACGCTTCGGATTTATCTGCTTTCCCTGAACTGTTCACTTCCTCATAAGCTTCATCCGTCATGAAAGCAAGTCCGAAATTCTTGGAATTACATGCAGTATCGGTAATCTCCTTAAACGGAGCATCGTAATCGGAAACCACACCGATCGCTGTTATCTTACGATCAACTCCCGCAATGGAGATCTTATCTCCTACGGACAGATCATGTTCCTCACAAAACCTCTTCTCAAGAACGACTTCATCGTTGTTTTTAGGTTCTTCACCTTCGATATAATGGATCCTGTCTATGTCTTTCCTGATCTTAAATACCCTTATCGTACTTTCATCGACCTTGATATCCAGGAAGAAATGCTCTTCCAAAGTAACTCCCATCTTACTGATGTCTTCTTTCTGCTTATCAGAAAGTGGAACAAATACCTCAAACTCACCATCCTCTAGATCTGTCTTTAATGCAATATCCTCGGTACCTCTCGTCAATGTCTCGCCTGATCCGACTATGGTTACGACGAGAAATACTCCCATTGCTATCATCAGACCCAGAGCCAGGTATCTGAACAGATTGCTCTTCAGATCCCTTAATACTCTTTTTCTCAAAACACGCTGCATCTTACAAGTCCTCCAATTCTGCGGCAGGCACCTTATTCTCATTACGATAGTTCTTGGAGATCTCTCCATCCTTGATGTAGATAACGTGATCCACCATATTCTTGATCGAATTGTTATGAGTTACTATGAGCATCGTTGTTCCATACTGCTTATTGATCTTTTCCATAAGGATCAGGATGTCCCTTGAAGTCTTCGAATCAAGCGCTCCCGTAGGCTCATCGCAAAGAAGCAGTTTAGGATTTTTAATGAGCGCTCTTGCTATCGCACACCTTTGCTGCTGACCACCCGAAAGCTGTGACGGGAATTTATCCTTGTGATCTGACAATCCCAATATCTCAAGAAGTTCATCCATGTTAAGTGCATCCTTGGTAAGATATTCACAGACCTGGATATTTTCTTTTACCGTCAGGTTCGGGATCAGATTATAAAACTGAAAGATAAATCCGAGATTATCTCTCCTATAGTCCGAGAGTTTTTCTCCCTTAAGTCCGACTATCTCTTTTCCGTCTATCTTAATGGACCCTGAGTTGACCTCATCAAGTCCTCCGATGCAGTTAAGAAGTGTCGATTTACCTGAACCTGATGTTCCCTGGATAACGCACATCTCTCCCTTCTCTATCTCGACCGAGACGCCCTTTAATACCTGGACGTAACTGCCGCCTTCGCCGTAGCTTTTCTTGATATCAGATACTTCAACAAACATACTGTTCCTCCGTTTTTGTTTATCTATCATCTACATAACGCTGTTATGTTGCGCACCAATATATAGGTCCGGGTTTCCGGACCTTTAAAAAAAGTTCAGATTATCAACTTGATCACTTGTTCCTAATTACAGAAAGCCATCCTCCGATAATATAAGCCATCATGTTTCTCATGTTGCTTAAGGCTTGTTCCTGTGTCTTACAGTGAGTAAGCACATGGATAAAGATATCGATCTGATCGTGAGACATCCAGTGAACGATAAACTCGTCTTCCTTTGTTATTTCATCGGCCGAACCGTATCCCTTCATAACAGCAAACATCTTAAGATAATGTTTCTCAACGAGCTTGACCATCTGGTCAGGATAATTCTCGAACGCAGAGCCCTGTGCCTTAGTAAGAAGAAGTTCAAAGGCTTTCTTGTGCTTAAAGAGAAGTTTAACGACTCTTACCGCGATCTCCATATCATCTTCATATCCTTCAAAAGAAGGTACTTCAGGAATGGTTATATCACCATTATAGATCTTATAAGATGCTTCAAGCTCTACCTTGAAGTGAGATTCAAGAAGTTCCTGAAGTTCAGAAAGCGGATCATGCACAATGCTTCCGAAGAGATCTTCTTTATCCTTGAAAAAGAAATACAGAGCACCGGTCGTAACTCCTGCTTCCTTGCAGATATTCCTTAAGGACGCCTTCATGTAGCCCTTGTCAGAGAATTCCTTCATTCCGCACTTAAGAAGTCTTAACTTTGTCTCCTTGTCATTTACCATAAGATCAGCCTCGTTAGATAACACTGTTATGTTACAAGAGGATTATATACATAACACCGTTATGTTGTCAAATAGTTTTTTATCGAAATGAATCATATTTATCTGCGTTACCCTTGGCCATCTCGACCGGATACTTTGCTTCATTTTGATCCATCTTCATATTTATGATCTCATCTTCATCGAGTCCCAGAACATCAAGAAGATCCCTGCAGTACACGAGCACATCGGCAAGTTCTTCCTTGACGTGCTGGAGATCGTATCCGTCATCGCTCCACTGAAAACATTCCAACAGTTCATTGGATTCGATGGAGATGGATTTTGCAAGATTAGCAGGAGTATGAAACTGACCCCAATCACGGTCACTTACAAACTTTCTTATTCTCTCTATTGTCTTTTGATCCATGGGATCCTCCTTATACCGGCTTATATCACAAGCCTTCATAAAGAAGATTATACTTCACTTATTCCGCATTCGATCATCCTATTATTTATCTCATCTTCAGTTGCTGCCATAGCCTGAAGTGTCTTAGTAAGAAGAGTATCGAGTTCCCAGCCGAGCTGAGATGCTCCACGCTCTATGACATCTCGTGAACAGCCTGCGGCAAATCCCTTACTCTTATATTTTTTCTTGAGAGACTTCAGCTCCATGTCCTTTGTGCTCTTGGATGGTCTCATTAGTGCTGCTGCACCGATAAGGCCGGTCAATTCATCGGCAGCGAAAAGAACTTTTTCCATTTCATGGACAGGCTCTACATCTATGGTCGTACCGTTACCTACGGTGATCCCATAACCGTGGGAACATACGGCATGAATGATGTCATCACCTACTCCGCCTTCCTTAAGAAGTCTCGGAGCAACAAGACAATGCTCATCAGGATAGATCTCGAAGTCGATATCATGCAGAAGACCTACGATCCCCCAGTATTCAGTTTCATCAGCATAACCCAGATCATTTGCATACCACTTCATCACCGCTTCAACAGTAAGTGCATGCTGAATATGAAACGGTTCTTTGTTATATTTTCTTAAAAGTTCAAAAGCTTCTTCTCTTGTGATCATGACAGCCTCCATATTACCTACTCATTTAATAGGTTTTATTGTAGCAGAAACACCTGATTCCGTTACATGTTTTGCGATACTTATCTCTTATCGCCTTTATGCTCTTTTATCAAGATTATTTGGATCCCAGTCTATAAGATCCTTAATGACTTCTCCCGCGATTATAAGTCCGACTACTGACGGTACGAAAGCGGTAGAACCCGGGATATCTCTTCTTTCCGTACACTTTCTTTCTGCGCCCGGAGGACAGATACAGTGCTGACGGCAGCTTATGGACATATCTTCGAGAGGACGGATCGGCTGTTCCTTTGAATATACTACCTTGAGCTTTTTGATGCCGCGCTTTTTGCACTCACGGCGCATGACCTTGGCCAAAGGACAAACGGATGTCTTATAAAGATCAGCTACTTCAAAAGCTGTCGGATCCATCTTATTTCCCGCACCCATACTGCTTATGATGGGCGTACCGACTTCTTTGGCTCTTACGATAAGTTCCAATTTACCGGTCACGGTATCTATAGCATCAATGATATAATCATATTCCTTGAAATCGAACTGATCAGCGGTATCCGGCATGTAAAAAGTCTTATATGTCCTTACGACGCAGTCAGGATTGATATCATGGATACGCTCCATGGCAACATCGACCTTATGCTTGCCGACCGAGCTTCTGGTGGCGATTATCTGACGGTTGATATTGGTAAGGCATACCCTGTCATCATCGATAAGATCCAATGCACCCACGCCGCTTCTTGCAAGAGCCTCAACTGCGTAACCGCCGACACCTCCTACACCGAATACGGCGACACGGGAATTCTTAAGTTTCTCCATGCCTTCCTTGCCAAGTAATAATTGTGTTCTCGAAAACTGGTTTAACATCTCTTAACTCACCTTCGGGTACGTGATCATTTCTTAAGTTCACTTAATGTCTCATTCATACTGCCTGTACGGTAACCTGCAAGATCCATGGTTACGTAATCAAATCCGAGAGACTTCAAAGTGGAATATACTTCATTTCTCACCTTATCATCGATGAGCTTACAAAATTCATCAGGAAGGATCTCGATACGCGCGATATTTCCGTGAATGCGGACTCTGACCTGATGAAATCCGAGATCAAGAAGGAGCTGCTCGGCTTTATCGACCATCCGAAGCTTCTCCTCGCTTATCGTCTCACCATATACGAAACGGGATGCAAGACAGGCAAAAGAAGGCTTCTGCCACGTTGGAAGGCCCATCTCCTTAGAAAGGGTCCTTATCTCCTCTTTGGTAAGTTCGGCATAGCGAAGAGGGCTTTTGACCCCGAGTTCAGCAACTGCCGTAAGACCCGGACGGTAATCTCCGTTATCGTCCATGTTGGAGCCTTCAACAACATAGTTTATGCCGTTATCTGCCGCAAGCTTGATGATCTTGGTAAAAAGCTCATGCTTACAAAGATAGCATCGATTCTTCGGATTTTGGCGGAAACCGTCGATCGAGAGTTCTTCAGACTCTACGACGATCTGCCTTATTCCTTCCTTCTCGCAAAATGCCGTTGATTCATTAAGTTCGCGTACCGGGAAAGAGCAGGATCTTGCCGTTATGGCGATCACCTTATCTCCCAGGACATTTTGGGCTACTTTCAAAAGGAAAGTAGAATCCACACCGGAAGAGTATGCTACCGCAACGCTTCCGAGTTCTTTGAGATACTGTTCAAGTTTTGCTTTTTTGGCGTGTAATTCGTCCATGATTCCTCCATTGTTTCCCGACAGAAGAGATTATAGCATTAAGAGCAGGCCATTTACCTACAGATTAGCGCTGTTTTTTTATTCAAACGTGACTTATCAGTTTCCCTTTTTTTCGAGAACAAAGCAAAGGATCACAAGGATCGCGCTAAGTACCGCAAGGCCTATTACAAAGCCCTTGCCAAGCTTTCTTTGAAGGAACAGGGAAAATGGATGAAAGCCTTTGACGAAGCATACGCATAAGGCTCCGAATATAAGGCTCGAAAAAAGTGAGATACGTCCGTCGAAATAGTTGAATTTCCAGTGAGAATAGTCCCAAAGCCTCTCGTGCCAGATCGCTTCGGTAAGATAAGCGCCCGCAAGTTCAAAGACAGTTGCCGCTATGGAACTTGTCAGAAGAACGAATATCGGATTCTTATGCTTACGGTAAAAGAACGGAAGTATAAGCGAGAAAAGACCGTAGATCGGAAGTATCGGAATAGGAAGCACTCCCCTGTCGGCAAATTCTCCGAAATAGATCGAGGTTATGACGGTCTCGTAAAGCCAGCCGACAAAACCGCAGATGATAAAATCCGACACGAATATCGGAAGGATCTCCAGAAGAAATCTCCTCCAGGTCAGTTTCTTAGTTGTAGCAACAGAAGTATCCATCATTCATCCAGATCGTGACGGTGCGGCCCGAACTTAAGCCAGCCCGTTACGGCGACGACCGCGAGCATAGCGATAAAGAGCACATGACTTACAAGGTCGACCTTGACCGAAGCACCGTTGGCAAAGATATGAAATTTCATCATCATGATGATCCAGATCACAAAGGAAAGAAGGACCAGCGCAACTCCGCAGGCAACATCGACAACGGTCTTCTTTACTGAAGAACGGTTTACGATCCTTCCGGAAAGCAATTCATCAGAAGTCACGCCAAGAACCTTGGAAAGTTTCTGAAGCAAGGTGATATCAGGAGCCTTCTGCCCCTTCTCCCACTCAGTAACCTCTTTCTCGCTCACACCGAGTTTCTTGGCAAGAGCACTGACCGTAAGACCTTTATTCTCACGTTGTTTACTGATAAGCTTTCCTGTCTTGATAAGATCCATAAGATCCTCCTTAAGTTCGATCCTTTCTGATTATATCATTGTTATCCGGATATGCCATTTCGCCGCACATCCTTAATGGTTTGATTGGATTCTAACATAGCGGGGTAATGTTTTCGATAAGAAGAAAAAACTGCAGGGACTACATAAAAGTCGTCCCTGCAGCAAATACTTACTAATTCAGTTAAGTCTGAAGATCACCTTATCGCATCTTTCATCTCGCCTATGAAACTACCGATCTTTGAAGGAGCATCAGTTCCATACTGCTCAAGTAACTTAACGATGGCTGAGCCTACGATCACGCCGTCTGCAAGCTTACTCATGTCCTTAGCCTGAGAAGGATTTGAGATACCGAATCCTATGGCACACGGAACATCGGTATTCTCGCGGATCTTACCGATAACGCTGTTAAGGTCAGTCGTTATGCCGGATCTCATACCGGTAACACCCATGCTGGATACAACGTAGATGAAGCCCTTTGCTTCCTTGGCGATCATGGCGATACGGTCTTCTGATGTAGGTGCGATCATGGAGATGAGATCTACATCATACTGAGCGCAGAACGGCTCGAATTCTTCCTTCTCCTCATAAGGGATATCAGGAATTATAAGTCCGTCAATACCGATCTCACTGCATGTCTTGATGAAACGCTCCGAACCGTATGAAAAGACTACATTTGCATAGGTCATGAAAACGAGCGGAATGGTAACTTCTTTTCTGATCTTTCTTACAAGATCGAATACCTTATCTGTCGTAATGCCGCCTGCAAGCGCTCTTATGTTGGCGCCCTGAATGACGGGGCCTTCAGCTGTAGGATCCGAAAACGGAATTCCGAGTTCAATAAGATCGGCACCGTTTTTTACCGCCTCCAAAACAGCATTATAAGTCGTATCAGTATCAGGATCTCCGCAGGTTATAAACGGGATAAATGCCTTACCGTTTTCGAAAGCCTTATAGATATTACTCATGGATATCCTCCCCTCTGTATCTGGCGATGGCAGCACAGTCCTTGTCGCCTCTTCCGGATACCGTTACTACGATGATCTTATCCTTATCCATCGTAGGAGCGATCTTCATTGCGTGAGCGATCGCGTGAGATGATTCAATTGCAGGGATGATGCCTTCAGTCCTTGACAAATACTCGAATGCATTGACTGCCTCGTCATCAGTAACAGGAACATAAGATGCCCTGCCGATATCGTGAAGATGAGCATGTTCAGGACCTACGCCCGGATAATCAAGACCTGCGGAAATGGAATAAACAGGTGCGATCTGACCGTACTCGTCCTGACAGAAATAGGATTTCATTCCGTGGAAGATACCAAGTTTTCCTGTATTGACCGTAGCAGCTGTCTCAAAGGTATCAATACCTCTTCCTGCAGCCTCGCATCCTATAAGCTGAACTTCCTTATCATCGATAAAGTGATAGAAAGAACCGATCGCATTGGAACCGCCTCCGACGCATGCCATTACAACATCAGGAAGTCTTCCCTCCTTCTCGAGCATCTGCTCCTTGATCTCTTTGGAGATGACTGCCTGGAAATCACGAACGATGGTCGGGAACGGATGAGGTCCCATGACAGAACCCAGACAATAGTGAGTATCCTCTACTCTTGTCGTCCATTCTCGCATTGCCTCGGATACGGCATCCTTCAATGTCTTGGTACCTGTGGTAACAGGAATTACGGTAGCACCGAGAAGGCGCATCCTGTAAACGTTAAGAGCCTGTCTTTTGGTGTCCTCCTCACCCATGAAGACGACACATTCCATGCCCATGAGAGCTGCAGCCGTTGCAGTTGCCACGCCATGCTGACCTGCTCCCGTCTCAGCTATGAGACGTGTCTTTCCCATCTTCTTGGCAAGAAGTGCCTGTCCAAGGACATTATTAATCTTATGAGCACCGGTATGGTTAAGATCTTCTCTCTTAAGATAGATCTTGGCACCGCCTAAGTCCTTGGTCATCTTCTCTGCATAGTAAAGAAGTGATGGTCTGTTGGCATAGTTATTGAAAAGATCCGACAGTTCCTTCTGGAATTCCGGGTCATTTTTGTAGAATTCATAAGCCTTTGTAAGTTCATTAACGGCATTCATCAATGTCTCCGGGATATACTGCCCGCCATGAATACCGAATCTGCCTTCTTTTGTCACGTTCTTCATCCTTTCCTGACAAGAGAGATGAACCTTTCCATCTTCTCTTCATCCTTATATCCGTCTGTCTCTATACCCGAACTTACGTCAACACCGTAAGGGTTTAAAGACTTCGCCGATTCAAGATTATCTTCGCTTAAGCCTCCCGCGAGGATGTACGGTCTTTTAAGCCTTCTTAAAAGTTTCCAGTTAAACGGCTCACCCGTTCCTCCGCCCGGAGCATCCACGATTATCATGTCCGCACTCGAGCCTTCGGCTTTTACTATATCTTCTTCACTTCGTATTCCGAAAGCCTTTATGACCTTGGAACCCGTAAGTTCCTTAAGTTCTTTTATATAGGCCTCCGACTCATCACCGTGAAGTTGCGCGATATCTATGATACCACGATTAAGCAAGTCTGCTACCTTATTTATCTCTTCATTGACAAAAACACCGACTGCCCTTATCCCGGGATCGAGTTTCTCCTTCATCATAAGGACATCCTCAGGCGGCACATATCTTCGTCTGGTATCATCGAGGATAAAACCCACCATGTCAGGCTTAAGCCTGTTAACGGCCTTAATATCCTCCATACGTCTCATTCCGCAGAACTTAACGATCATAGGTCACCTCTTAAGTACTGAAGCATTGCCTTCTTATCCGAAGCTCTCATCAATGTCTCACCAACAAGGACCGCGTCAGCTCCGATCTCCCTTAAAGATCTTACGTCCTCATGGGTCTTGATCCCGCTTTCCGCTATGAACAAAGTCTCCGAAGGGATGAGTTTTCTTAAGTTCTTGCTGTTATCCGTATTTACGGTAAAGTCCTTGAGATTTCTGTTATTTACTCCGATGACTCTCGCCTTAAGATCAACCGCCATGCCCACTTCATCTTCGTCATGCGTCTCGACGATCGCCGTAAGACCCAGGCTGTCGCTTAATTCGAGATATTCCTTAAGCTGTTCTTCGCTTAGGATCGATACAATGAGGAGCACCGCTGATGCGCCCAATGTCTTGGCCTCATAGATCATATACTCATCAACCGTAAAGTCCTTGCGAAGGCACGGTGTCTTAACGCTTGAAGCGATCTGTCTCAAGTACTCGTCGCTTCCGAGGAACCACTTGGGCTCAGTAAGTACCGAGATACAGTCAGCTCCCGCTTCTTCATATTCCCTGGCGATCTGAAGATAAGGAAAATCAGGAGCGATAAGGCCCTTGGAAGGAGATGCTTTTTTACACTCGCAGATAAACGAGATCCCTTCTTTTCGAATATTATTCTCGAAAAGGAATCCTCCCTTAGGCAATTCCTCAGCCATCTTCCTCATATCCGCCAAAGATATCTCGGATCTTCTTACCGAAGTTCTTTCCTTAGCATATGCGGCAAGTTCATCAAGAATGGTCATCTCAGATCTCCTTATTACTGATCTCAACAAGCTTTTCAAGGGTCTTTGTAACTGCACCTGAATCGATAAGGGATCCTGCAAGCATGATACCTTCGCCGAATGTCTCAGCCTTGCCTGCAATATAAAGAGCCGCACCTGCATTCATAAGGACTGTATTTCTCTTGTGTCCCTTCTGACCGCTTAAGATATCTCTTACGATCTGAGCATTCTCTTCAGGTGTTCCGCCCTTAAGGTCTTCCTTTGTACAACGCTCAAAGCCGAATCTTTCAGGTGTGATCTCATAGACCTTATACCAGCCGTCCTTGAACTCGCAGACAGTCGTAGGTGCACTCATGGAGATCTCATCGAGCTTATCCTTGCCGTAAACAACCATGCCGCGCTTAACGCCGAGTGACATGAGAACGCGTGCCAAAGGCTCGATCAGATACTCATCATAAACACCGAGGAGCTGCATCTTAGGAGAACCGGGGTTCGTCAAAGGTCCCAAGATGTTAAACACTGTCCTGAAACCGAGTTCCTTTCTGATAGGTCCTACATACTTCATGGATGTGTGATACTTCTGAGCAAAGAAGAAACACATTCCGACTTCATTTAAGAGCTTAACGCACATCTCAGGGCTCTGATCGATGTTCACACCCAAAGCCTCAAGACAGTCAGCTGTTCCGCACTTTGAGGATGCTGCTCTGTTACCGTGCTTGGCAACCTTTACGCCGCCTGCTGCACAAACGAGAGCCGAAACCGTGGAGATATTGAAGCTGTGAGCTCCGTCTCCGCCTGTTCCTACGATCTCGAGAACATCACAACCCGTATCAACCGTTGTTGCATGATCTCTCATCGCCTTGGCGCATCCTGCGATCTCGTCAGTTGTCTCTGCCTTGGCGCTCTTTGTGGAAAGAGCTGCGAGGAAAGCGGCATTTTGTGTTGCTGTAGTCTCACCGCTCATTATCTCGTTCATTACCTGATATGCCTCATCATATGTGAGGTCTTCCTTGCTTACTATCTTTACGATTGCTTCCTTGATCATAGTCTTATCACTCCTTTATGAAATTTCTTAACATCTTTATGCCTTCCGGTGTCATTATCGATTCCGGATGAAACTGGACTCCGTAGATCGGATAATCTTTATGAGTTACTGCCATTACTTCACCGTCATCGGTTACCGCCGTTACCTTCAAGCAATCAGGGATCGTATCCTTATCGGCGATGAGTGAATGGTATCTTGCTACCATTGTCTTTTCAGGAAGACCCTTGAAGAGCTTATCGCTTGTATCCACCGTAACTTCGGACTGTTTTCCGTGCATGAGCTTAGGCGCATAAGTTACGGTTGCTCCGAAAGCCATGGATATCGCCTGATGTCCGAGACAAACTCCGAGGATCGGGAATCTGCCCTTGAGCTTTTCTATTACCTCCAGGATGACTCCCGCATTTTCAGGTCTTCCCGGACCCGGCGAGAGGATTATCCTTGAAGGTTCGAGTTTCTCGATCTCCTCTACCGTCATCTCATCATTTCTTATGACCTTGATATCAGGGTCAATTGTTCCAACCATCTGATAGAGGTTATAGGAAAAACTGTCATAATTATCGATCAATAGTATCATTATCCTTCCTCCTCAGCTGCCTTAAGTGCATTTATTACTGCTTTTGCTTTGTTTATGCATTCCTGATATTCCTTCTCCGGAACGGAATCTGCCACGATACCTGCACCGCTTCTTACAAAGACCTTGCCGTTCTTTTTGTATGCGATCCTTATTGCGATACAAGTATCCATATTCCCCGCGAAGTCGATATATCCTATCGCTCCGCCGTAGATACCGCGCTTATTGTTTTCGAGAAGACCGATGAGCTGACATGCCCTGATCTTAGGTGCGCCCGACAGTGTTCCTGCAGGAAGCACGGCTTCGATGGCGTCGAAAGCATCCTTATCGTCTCTTATGACGCCTCTTACCGTGGAACCGATATGCATTACGTGAGAAAACCTCTCGATCGAATGAAGCTTCTCGACCTCGACCGTTCCGAACTTACTTATCTTTCCGAGATCATTTCTTCCGAGGTCAACGAGCATATTGTGCTCAGCTATCTCCTTCTCGTCACGGAGAAGGTCACGCTCAAGTGCAAGATCTTCTGCTTCCGTCCTTCCCCTCGGCCTTGTACCTGCAAGAGGGAATGTATGCAAAACGCCGTCCTGAAGCTTTACCAGGGTCTCAGGAGAAGCTCCCGCAACCTCTACATCCGTACCTGAGAAATAGAACATATAAGGCGAAGGATTGATCGTCCTTAAGTATCTGTATGTATCAAGAAGACTTCCTTCAAACGAAGCCGAAAGACGGTTCGACAGGACTATCTGGAAGATATCGCCCTCATGGATGTAGTGCTTGCCCTTCTCGACCATTTCCATAAACTGCTTTTTCTCGAAAAGGGGCTGTGGCTCAGATAAGAGCTTACCCTTGTGCTCACCTGAAGGAGTGCCGTTCACGATAAGGTCCTTGATCCTTCCGATCTCCATGATGGCCTTGTTGTAATTGACTTCGATATCTGTAAGCGGCATATTCGCGATGATAACGATCTTCTGGGAATAATTATCGAATGCGATGACCTTGTCGAAGAGCATCAGGTCGATATCCTTAAAGCCCTCTTCGTCTACTGTGTCGACCTTTGCAGTCGGCTCGCTGTAGTAAAGATAATCGTATGAGAAATAACCTACAAGGCCGCCCGTAAATGGCGGAAGATATGTAAATCTCGGACTTTTATACTCGCTTATGATCTGCCTTAAGTACTTATTCGGATCATCTGTCTCGATGCTTACATCGCCGATCCTCATCATACCGTTAGTGACAGTCACTGATGTCTTGGGATCAAATCCGAGGAATGTGTATCTGCCCCACTTTTCCTGATTTGCTACGGATTCGAGCATGTAGCAGTGAGTAGATACGCTTTTTAAGATCTTCATCGTCTCGATCGGAGTCCTTATATCCGACAGTATCTCCGTACTGACCGGAACTACCTTGTAGCTGCCCGTTGAGGCGATCTTTTTTACCTCTTCCAATTCAGGTAAAACTTTCATCTTGTAACCTCCTTTTTTGTTCCGGAGGATACAAAAACGTCCTCGACAGAACATCTGATTTCTGTCAAGGACGAATAAAATTCGCGGTGCCACCTTGATTCACGACAAAAGTCGTGCGCTTAGCGAGATACCATCATATCCCCGGCAAGTAACGTATGCCCTCACGTTGCAGAATACTTTGCCCTACGGCATTTGACTGCACCCTCGGCGGTCCATTTGATGACTTGTTTTCCGCCGGATTCTCAGCATCGCCGGCTCTCTGTGGGAGCATCATCACCGTTATCTCCGCGTCAACGGTTTCAAATATGTTGTGATAGTATCATTTACTAAACACGTTGTAAAGTAAAATTGCAAAAATAAATCTTAACGTTCTATGATATCGCTTCAGCTTTTCCAGAATCCGTGCAGATTACAGTAAGCATAAGCCGCGATTATCTCAACCCCGTCAAGCACTGCAAATACGGCGCGCGGCTCATCTCCCGGATGAAGTTCCGCGATCTGGATACCTGCGGTCGTCTCGATTATTACATGCGAGATAAAATGCTCCGGAGTCATCGGATGCTCGACTGCACCGACCAAAACGGAAATGAATCCGTTATCCTGACGGATGACCGGAACGTGTTTTTCGACAGAAGCATCAACCGTTCCCGGAACAAGTTCCTCCATCTTCTGACCACAGCACATCAAAGGCACATTCTTGTCAACGAGCTTGATGACAATGTTTCCACAATGAGAACAACGATAAAGTCTGACTTCCATAGCAATACCTCCTGCAAAGATCATAATGCTTAGATTATATCACTGCACCTTAAAGCTTAGCCATATACTCGGTCGCAAATTGAAGTTTTGTCGCACTGAAACCTTCACATCTCGGATAGATGAAGAACGTATCATCATATGTCGATAAAGTTATGCACTCGCCCTTCCCCCTGTAGTCATACTCGGTATGAATGGATATCGTGGATTTAGGCGCAAAATGAAGCGTATCACGCTTATCATTGCGGTAATCATAATATTCGAGAGTAAAACCGTCCTTATCATGGATAAGTCTTCCCTCACCGCAATCTACAAAGTTGACCGCATTAGGAAGAGCCTCGATATGGACCTTTCCGTCAAACCTGTATTTGCCTTCATCGATCTGCTTATGGACATTTTGCCTTTCCCACTCATACCAGTCTGGGATGTAAAGTGATTCGTCCCCCTTATGAAGGGTACCAAGCTCATCCATCTCGTATTCGGCGCCGCAGGAAGAACACTTGATCTTACTTCCCTTAGTCGTCATCGAAAACTCTTTACCGCAGCATCTGCACTGGTACAAAGGCTTCTGCAGGCCTTCAGCCCTGAAGTCATCCGCGATGACCATATTGTTGTCACGCTGATACTTATATTCATCAAACTTAAGTTTTTCTTCTAGGATCTTATGGATCTGTTCCGTAGAAAGTGTCCTGACCTGCTCAGCCGTGAGAGCAAGATCGACATCTGCATGAAGTTTTACGCTCTTACGTTCCTTAAGATTCCATATCGGTGAGAGAAGATAATTACCCTGCATGTTCAAAGTAACTACAGGTACCTTAAGCATCCTTGCAAGTTTAGCAACAGACATGGGAAGTTCTGAATCCGTTCCGACATTTGCATAACGTGCAGACGGATAGATGACCATGATATCGCCTCTGTCTATGACCTTACGGATATTCTTGATAAGAGCCTGATCGTTGATGAACTTACGTGTTCCGAGGCATCCTACCTGACGATATATCCACTCACCGTACATCTCAAATCCCTCAAGTTCCGAAATATAGTTAGCCCTGTACGGAGCAAGGCAAAGAGGACTTACATAAAAATCGGTAAATGAGTTATGCGTACCCAATACAAGGAACGGCGGCTTAACGCCTTCCATATTGTGCTTGTCGATCTTAAGATGATTTCTCATCGTAATGATCTTACAAAGAAGGAGCATTATCGGATAGAGAAAGAAGTTCTGCCTCGGCGGTACCTTCTCCCTGTCAAACGGCGTCGGATCAGGTACTGAGTAAGCATCACGTCTTATGTATCTTCTGATGTCAGGGAATCTGCTAAGGATAAAATACAAAACTCCGGTAAAAAGGAATGATGCACCTGTAGGAGTAAGCATGAACAAAGGCTTAACATGGATTACTCCCTTTATCGGATCGTATATAAGAAGCGAGAACAAAAATCCCAGGATAAAGCAGATCGCACCTACGATATTAAAGCCCTTGGTATATCGATAGTGATCATGTCCTTCAACTTCAAAGGCACTTTTAAGATCGATCTTCTGCTTACGTACAAGGAAAAAGTCGACACAGAGCAAAGCAGCCAAAGGAGCATAAACAAGAGCACCGATAGTAAGGAAGCTTCCAAAGTATTCAATGATCTTACCCCAAACGCAAAGTATCGCAACATAAGCACCAAGGATAAGGACCAGTACCCTGTAGGAGACCTTCTTAAATGTTGATTTGAGCATAACGCCGTAGATATAAGACCCAACGGCCTGTGTTCCCACGTTTGCAAATGCAACGAGGAGCAATGATGAAAGTCCGAGTATAGGAGCAGACAAAGTAGCCATCATAAGTGTCGGATCATCGCTCATCGTACCTGTTACATGCTGCATGGCAATAGCCATGACCGCACCGACTACTACGAAGAAGGAACCTGCAAGACCCTGTCCGAAAACACCTGCATAAAAACCTGACTTCTCACTCTTACAAAGCCTTGGAACCTCCGCCATGCCTCCGACAAGAGTTATAACAAATGCAAAGTTCGCCTCAATGGATAAGACATAATTTACCGTGGAAGAAGTATCTCCCGTAAGTTCGGGCTTGTAATTCCAGATAACATCTATAGGAACCGATGTAAAACCTACAATAACAACGACTACGCCGACAAGCAAAAGAAGCGGTACGAGTATCCTCGTTGTCCATGTGATCGATCCGATACCCTTATATGCGATAAGAGTTCCAAGGATCACACACGACAGGCTCAGTATCAGGTGTCCTCCCGGAAATAAAGCTATTCCGAATAATCCTAGGAGATTTTCCATGGAATCCGCGAACAGCTCACAACACACTGCATACCACGGAAAATTAACTATGATGATAGCAATAGTAATAATATTTACGCCTTTGGTACCGAATACGCTTCGAAGCCACATCCATATATCGATACCATATCTGACCGATAAGATTACCGGGAGCTGATATACAAGGAGCATAAACAGAGCTGCAAGAAAAGCTCCTATCAAAAGTTGCTTGAAGCCTACCAAAGTTGCAAGGTAAGATCCCTGCGTATAACTCCACGTAGCGATGCAATATCCCGATAACACGAGAAGAGCATCTATAAATCCGTATTTACGTTCTTTCTTAAGTACCGGCCATGTACCGAAGAATACTTCCTTTTCTACCTGCTTATCAACATTACTCATAGGAAACCTCCAAGGATAACGCCGATAAGGCAGAT
>CAMVBS010000031.1 GCA_947165785.1 uncultured Clostridia bacterium | reverse complement strand
TGAGTGGCCGACTGCATCGGAAAATGCAGCCTTTTCCCTGTAGAGGATGTCGTGAGGCAGATAGTCGCCTTCAAAAGCATGTCTTAAAAGATATTTTCCTTTGTTATAAGTGTTTACCTTCATTGAAGGATCGATCGACATTACGTAAGATGCAAAATCAAGATCTCCGAACGGAACTCGTGCTTCAAGAGAGTTAACCGATATGCATCTGTCAGCACGGAGAACATCATACATATGAAGCTCTCTTACACGCTTAACTGCTTCTTCCTGGAATGCTTCAGGAGAAGGAGCAAAATCCGTATATTTATATCCGAAAAGTTCATCGGAGATCTCACCTGTAAGAAGTACTCTTATATCAGAGATCTCATGTATCTTCTTGCAAAGGAGATACATACCCATCGATGCTCTTATGGTAGTGATGTCATAAGTTCCGAGGATATGGATAACGTCTTCAAGTGAAGAGATGACATCCTCTTTTGTGATGATTACTTCCGTGTGGTCACTGCCGATATAATCGGCAACTTCCTTGGCGTATTTAAGATCGATGGCATCTTCGTTCATTCCGATGGCGAATGTCTTGATGGGATGTGATGATCTTTGTGCTGCAACAGAGCAGACGAGGGAGGAATCAAGTCCTCCGCTTAAAAGGAAGCCCACCTTGGAATCTGAAACCAGTCGCTTATCGATTCCTGCGACGAGCTTATCATGTATATTTTTGCATACTGTCTCGATATCGTCTTTTACGTAATGATCCACTTTTGTTATATCGCGATAGCATGTGAATTTTCCGTTTTTATAATAATGTCCCGGAGGGAAAGGCAAGATCTTATTGCAGTAAGATACGAGGTTTTTTGCTTCGCTTGCGAAAGCGATGTTGCCGTCTTTGTCGTAACCGTAATAAAGAGGTCTTATGCCGATCGGATCTCTTGCGGCGATAAGTTCCTTTTTATCGGTGTCATAGATTATAAGTGCAAATTCGGCGTCGAGTTTTGCAAACATCGTATCACCGTATTTTCGATAAAGAGGGAGGAGGATCTCGCAGTCTGAATCACTCTTAAAATCATAATCTGCCTTGAGCTCATCTCTGAACTTTTCAAATCCGTAGATCTCTCCGTTACAAACAAGAAATGAACTTCCCAAAGAGAACGGCTGCATGCCTTCTTCGGTAAGTCCCATAATCGAAAGTCTGTGAAAACCCATTATCCCGTCACCAAGAGAAATGATCCTTGATTGATCCGGGCCTCTGGATATCGTGGCATCGAAGCCTTTTTTGAATTCCTCTTCGCTTATAAGAGGACTCATGTAAAACATAATGGAACACATAAAACCAATATTTCTCCTTCAAACTTCTTCAAACTTTAATAACCACCTGAACGGGTTCCCCTCCAAAAGGGAACCCGAACAGTTGAGTAGTGGTTGGTTATTATTCAACGTCCTGCAAAGCGGCGTGGCCGACTTCACCTGTACGGACCTTGACAACATTCTGTATGTTGCTTACGAAGATCTTGCCGTCACCGATGTGACCTGTATAAAGTGTCTTCTTTGCAACGTCTATAACTGTCTGGACAGGAACTGCGCTTACTACAACGGAGATCTGGATCTTAGGGAGCAGTGAAGCTTCTACAGGAACGCCTCGATAGAATTCCTGTCTGCCTTTCTGCGTTCCGCAACCCATTACGTGAGTTACTGTCATACCTGTAATACCTACACTCATGAGAGCATTTTTGAGCTTATCGAGCTTAGCTTCTTTACATACGATGTCGATCTTTGTAAAGATGTGACCATCTGCATCAGCCTTTGCCTCGAAAACAGGAACAGACTTAACTTCTACTGCTTCTGCTTCAGGTACATCACCTGTTACGATGACCGGTTCGTCGCTGCCTTCAACGATAGCCTGAGGAGCGAACTTAAATCCTGCGTAAGCTGTTGTAAGACCATGCTCTGAGATATCCATACCTTCGATCTCGTCTTCTCTGGAAGCACGAAGTCCGACTGTCTTTTTGATGATCATGAATGTGGCACCCATAAGGATCGCTGTCCAAACAATGATGCATGCGATACCGAGACACTGTACTCCGACGACCTTCATTCCTTCTCCGACATCAGTTCCATGGATGAGAGCGTATACAGGACCATCAACACCGAGGGAAGATGTGTTGGTTGCAAGAACACCTGCAAGGATCGTTCCGAGGATACCGTTTGCGCAATGTACGCCTACAGCACCTACAGGATCGTCAACGTGGAACTTAAGGTCGAGTACTTCAATAACGATGATAACTGCAAGACCTGAGATAACACCTTCGATAGCTGCACCTGCAGCATCGATGCAATGGCAACCTGCCGTTACACATACAAGACCTGCAAGGGAAGCGTTGATACACATTGAAACATCAGGTTTACCGTTCTTGATCCATGTGTAGATCAAAGCAGTAACTGTTGCGATAGCCGGAGCGATAGTCGTTGTAAGGAAGATAGCTGCGAGCTGTGAAGAAGATGTTGCTGCAGCACCGTTAAATCCGTACCAGCCGAACCAGAGGATGAAACAACCGAGAGCACCCAAAGGAATGTTATGACCCTGGATAGCGTTTACCTTAACGACCTTACCTGCCTTATCCTTTACGTACTTACCGATACGAGGTCCGAGGATGATCGCACCGAGAAGTGCGGATACACCGCCGACTGTATGAATGGCTGCTGAACCGGCGAAATCGATGAAACCGAGTTTTGCGAGCCATCCGTTAGGGTTCCATACCCAGCCTGCTTCGATCGGATAAACGACAAGTGAAAGAACAGCTGAGTAGATACAGTATGAACTGAACTTGATCCTCTCGGCTACTGCACCGGAAACGATCGTTGCTGCTGTTGCACAGAATACGAGGTTAAATACGAAACTGGATGCATTTGTTTCCATGAAACCGGAAAAATCCGTAAAGATCTGCAGGTTAGGGATACCTACGAATCCTGCTACCATGTCTTCGCTCATCATGAGACCGAAGCCCAATACGATGAAACAAACTGTTCCGATACAAAAGTCCATGAGGTTCTTCATGAGGATGTTACCTGCGTTCTTGTATCGGCAAAAGCCGGTCTCGAGCATTGCAAAGCCCGCCTGCATAAAGAATACCAGTGCGGCACCGATCAAAAACCATATACCGAATATGGTGCCGTCTATATATTGTGTGATTTCAGTGAAATCAGTCATTTAAATCAACTCCTTATCTGACTCCGAAGAGTAATTCTCCATATGATGGGTATGGCCAGTATTTAGCTGCACAGAGAGACTCTGCCTTATCGACTGCAGCTCTTAAGTCTTGCATTGCAAGGAATACTGAATCCCTGTAAGCGTAAGACTGCTTGGAAATATCCGAGATCTCCTTGACGGAAACGATTGCATTTTCGAGGATATCGATCTTATCTGAGATGGAACCCTGAAGCTTAACGAGCTTACTGATGAGATTTCTCTCGAATGCTGCTTCTACACCGGTTGCTGTCTTGACAGATACTGCTGTATCGGAAAGTTCCTTGATGTAGGAAGTAATAGCAGGGAGGATATCCTTTCTTGCCATGTCTACCATCGTAAGTGCTTCGATATTGATCGTCTTCGAGTAATTCTCGAGGAGGATATCGTGTCTTGATTGCATCTCTGCAAGACTGAATACACCAAACTTGGTGAACAGATCCTTGTTCTTCTGATCGAGGAAACGATCCATTGCCTCAGGTGTGCTTCTAAGGTTCAAAAGACCTCTTACATCAACAGCTTCCTTGATCCAGTTCTCGTCATAACCGTTGCCGTTGAAGATGATCCTCTTGTGAGCTGTGATCGTCTCCTTGATGATCTTTGAAAGTGCTGCCTGGAAATCCTTTGACTTAACTTTCTCGAGCTTGTCTGCGAACTCACAAAGACTGTCTGCTACTGCCGTGTTGAGCATGATGTTTGCACATGCGATGGAGTTTGCCGAACCGAGCATTCTGAACTCGAACTTATTACCTGTGAAAGCAAACGGTGATGTCCTGTTACGATCTGTTGAATCCTTAGGGAACTTAGGAAGAACATCAACGCCGATCTCCATTTGGACTTTCTTCTTATTCTTATAAGAGTGACCTGTTACGATGGAATCGATGATCTCGTTAAGTTCATCTCCGAGGAACATGGAAACAACTGCCGGAGGAGCTTCGTTAGCACCGAGTCTGTGATCGTTACCGGCTGTAGCAACAGAGATCCTAAGAAGGTCTTGGTGAACATCTACTGCTCTTATAACTGCTGCAAGGAACAGAAGGAATTGAGCGTTTTCTGCAGGTGTCTCACCAGGTTCCAAAAGGTTGATTCCGGTATTGGTCGAGATCGACCAGTTGTTATGCTTACCTGATCCGTTTACGCCTGCAAAAGGCTTCTCGTGCAGGAGACATACAAGGCCATGCTTTTTGGCAACCTTTTGCATAATTTCCATCGTTAACTGGTTGTGGTCAGTTGCGATATTCGTTGTAGTAAAGATAGGAGCGAGCTCGTGCTGAGCAGGAGCAACCTCATTATGTTTTGTCTTAGCAAGTACTCCGAGTTTCCAAAGCTCTTCATCGAGATCCTTCATGTAAGCTGCTACTCTTGGCTTGATAGCTCCGAAGTAATGATCCTCAAGCTCTTGTCCCTTAGGAGGCTTAGCTCCGAAAAGTGTTCTTCCTGTATAGATAAGATCTTTTCTTTGGTTGTAAAGTTCTACAGGAATGAGGAAGTACTCTTGCTCAGGACCTACTGTTGTTCTAACAGTAAGATGCTCATCCTTGTTTCCGAAAAGTCTCAAGATCCTTACTGCCTGCTTACTGATAACTTCCATTGATCTTAAGAGAGGAGTTTTCTTATCAAGAGCTTCACCGCTATAAGAACAGAATGCTGTAGGAATGCAAAGTGTGTTATCTTTGATGAATGCGAAACTTGTCGGATCCCATGCGGTATAACCTCTTGCTTCGAATGTTGCTCTGAGTCCGCCGGATGGGAAGGAAGATGCATCAGGTTCACCTTGTACGAGTTCCTTACCGGAGAATTCCATTATCACGCTTCCTTCAGATGTAGGACAGATGAAACTGTCGTGCTTCTCAGCTGTGATGCCGGTAAGAGGTTGGAACCAGTGAGTGAAATGTGTAGCTCCTTTTTCTGTTGCCCAATCCTTCATTGCATTAGCTACTACATTAGCGATCTCAATATTTAGCGGAAGGCCTTCTTCAATAGTTTTCTTCATGGCCTTGTAAGTTTCCTTAGGAAGTCTTGCCTTCATGACTTGCTCATTAAAGACCATTGTTCCGAAAATCTCAGGTACGTTTGTCATAGTATTTTACCTCCAAAAAAATTAGGCACTCGGACCTTGTGGTCCAAGCGCCTTTGCTTTATGACGCTATACTACGACTAAGGTTTTGGTCTGTCAACACAAAATGAATAATTTTCTGCATCAACTTGCATAATCTGCGAGAATCATTTTAAAAAATGAATGTTTTTTCGCCTGTAGTGAATTTTGTCGTGAATGAAATTGCAAAAACACGTTAAATGGAGTAGATTGTGACCATAAAGATATGAAAGGGCGTGATACCTTGAGTTCAACAGGTATAGATAAGGTATTAATACTTACTGAATCAAAAGGACGCAGCAAGATTTTGGAAGGTCTTGTAGTCGAAGGACTTAAGCACGCTGAAAGCATTAAAGAATCTCATCTGGATGATAAAGGTCTTAAAGAAGTCAGAAACGGTGATTACGGATTACTTATCATAGTTTCCGATATTAAGAATGAAATGGCATTTAAGGCTTGCAAACTTGCATCGATCCACCCGACAGCCTGCATAATGCATATCGCTGACGAAACGGATTTTTCGAGTAAAGAAGAAAAGGATGCAAGAGAAAACTTCCTTGATATCGGTGCAATATCACTTGTAAAGCCATTGACCAAGAGTGCATTTCTTGTAGCGATAAACTCTGCGGATATGGCGCATATAAGACTTTGTAAGCTCCGTAAGAAGGTTGAGGAGGAAAAGATACTTTCCAGGAGCAAACTGATCCTTATGAGGACTTTAAGCTTAAGCGAGGATGAAGCGCATAAGTACATCGAGAAGGAAGCAATGAACAGCGGTCAGAAGAAGATCGATGTGGCTATGGAGATATTAAGGACTTACGACTATCAATAGGAGAATAGAATAATGAGATACGAATTTGTGAAGATGGAAGGCTGCGGAAACGATTACATATATATGGATGCATTTAATCAGAAGATCGATGATCCTTCAGCTTTATCTATCAAGGTTTCAGATGAGCATTTCGGTATTGGAAGCGACGGACTTATCCTTGTTGCTCCGTCAGATGTAGCTGACGGAAGGATGATAATGTTTAACCTTGACGGTTCCGAAGGCAAGATGTGCGGTAACGGAATACGCTGCGTAGGAAAGTTCCTGCATGACAGACTAGGCGTTGATAAGGATATCATTACGATCGAGACAAAAAGCGGGATCAAGACTTTGAAGATGTTCTGTGACGAGGGATCTGCGTATGCCGCAAGAGTCGATATGGGTAAGGCAATACTGAAGCCTTCGCTGATCCCGGTAAATATAGACGGCGATGTCGTTATCGACAGACCATTAAACATAGATGACGATGAATATAATGTTACTTGCGTGTCGATGGGAAATCCTCATGCGGTTGTTTTTGTCGATGATGTTGAGGACCTGGATCTTTCCTCCATCGGTCCTAAGTTCGAACATGATCCTGTCTTTCCCGAGAGCGTAAATACCGAATTCGTTAAGGTCATAGATCCTACTCATTTAAGGATGAGAGTATGGGAGCGAGGATCAGGCGAGACGTGGGCCTGCGGAACGGGAACCTGTGCAACCGTAGTTGCTGCCTGCCTTAACGGCTACTGCAACAAAGGTGAAGATGTTGAAGTTCAGTTAAACGGCGGAAAACTCGTGATCAATTATACGGATGACACGGTCTTCATGACAGGACCTTGTCATGATATCTGTTCAGGTGTGATCGAGATTTAAGGAGGATAAAGATAAATGCATATCAACAGTAACTATCAGAATATATCAGAGACATATCTGTTCTCGGAAATAGCAGCAAGAGTAAAAAGATATCAGGAAGAAAATCCTGATGCCAAGATAATAAAGATGGGTATAGGTGATGTCACAAGACCGCTTTGCAGTGCGGCGGTAGAGGCCCTCAAAAAAGCTGCGGATGAGATGGGAACCAAGGAAGGATTTAAAGGTTACGGTCCTGAGCAGGGTTATGATTTTCTTAAAAGTGCCCTGGCTTCTTACTACCAAAAGACTTCGGCAGTTGAACTGCAATTAGATGAGATATTTGTGTCTGACGGAGCCAAAAGCGACATTGGAAATATCCTTGATATCTTTTCCAACGATAACGTTATCGCGGTAACGGATCCCGTATATCCGGTCTATGTCGATACCAACGTAATGGCAGGACGTAAGATTACATATATCCCTGCCAACAAGGATAACGGATTTCTTCCAATGCCGACAGAAGGATTTGAGGCGGATATCATCTATCTTTGTTCGCCTAATAATCCGACAGGTGCCGCTTATACCAAAGACCAGCTTAAAGTATGGGTAGACTATGCTAACTCTCATGACGCGGTCATCCTTTTCGATTCGGCTTATGAGGCCTTCGTAACCGATCCTAAGGTGCCAAGGTCCATATATGCTGTTGAAGGTGCAAGGACATGCGCCATTGAATTCTGTTCATTCTCGAAAACAGCCGGCTTTACGGGTACGAGATGCGGCTATACTATCGTTCCGAATGACCTCATAAGGGAAGGCGTAAAACTTCAAAAAATGTGGCTTAGAAGACAGACTACGAAGTTTAACGGAGTATCATATCCGGTGCAGTGTGCGGCTGCCGCGTGTCTGAGCAAAGAAGGTCTTGAGCAGATCAGGGCAAATCTCGAATACTATAAGTACAATGCTGATGTAATGACATCGACATTTAATGAACTGGGCTGGCCTTACTACGGAGGAACGAACTCTCCTTATATCTGGGTCAAGTGCCCTGATAACATGTCGTCCTGGGAGTTCTTTGATGCGCTCCTTGGTAAGGCAAATGTTGTCGGAACCCCGGGTGAGGGATTTGGCAAGAGCGGAGAAGGTTACTTAAGACTTACTTCGTTTAATACTCACGGCAACACGATGGAAGCAATGCGAAGGATCAAGGAAGTCTTTAAGTAATATCAGGCATTCCATTTATAAAGGCCCGCATATATTCCGCCTTTTTCCATAAGTTCATCATGAGTACCGCTTTCTTCGATCCCGTTCTCGGTAAGAACGAGGATGCGCTCTGCATTTCTTACAGTAGAAAGACGGTGAGCGATGACTATCGTGGTCCTGTCCTTGGCAAGTTTTTCCAGGGACTCTTTTACGATGTTCTCACTCTCGTTATCCAGAGCACTGGTAGCTTCGTCAAAGATAAGTATCGGAGGATTCTTAAGGAATACCCTAGCGATGGAGAGCCTTTGTTTTTGACCTCCGGACAGCTTTATTCCTCTTTGTCCGATATCAGTATCGTAGCCATTTGGAAGCTCCATGATAAAGTCATGGGCATTGGCAAGTTTTGCCGCTTCGATTATCTCTTCTCTTGTGGATCCCGGCTTTCCGTAGCTTATGTTTTCGATGACGGTTCCCGCAAAAAGATAGACGTCCTGCTGAACGATCCCGATATGATCGCGAAGGCTCTTGATCTTGATATCTCTTATGTCCTTGCCGTCGATCTTTATGGATCCGTTCGTGACATCATAAAACCTCGGGATCAGGCTGCAAAGAGTAGTCTTTCCGCCGCCTGACGAACCTACGAGCGCAACGTATGAACCTGCTTTAATATCGAGGTTGATGTGACGAAGTACCCTGTGCGCACCGTCTTTATATTTGAACGATACATCTTCAAATGAGATATCGCCTTTGACGTCAGTAAGCTCGACTGCGCCTTCTTTATCCTTGATATCAGGTTCGATATTCAATATCTCGGTGAACCTTTCAAAACCCGTATAGCCGTTTTGAAACTGCTCCGTAAAATCCACAAGGACTCTGATAGGTTCAGTGAACGTATTGATGTAGAGAAGGAATGCAATGAAGTCAGGGATCTTAACAAGACCTTCGGAGATAAGGATAGCTCCCGTGATTATCACGACGATATTTACGAGAAGGATAAATGCGGTCATGCCGGAATGGAATAATCCCAGGTACAGGTAACTGTTCCTTTTTGCCTTGAGAAATCCGTCATTTCCTTCCTTGAACTTTGCCATCTCTATATCTTCATTGGCAAATGATTTTACTACTCGTATGCCCGACAGATTGTCTTCGGTCCTGGAGTTGATCTCGGCTATCTTTTTTCTGTTCTCTCGAAAAGCTTTTCGCATTCTCTTGTTAAGGAAGAATACGTAAAGGAACATGAAGGGAACAAGGATAAAAGCTGCTGCCGTAAGATACCCGCTTATTCCCATGAGTATTATGAATGCACCGATGATCTTGATAAAGGATATCACTATGTTTTCGGGACCGTGATGCAAAAGCTCGCTTATCTCGAAAAGGTCATTTGTTATCCTGCTCATCAGCTGTCCGACCTTCTGATCGTCAAAGAAAGAAAACGACAGTTTCTGATAATGTGAGAAGATCTCCGCACGCATGTTGTATTCCATCTTTGATCCCATCACGTGACCTATGTTCGTGATGTAGAAATTTGCAAAGAACTGTACAACAACGAGCACGACAAGTATGATACCGAGCTTCAATATCTTTTCCTTGGCGCCTGTTTCCATGTAGATGACATCTGATGTTATGTAGCGCACGACAAGAGGTACGACAAGTGCTATTGCCGAAGCAAGTACCGCAAAGAACATATCAAGGAGAAATGTTCCCAGATACGGTTTATAGTAGCTGATCATCTTACGAAGATTCTTACCCATTTTCATTTCCTTTTTTATTATCTGAACTTACATATTATTGTGTCATTATACTCGTGTTGGTCATCATAAGGAAGAAAATATCCTTGTGTTTTATGTCATTTTTCGTTAATCAAAACTTGCATAATTAAATATGACGACTTGCAAAAACTTCAGAAACAAACACGAAAGTTATCGTTTTTTATCATAGTGCTTGCAAGTTATTGAATGAAATCTTGCAAAATGATACTATTCTTCCAGAATAAAACAGAGGAGGGACCTCAATGAAAAAGCAAGGACTTTATTCGCCGGAATATGAGCACGACGCGTGCGGTATCGGTTTTGTTGTAAACATCCACGGCAAAAGATCACACAAGACGGTGAAAGATGGTCTTACTATTCTTGCAAATCTTGCCCACAGAGGCGGTGCAGGAAGTGAAGAGAACACCGGAGACGGTGCCGGAATCCTTCTTCAGATCCCTGATGCATTTTTCAGAAAAGTATGTCCGGAAGAAAATATCGAACTTCCTTCACAAGGAGAGTACGGTGTCGGTATGGTATTTCTCCCGAGACAATCAGACGCGAGAGAAAAGTGTATGCGTACGATCAACAAAGTGATCGAAGCTGAAGGACAAAAAGTATTGGGATGGCGTGATACTCCGGTCAACGAAGTAACACTCGGAAAGACATCCAAGGAAAACAGACCTTACATTGCTCAGATATTTATCGGTAAGAGCAGTGATGTAAAGAGCGGTATCGAATTCGAACGTAAGCTTTACATCATAAGGAAAGTTCTCGAATCGAAAACAATGGATCTTGCAGAGACTGACCCGAGATATTTCTATTTCGCAAGTCTTTCTTCAAGCACCATCGTTTACAAGGGCATGCTTACACCAGAGCAGATGGATGCGTTCTATCTGGACCTCAAGGATCTGTCATTCGATTCTGCTCTTGCCCTTGTTCATTCAAGATACAGCACTAATACATTCCCGAGCTGGGAAAGAGCTCATCCATACAGATATCTTATCCATAACGGTGAGATCAATACTCTCAGAGGTAACATCAATGCGATGTATGCAAGGAGTTCTTCCATAAAGACAGATGCTTTCGGCGAAGATATCGGGAAAGTAATGCCTATCATCAACAATAACGGAAGTGACTCCGCTATGTTCGATAACACTTTGGAATTCCTGACTCTTTGCGGCAGGAGCCTTCCTGAAACCGCAATGATGATGGTTCCGGAACCATGGATCAAACATGAGCAGATGGATGAAGACCTGAAGGCCTTCTATGAGTATAACAGCATGCTCATGGAACCTTGGGACGGACCTGCGGCTCTTGCATTTACCAACGGTAAGCAGATCGTTGCAACTTTGGACAGAAACGGTTTAAGACCTGCCCGTTATTATGTAACGACAGACGGCAACGTTATCCTTTCTTCCGAAGCCGGAGTACTTGATGTTCCTGAAGAGACCATCGTTTCCAAGAACAGGCTTAAGCCCGGAAAGATGCTCGTTATCGATACTGAAGAAGGACGCATCATAACCAATGAAGAGATCAAGAAGAATATCGCTTCAAAGCGCCCGTATAAGAAATGGGTCGATGAGAATATCGTAAGGCTCTCTTCTCTTTGCGATAAGAAGGAAAAATCTTTGGATGTTCCTTCTGATCTTGAGCAGAAGCAGAAGATGTTCGGTTACACATATGAGGACATAAGGAAGATGATCCTTCCTATGGCGATCAACGGAAATGATGCAGTAGGTGCGATGGGTAACGACAGCCCGATCGCTGTCCTTTCGGATAAGCCTCAGCTTCTTTATTCTTACTTTAAGCAACTCTTTGCTCAGGTAACGAATCCGCCTATCGATTCCATAAGAGAAGACATCGTCATCATGGAACGCATGTATCTCGGAAATGAAGGAAACATCATCGATCCTCAGTCTTCCGATGCAAGGCATATCGCTTTGGAGTCTCCTATCCTTAAGGACAGTGAACTCGAGGCACTGAAGAATATAAAGAAAGACGGTTTCAGATCTGTCGTATTGCCTATCCTTTTCGAGGCAGGCGGAGATGGAAAAGCTCTTAAGAAGGCTATGGACGAGCTTTGCAGTTCAGCTTCCGAGGCAGTCGAGCAGGGAAATAACATCCTTATCTTAAGTGACCGCGGTGCCGACAGCGACAATAGTCCGATCCCGGCTCTCCTTGCAGTATCAGGTCTTCATCAGCACCTTGTCCGCAAGGGCCAAAGACATATGACAAGTATCGTTCTCGAATCAGGCGAGCCGAGAGAAGTACATCACTTTGCACTCCTTATCGGTTACGGCGTATCAGCAGTCGATCCGTACATGGCATATGCTACGATCGCAGACGAAGCTCAAAGCGGCAGACTTAATATCACGGAGTCGGAGGCGATCGATAACTATATAAGCGCGGCAAGACACGGCATCGTCAAGGTCCTCTCGAAAATGGGTATCTCAGCCGTAAAGAGTTACCAGGGAGCTCAGATATTCGAGGCTTTGGGAATCGGTGAAGATGTTATCGAAGAATACTTCACGTCAACTGCATCCAGGATCGGCGGTATCGGTCTTGATGAGATCGCCAAAGAGACTGACATGAGGATGAGGTCTGCATATAAGACCAATGATACCCAGAAGGGCCTTGAGACCGGAGGCGTATACCAGTGGCGTAAAGACGGTGAGTATCACATGTTCAATCCTAAGACGGTATACATGCTTCAAAATGCTGTTCGAAAAGGTGATTACGAACTTTTCAAACAGTTCAGCAGAACTTTGAACGAAGAAAATACTAGACTTTGTACGATCAGAGGTCTTTTGGAATTTGTTCCTTCCAAGGAGCCTATATCCATCTATGAAGTCGAATCCGTAGAGAGCATCGTCAAGAGATTTAAGACAGGTGCCATGTCCTACGGTTCAATAAGCAAGGAAGCACATGAGGCTTTGGCTATCGCCATGAACAGATTAGGCGGTAAGAGCAATACCGGTGAAGGCGGTGAAGATCCGTCCAGATACGAGCGAATGCCTAACGGTGATTCCAAGATGAGTGCCATTAAGCAGGTTGCATCAGGACGATTTGGTGTAACTTCCGATTATCTTGTTCATGCAAGAGAGATCCAGATCAAGATGGCACAGGGTGCTAAGCCGGGTGAGGGAGGACAGCTCCCTGCAGGCAAGGTATATCCTTGGATCGCCAAGACACGCCACTCGACACCGGGTGTTGGTCTTATCTCACCGCCACCTCATCATGACATCTACTCTATCGAGGATCTTGCTGAGCTTATCCACGATCTTAAGAATGCAAACAGGTTTGCAAGGATCAACGTTAAGCTCGTATCCGAGGTAGGTGTCGGAACGGTAGCTGCAGGTGTAGCCAAAGCCCGCGCTGACGTAGTCCTCATAAGCGGTTATGACGGAGGTACCGGAGCTGCTCCGAGGACTTCCATAAGAAACGCCGGACTTCCGTGGGAGCTGGGTCTTGCAGAAGCTCATCAGACACTTCTGTTGAACGATCTTCGCTCGAGGATCACGGTGGAGGCAGACGGTAAGCTCCTTACAGGTAGAGACGTAGCCATTGCTTGTCTTTTGGGTGCTGAAGAATTCGGTTTTGCAACGGGACCTTTGGTAGCTCTCGGCTGTGCAATGATGAGAGTATGTAACCTTGACACTTGTCCGTTCGGTGTAGCTACTCAAAACCCGAAACTTCGTGCCAAGTTTGAAGGAAAGCCTGAGTATGTCATAAACTTCATGCGCTTTATCGCTGAAGAACTTCGTGAGATCATGGCTCAGCTCGGCTTCAGGACTATCGATGAGATGGTAGGAAGATCTGACATGCTCCGTGCAAATAAGGCAGTTAAGTTCTGGAAGGCTTCCGGAATCGATCTTTCTTCAATCCTTTACAGGCCCCAGCTTGATTCAACGGTTCAGACTCATCACATCATCGAGCAGGATCATAAGCTTGAAGATACGCTGGATTATAAGGTCCTCATTCCTCTTGCAGAACCTGCAATCAATGAGTCACGTAAGATCTCCATGTCACTGGAGATCAGTAATACCGACAGAGCAGCAGGTACACAGCTCGGAAGTGCGATCACGAGAGCACACGGCATCAACGGTCTTCCTGAAGATACGTGCGATATCCACTTCAGGGGATCTGCAGGTCAAAGCTTCGGTGCGTTTATCCCGAGCGGTCTTACATTAAGACTTGAGGGTGATTCGAATGACTATCTCGGTAAGGGACTTTCAGGCGGTAAGATCATCGTCCGTAAGGACAGGAATTCGGTATTCCGTTCTGAAGAGAATACCATCATCGGTAACGTTGCCCTTTACGGAGCAACATCAGGTGAGGCATACATAAGCGGTATAGCAGGTGAGAGATTCTGTGTACGTAACAGCGGTGCCACGGCAGTAGTCGAAGGCGTCGGTGATCACGGTTGTGAATATATGACTGGCGGACGCGTTATCGTACTTGGTGCAACGGGTCGTAACTTCGCTGCCGGTATGTCAGGCGGTATTGCTTATGTCTATGACATCAACGGTGATTTTGAACAGCGCTGCAACAAAGAACTCGTTTCGCTTCAAAGACTGTCGGATCCTAATGAGATCGAGTTTGTAAGAAACACTATTGCTAAGCACGTCAAGAATACCGAGAGCGTTTATGCCGAGCATATCCTTGCGAACTTTGACGATCTCTTGGGAAGATTCGTAAAGGTATTGCCGCATGATTACGCGAAGTTCAATAACGAACTCGAACAGGTAAGATCCGAAGGACTCGAAGGTGATGATGCACTTATGGAAGCTTTCGAGAGAGCAACCGGAAAGGCAGGTCAGACTCATGGGTAAGAACACAGGATTTCTTGAATTTGAAAGACAGACAGGTCCTGATCGTGAGATAAAGGAAAGAGTGAAGGATTATCTCGAGGTCCACAGGATCTACGGATCCGAGGACAGCTGCAGGACACAGGGTGCGCGTTGTATGGATTGCGGAATCCCTTTCTGTCAGACGGGTATGTTTCTCGGAAGAGCCGCTACAGGCTGTCCTCTTGCAAATCTGATCCCTGAATTCAATGACCTCATCTATAAAGGTGAATTCAAGGAAGCATATCAAAGACTTCGTAAGACTAACGGATTTCCGGAGTTTACGGGAAGAGTATGTCCTGCACTTTGTGAAGGTGCATGTACATGCGGTAATAATTTCGAGTCCGTATCAGTAAGGAACAATGAATGGTTCATATCTGAAAAGGCCTGGTCTGAAGGAAACATGAAGCCTCAGCCGCCTGCTGTAAGGACAGGAAAAAAAGTAGCCGTTATAGGTTCAGGTCCTTCGGGATTGTCTTGCGCGGATCAGCTGAATAAGGCAGGTCACTTAGTGACCGTTTTCGAGAGGGCGGACAGGCCGGGCGGACTTCTGATGTACGGTATCCCGAATATGAAGCTTGATAAGGAAGTGATCCTTCGCCGCGTAAAGCTCATGGAAGAAGAAGGAATAACTTTTAAGCTCGGTGTTGAGATCGGTCATGATATGACGGCAAAGGAGATAAGAAGTTCGTTTGATGCGGTAGTCCTTTGCTGCGGATCTACTAAGCCGAGAGATCTTAAGGTAGAAGGAAGAGACCTTAAGGGAATTCATTTTGCAGTGGATTTCTTAAGGCATAATACCAAGGCTTTGTTTAAGGATGATCACTTCAAGAAGAACGGACCTTCTCCGTCGCTTGAGATATCCGCAAAGGGTAAGAACGTCGTTATCATCGGAGGCGGTGATACGGGAACCGACTGTGTTGCTACTGCAATAAGACAGGGTGCCAAGAGCGTGACTCAGCTCGAGATCACGGGACCTCTGCCTGAGAGCAGATCGGAGAGCAACCCATGGCCTGAGTATCCGTTCATCAAGAAGAACGATTATGGTCAGGAGGAAGCTGAAGAACTCTTCGGAGAAGATCCGAGACATTACTTTATGTCTACCGAGAAGTTCATAGGAGACAGCAAGGGAAATGTAAAGGAACTGCAGGTTACGCAAGTTGCGTGGGAGAACGGAAGACCTGTTCCGATCGAAGGAACAAGGACGGTCATTAAGGCAGATCTCGTGATCCTGGCGATGGGATTTCTGGGACCTGAGGACCTGATCGCGAACGAACTTAAGCTCGACCGTGATGCAAGAAGTAACATAAGTGCCGAGTTCGGAAAGTTTAAGACAAATGTTGAAGGTGTATTCGCGGCAGGTGATATGAGACGCGGACAGTCTCTTGTAGTGTGGGCTCTGACAGAGGGTCGTGGTGCGGCAAGAGAGTGCGACAGGTATCTTAGAAACGGCCAAACGGTGTTACCGTGATCTTCTATGTATAATACGGAAAAGATGTCTTGAAAGCTTTATCTTTCGGGCATCTTTTTCGTTTGCGGATCTATATGAAAAGTGCTGAAAAACAGTGATATTTGACGTGGCGATTTGAGCAAAAAAAGGTACTTTTAAGGCAATTACGTAAGAGTCCTTGACACTCGTTTGGCGGATATATATCATCGTACAGGTTTCTAAACGGAGGTATATATGAAAAAAGTATCTTATATCATAAGATCTGTTTTTAAGTGGTCGTTTTTTACTGTTGTTGTATTGCTCATTATTTCCACATGCTGGAATTTAGTTTCGGGACTTGCAGAGAAGAGCAAGACCATCTCGAATACGTACGGAAAGACGATGGACATCAACGGACGTACCATGATCTACGACATCAAGGGTGAGGAGAACGACAAGACTATCGTTATCCTTCCGGGTATGGGTTCCACTTCGCCTGTATTGGAATTCAAACCCCTGGCCGAGAAACTGTCGCAGAACTATAAGGTCATTACTCTTGAACCGTTGGGATATGGTTTTTCAGAGCAGACAGATGCAAAGCGTACTGTCGAGAATGTTGTTCTCGAACTTCGAACCTGTATAGCTAAGCTCGGTATCACCAAGTACTATCTCATGGCTCATTCCTACGGCGGTATCTATACTCTCGAGTGGTCTAACAAATATGAGAATGAAGTTATGGGTGTTATCGGCATCGATATGTCAGTGCCAAAGCAGGATACGCTTCTTCCGATGGCGCCTCTCCTTTACGTTTCTACATATTCCGAGAGAGCACTGAACTTCCTCGGTATCGAGAGACTGGGAACAGTCGTTGCTCCCAGATCCACGCTCTGCTGTGATCCGAACTACAAATATACGGATGAAGAGATCGATACACTGAAATTTCTTACCTTGAACGTTACGGGTAACAAGACGATGAGAAATGAAGTAGACGAAGCTACGGATACGATGGATTACGTTAGGGAAATGAAGTACCCGGTAGGTATTCCCGTGCTGAACTTTGTGTCGTCTGAGAACTGCGGATCCTTTGATAAATGGGAACAGTTCCATAATGACGTCGTTCTTAACAGAGGAAAAAGTGAGCTCATTGTCGTTGAGGGCTCCCATTATCTTCACTTTGATGATCCCGATACGATAGTTACGAAGGTAAATGAGTGGGTCGGCTGATCTCATGATTACGTTTTTGTAATCATAGAGGGCCCAATGTAATGAAAATCTATTAAAAAATACGCCGCTTTCAAGTAATATGTATTTGGAGGTGGCGTATGTCATTATTGGAAGTCAAGAATGTTAAGAAGATCTATTCGACAAGGTTCTCGGGAAATAAGGTAGTCGCACTTTCAGATGTTAATCTGACGGTGGATCAGGGCGAATTCGTAGCCATCATGGGCGAGTCGGGATCCGGAAAGACAACACTTCTTAATATCATTGCAGCAATGGAGAACGCTACTTCAGGCGAAGTATTCTTAAACGGTACCAACATAAAGGATATCAAGGAGAGAAAACTTGCAGAATTCAGAAGAAGAGAGTTCGGTTTCCTGTTTCAGGAGTTTAACCTTCTCGATACATTCTCCGTCGGTGACAATATAAGACTTCCACTGGTCTTGGACGGTAAGAAGCCTTCAGAGATCGACGATGTCGTTCTTCCTCTTGCAAGTAAACTTGGTATCAAAGAGATACTCGATAAATATCCTTATGAAGTCTCAGGCGGTCAAAAGCAGCGTGCAGCATGTTGCAGGGCCGTTGTCATCAAGCCCAAGCTCCTGCTTGCGGACGAGCCTACCGGAGCTTTGGATTCGAAGTCTACCGGTGAACTGCTCCACCTTTTCGAGGAGATACATGATTCTGGTCAGACGATACTCATGGTTACGCATTCCGTTAAGGCGGCAAGCTATGCTTCAAGAGTCCTTTTCATAAAAGACGGTGAGGTCTACCATCAGGTCTACAGGGGCGATCTCAGCAATCACGAATTCTATAACAGGATCTCGGATTCTCTCCAGGTCATGCTCGGTGGCAGATAATGAGAAATATCTACCTCAAGATAGCCGTCAATGCGATATCGAAGAACAGGATCGTCTATATCCCGTATGTCTTTTCCGTAGGGATCATGGGGATGGTCCTTTATATCCTCCTGACCTTGGGCTTCGACAGTTCGACGTTGCAGCTTAAAGGCGGTGAGACTTTCTCGCTCATTGCAAAGTTCGGCGCCGTTTTCTTCTTTTGTCTCTCGATGGTATTCAATATATATCTGAGCTTCTTTCTGACCCGTAAAAGGGGAAAGGAGTACAGTGTGCTCAGTATCCTCGGAATGGAGCGAAGGCATCTTTATAAGATCATCATCATCGAAAACCTCATACTTGCAGTATCCGGCTCATTACTCGGAATTGCCGGCGGTATCGTGTTTTACAAACTTGTACAGCTGGGACTTATTAAGTTTCTCGGAGGCCAGATCGACTACAAGGTGGCGATCAGTCCCGAAGCCGTGGCGCTTGTTTTTTTCTCGTATATATTCGTGTACGGGATCATCTTTCTTATTCAGTTCATCCTTCTTCGAAAACGTGATATCGTTGACTATGAGAGAACATTAAGGCGCGGACATAAAAGGAGCGTTCTGTATCTTTTGCTTTCCGTAATAGGTGTTGTGATCCTTTTGATCGCCTACAGGATCGAGTATTCCATCCCGCCTGATACCAGGATCTTCAACTATATGCAGGACAGCACGGTCAAGTTCATTATCGCATCCCTGCTCGAGATAATCGCAACCTATCTTTTATTTGTTTTCGGTGCGATAACCTTTATCTCATTTCTTAAGTCCAGGAAATCGATCTTTTATCAGAAGACCAACTTCGTAAATCTGTCGACACTCGGTTTTCGAATGAAAAGGAGCGGACTTGGTCTAGGTACCATATGCATCCTTTCTACGGTAGCTATCACGATCACTTCTTCTTTGCTGGTATTCTTTTTCTCGTCGAGTGAGAACCTCGAGAATATGGTCTCTTATTCATTCGTTGCCTACACAAATGAAGCCGACAATGCCGGCAGTACTCTTGTTACATATTCTCATGAACTTGATGAGAACAATCTCAATGTGAATAAAGTGATGGCGATATCCCAGAGTTTTAATATTCGCGTTGATTACGATCCTTCAGCAAATGATTTCATAGAGTCATTCGATCCTTCTGATTCAGGTATTCCGTTTGATATCCTTATGATAGATGAAGAATCCTATACCTCGGTTACCGGTATGGATACTAATCTCGGATCCGACGAACTCGGTATCGTTTTTACGGATCGCTATATGATGGGTTCGCTCTCCCAATATATCGATTGCGAGGGCAATACATTCAAACTCAAAAAACTGGATCGCAATCAGTATGTTGATTTTGCATATGGAGACAGTATTCTTCTGGTCTATCCGGGTGATATCCGTGAACTGATGGATTACTATTGTTCGAGTACTGACAGATTTGCCAGGAATATTCTCGGTGCATTTGACAGCGATGAGTATTCGCCTGATTCCATAAAAGACGCAATAGAAGGATATAAGCAATCCACCGGTAACAGCAGGATGTACATCTTCAATATCGAAGGTAACTACGAGGATCAGTACAAAGCCTATCAGCTCTTTACTACGGTGAGCGGTTCGGAGTTTCTTACAGAGACTTATGTCGATGTTGCCGTTGATTATATCGGTGTATATAAGGGACTTGTTTTCCTTAGTATCATTGTCCTTGCGATCTTTATCGTTATGCTGGCTGTTTCTTTGTACTATAAGAACCTTTTCGAGGGAATGGAAGACGTCTCATACTATGAGATCATGCGTAAGGTAGGAATGGACGACAGGCTCATAAACGGAACAGTATATATACAGATGTTCATAAGCCTCCTGCTTCCTATCCTTGTCGCTTCGATACATGCCTTGTTCAGTGAGAGATATGTCATCGGTATAGTTAAGACCCTCAACATAAATGTCTCGGCATCATTTACCAAACTCACGCTCCTTTCGACTATCGTAACGATCGTGATCTACATGACCGTAGGTCTTCTGGCATCCAGAACGTATCTTAAGATCGTTAAAGGAAAGAAGAAAGAAATATGATGCGTAACCGGAGTACGATCTTTGGGGATCTTAGCGGGAACTCCATTGCCGGTAGATGTATAAATTGACATTTATACATCTAAAATTTATACTACATATGTTTCCGGACATTTTGAGTTTGTATGTTCGGGAACAGGGAAGGTTATGAGAAAACTGAGCGGCTAGCGTTCTAATAGTTTTTTCACAGAGATAATTTAATAGTTTTTATTGTGGAGGATCTTATGGGAAAAAGAGTAGTGAGATTCCTTTCAGCGTTGATCGCGGTCGTTATTACGGCGGCGTCTTTTTCATTTGCAAAAAATGTAAGTGCCGGCACATCAGATGTATATGACGGTACCATAAAGGATTACACTATCACGGAAACATATAACTACGGTACATACTTCGAACCTAAGGTAAATGGTAATTTCAGGGTCCTGATCTATGTACACGGCTCAGGTGATTACGGCACATGCGGACAGGGAAATATGCCGGCCGGATTTATGGATCAGCTTAACAGATGGATCAGCCTCGGCTACTGCGAACCCATGGTTGTGATCTGTCCTAAGATAGAACAGAATAAAGAGAAAAGTTGGGGCATCACGGATTTTGGCGAGTTCGTCTCTGACGGACATCTTGAGGAACTTGTAAGGCAGATCAAGGCAGGAAACATCTCGAAAAAGGTAGACACGAGTAAACCGATCGCCATTGCAGGATATTCCATGGGCGGTTCCGTTGCACTTTATGCAGGAGTTAAATATCCGGGTACTTTCTATAACGTCGGTGCCATCAGCCCGTCCTGGTGTTGCTATAACGGCAGTGATCAGGCATATGTTAAGAAGTCATCGGATCTTGTTTTTTCCAAAAAGTCAGATGCACATTTCTTCATGTCATACGGTAAAGGTGAAGATGCTCAGTTTGGCGGAAATGTAGATACATATCTCAAGGCTATAGACGGGAACGGAAAGAACAAGAAAGGCCTGTTTAAAAGTAATGCCTATGACTCGAGTTACGGAAGTCACGGCTGGAAAGTCTTCATGATGGGTACTTTCGAGTTTCTGTATTACATGAGGTATGACTGCCAGCCAACTATCGAGATGATCGATACGGCATGTAGCGGAAAGGATACAGGTCTTCACGGTTTTGTGGATGTAGACCGACTTAATAACTCCAATACTTATACCGCGCACTATATGAGCGGTAATGCTAAGGAATGCAACTTCCAATGGTTACGTAACGGTGAACCTATAAGCGGCGCGACTTCCAATGAATATACCGTGGTCGAGTCGGACCTGGGTGCTGAACTGAGATGCAAGCTTACTGACAAGGACGGAAAACTTACCGGGTATATCTTCAGCCCGAGGATCAAGGTCGAAAATATATATACAGATCCTTCGGTAACTGACACTCCTACTGTTACTTCGACACCACCTACAACTGCCCCGGTCGATCCTACACCGAGTATAAGCAGAGGCGAGTCTTCAAAAGAGAAGATCACGAGTTTTGTTGAAAATCTCTATGTCAATGTACTCGGTCGTGCGTCAGAGTCTGAAGGAGCCTCATACTGGTTTGATGAATTGTGGTACTTCAGACGTTCGGGTGATGATGTAGCTCTCGAATTTATATACAGCAAGGAATTAAATGACCGCAATCTTTCTGATGAAGCTTATGTAAAGATGCTCTATAAAGCATTCTTCGATCGTGAGCCTGATGACAGCGGCATGAAATACTGGCTCGATAAACTGTCTGACAGTTCTCTCGACCGAAGGACAGTTGCCAAGAGCTTCGTATATTCTCAGGAATGGGCTGACACATGTGCCACATACGGAATACGCTGCGGCGGTAACTACAAGGCAAAGGTCAGTATAGCTACGTCTGATTCCACTTATGCATTTGTAGAGCGCATGTATGAAACTGCTCTTGGAAGAGACTCGGATCCTGAAGGTAAAGAGTACTGGGCAAATGCGCTTTCGAACTACAGATGTACGGGCGAAGAGCTGGGTGTAGAGTTCTTCCTTAGCGAGGAGATGGAAGGTCTTAATATATCGGATGAAGAATTCGTAGATCGACTTTATAAGACATTTATGGATCGTGACCCTGAACCTGACGGGAAGGCATACTGGTTAAGAAGTCTTTCTAACGGAGTTTCCAGAAAAGCAGTCGTTCTTGGATTTACGAGAAGCGATGAATTCATTAACAGGTGTATAACTGAGAGAATACTTCCATATTGATCATGCTCTTTATCGATTGACCGATCGCCGCATTAACATAGTGCGGCGATCTTTTTTGGTATGACGGGCATGTCCCGAACCTCGGGTGAAAGTCCCGAGGGGCG
>CAMVBS010000030.1 GCA_947165785.1 uncultured Clostridia bacterium | reverse complement strand
CGAGCACGAGTTCAAGGTCAAGGAAGTCATCACTACTTCCGCTACGAATCCTGTCTTTGCCGGTAAGGATTGTGCGATCATTAATCTTAACGCCGGTGATATGCTCTCATGCGGCGTTCGGGACAACATGATAATGTTCGTCAAGCTGACTGATGATGCCGATGTTGATGAGACGGTAAAATTTCTTGAGAAAGAACTTCCGAGGGCATCTGTCTCATCCCTCGCACTCAGCAAGGAAGACACAAAATCCCTGAACGATATCAAGATGTTCCTTTACATCATCTTCGCTGTGTCGTTCCTTCTGGTGATCTTCGTCACGATCTCGATAAGTGAGCGAATCGTCAGCGAGAGGATGTCCTTCATCGGAACTTTAAGAAGCCTCGGCATGAGTTCCGGCCGCACATGCAGCATCCTTCTTCTCGAAAACATTCTCTACGCCCTGATCGGTGCGATCCCGGGAATCCTTTTCTATCTCTCGATCAGAGGAAGTCTTCTCTCGAGCCTGCTGCGTGTCGAAAACAATGAAGGCGTGTCCATCAGGATCGATGCAGGACCGATATCGATCCCTCTTGTCATCGGAGTTTTTGTCGGAGCACTTCTTATCGAATGCCTTATCCCTTTGAGGGCTGTTATAAAAGCGCTGAAGACTTCCATCCGAGACATCATTTTCGATAACAGGGATACGGAATATAAGAGCAGCAAAAAGCTCACCGTCGCAGGCCTTGTTTTACTTGCTGCGGCGATCATTACGGGTATCTTCTCGAACCACCTTGTAACGGCACTTATCTGCATCGTTTCTGCGGTATCATCGGCGGCACTTTTGTTCCCGGCAGTATTAATCAGGATCTGCGACGGACTTAAGGTATTTTTCGATAAGATCGGAAGACAGAGATGGGCCCTGGCGGCAGTCGAAGCCAAGTCACGTAAGAGCTCGGTCGGAAGCGGAATCATGTGCATCACCGCATCAGCTCTTTGCATGATCATCTATGCAGCCGGAATGGCGGAACTTAATTCGATACTGTACAAAGATTACGCATACGATGTCAAGCTCGACTGCAGCGGCAGATCCGCGATATATTCCTTTATCGATCACATCGACGGCGTCACATCGACCGAGAAAGTGTATGACAAGACGATCATGACGATCCTAGATGACGACAAGGATCCGAAGAACACTGAGATCATCGGCATGCCTGAGGGCGGCTTTAAGCTCTACGGCGACTTGAAGGGACTTCCTTCAGAGCTCGAAGAAGGCACGGTATACATTACCAAAAGACTCGGAGGGATCGAGAACATCAAGGCCGGAGACACCATAAGACTGACCATCGATCCGGATGGAGTGATCCCATTCGAGCGTGAGTATAAGGTAGGTGGATATTTCGAAGACGCGAGCCAGACTATTTACGGAAGAGCGATCGTGATCCCTGAGGAAGATTACATCAGCATGTTCCATGATGTTCCGGGAAGTATTCTCGTCAAGTGTGATGATCCTGAAAAGACTTCAAAGATCATCAGGACATACGGCAAGGATGCCGAAGGAAAATGCTTCACGGCAGCAGAGCTTCAGGAGAGAGCTTCAGGTGATTCTTCAGGCTTCATCATGATAATCACGCTCATCATCATCATGGGTATCAGCATGACATTGATCGGAGTTGTCAGCAACCAGATCATCGGGTTCGAGGGACGCAAAAAAGAATGTGCCGTAATGCTCTCGACAGCGATGAACAAGAGAACATTATCAGGTATCCTCCTTCGCGAATCTTTCATCGTATCGATCGTCGCGGGAACACTCGGAACCATCCTGGGCGTAGGCCTTGTTGCAGCGTTCAAGAACGCTCTCGAGCATACGGAATCCCTCTTCATGAACATGGAGACCGATCCGAAGCTCTGCCTGATCTTCTGCATAATTCTTGTGATCATTTACACATTCACTGTTCTGTTCCCGATAAGAAATCTTCGCAGGATGAAGATAGCAGAACAGATCAAATACGAATAATCAATTGGAGGAAATAAACATGAACACGATCATTGAAGTCAATAACGTAAAGAAAACATTTGGAACAAAGACAAACTACAATCAGGTCTTAAACGATGCCTGTATGTTCGTAGGTGAGGGAGAGTACGTCTCCCTCATGGGAGCATCGGGATCGGGCAAGTCAACACTCCTTTACCTGATCGGAGGTCTCGACAGAAACTTCGATGGCAAGATCAAGCTTTGCGGCAAGGAGATAGATCAGATGAAAGACAGAGAGCTCTCTGATCTTCGTCTCCAAAACATCGGTTTCGTGTTTCAGTTCTATAACCTCGTCATGAACCTCAATGTTGAAGATAATATCCTTCTTCCGCACACCATTAACGGCAAGTCAAGATCGGAACTCAAAGACGACCTCGACAGGATCCTTAAGATCACGGGTCTTACCGAGAAACGTAAGGCGATGCCTTCGACTTTGTCAGGCGGACAGCAGCAGCGTGTCGCTATTGCGCGTGCAGTTCTCGGAAAGCCAAAGATCCTTCTGGCTGACGAGCCGACGGGAAACCTCGACTCCGGATCCGGTAAGGAGATAATGGAACTTTTTAGAAAGCTCAACCGTGAGAACGGACTTACGATCCTTCAGGTCACACACTCCGAAGAATGTGCATCATACGGCACCAGAACAGTGCGTCTCGAGAATGGAAAGACCGTCGGATAAGTGGTAGTATTCTAAGTGAATTGTTATGCAGGAGGGAACAACTTTGCGAATCGCAGTTGTTGACGACGAGATAGTTTTCAGACAGCAGATCGTCCGTATCATCAATAACCTTTACGGCAAAGACCAGGTCAGTTGCTTTCTTTATTCAGACGGAAAGGAACTTCTCGGTTCACTCGGCAAAGGCATTGAGCTTGATGCGATCTTTCTGGACATCGAGATGAAGGAACTGGACGGAATGTCCACCGCCAAGCTTATCCGCGAGAAGTACAAAGACATCCCGATAGTATTCCTTACAAGTCACACTGAGATGGCCATGGAAGGATACGAAGTGGAAGCTTTCAGATTCCTCGGAAAACCTATAGATGAGACCAAGCTCCGCGAGACTTTATCCGACCTCGAGCGCAAGCTCAAAGTCGATGAGAAAGTAGTCCTCCACAAAGACGGCGAAGATCTGATCTTCCCGGTCTCGTCATTAATATATATCGAAGCGGCAAATAACAGCGTAAGGTATGTTTTTAAGGACGATTCCGTCGAGATCAGACAGAAGTTTTCGAGAGCATGCAGCGACATAGATATGCTCACTGCGGATTTTGTTAAGATCCACAGATCATATTACGTGAACTTAGGTCACATCCTTAAACTGAATTCTTCGGAAGTAATTACTACTACGGGCGAATCCCTTCCGGTCGCACGAGGCTCCGGTGCTGAAGTCAAGCAGCGGCTTTTCGAGTATGTAAGGAGAAACGGAAGATGACGGGATTTGTAGCAGCTATGATCCGACATGTGCCGAACCTTGTGGGACAGAACCTTATACTTCTGTTCTTCATCGACGGCGTTCTGAAGTACCGCTTCAAGAACAGAAAGAGGATCTGCATCATCGCTGTTGCACTGAGCCTTCTGTTCGGTGTTTTTATTTCCTTGAATGCCGTCGATCCTTTCCCGGGTGAATACCGCGTGGAGGTTGGAACTATCAGGGTCGAAGATATAGAAGTGGACGTAGACGATGCCGAAGACTTTCCCGAGGTCTCTCAGGCTTTGTTGGCTACTATCATGGTAGTTGTCATGGCCGTCGAGCTCCGCGAGAAGGTCCTCCGTAAGATCGCCGTGGCCACTTTTTCCACCTCGATCCTGTCGGAGTTTACGATGCTGTTCTCGCTTTTGCACTCAACGGTAATGGGCTTTTTCAAAGACAGTGAGATGACCGCATTCCTCTTCATAGGATCAATGTATCTGTTCATGCTCATGGAATTCCTGCTCTTCTACTATGTCGCCGGTCTTCGTACCAAATACGACAACACGCCGATGCCTATAAGGATCCTCTTTGTGGCCTTCGTCTTCTTCGGCCTTTTTGTCTCGGTATTCACGGGCCTTCTGAGCGAAGATTCTGACACAAACATCCGTCGTGTTATAACCATCATCTCGCTTCTCATGGTCCTCGCGGGAACCTTGATCTTCTTCTACATCCGCGCCGCTCGGAAAGAACGCTCCAAGCTCCTTGATGTCAACTCTGCCAACGAGCAGCTCATCGCCGCCCAGACAGAGTACTTCGAAGCCTCCGCCCGCGCCGACAAGGAGATCCGTGCCATCCGTCACGACATGAAGAACAACATCCAGGTCCTCTCGCTCCTTCTCGAAAACAATGAGTACGACAAGATGCGCGACTACCTTGACGAACTCGGAGAGAACCTCAAGAGTACCGATGTCAGCGCCCACACCGGCGACACCATCGCGGACGCCATCATCGCCGAGAAAAAGCAGAAAGCCTCAGCTCTCGGTCTCACCCTCAATGCCTCCGGCCGGATCAAGGGAGTCGAGATCTCCTCGGTCGACATGTGCAAGATGCTCGCCAACATCCTCGACAACGCCATAGAAGCTGCATCCGATCCGGCTCTCTCGGAACTTTCTTCCGATATCAGGACGATCACCCTTGATTTCCGCTCCACCGGAAATTTCTTCATGATGATCGCCGCAAACCCGTGTTCTTCCTGCCCGGAGATAAAGGATGGTCAGATCAAGACCTCCAAGAAGGAAAAAGACAACCACGGCTTCGGCATCAGGAACATCTCATCCGCAGCAGCAAACTACGGCGGCGAAGTTTCCTTAAACTGTGAGCCGGCTCCCTACGGAGGCAATTTCACCATCGAGGTCATGATCCCGGTAAACTCATAAACCGACTGCAACACCGAAGGGCAGCAGGTGCCTCTCCTGTTATTATATCGTGAGACATATCTGAAGAATTGCTTCAAGGAAGTGTATGGCCTTTGTATCTCCGAGTATATGACTTCCTATCGAATGAAACCCCTGAAATACAGGCATCACGTTTGATCTCAACTGTATTCTTTTTGTTGCAGTTTAATTCATGTGTCGGGTACCGGTGACTTAATGCGGTATGTTTCGTTATTTACAGATTCCGAATGATCGCTATTGTAATATCCTTGGCGATCTTTGAAGCAGTCTCACAATTCTTCTCGAAAAAGTCCGATCCGCTATGATCCGCCGTATCAGTTATACTCCTGACAGCAATAAACGGAACTTCATTTACATAACAGACATGAGCTATGCTTCCTGTTTCCATATCGACCGACAACGGACTAAACTCATCCAGGATCCTTTGACGTCCATCATCAGTGATAAACGCTTCACCGGTCACCATTCTTCCAAAGTAGACCGTTCCCTTCGTATCTGTGTTTTTAACGCTCTCCCGGGATGATCCGAGAAGTTTTTCATCTGCCTTGAAAAATACCGACTTCATCCAAGGATGGTATTCCGTTAATATGTCTTCAGAAACATCATGGTATGCTACCTCTGTTGAGATGACGGTATCGAATATCCTTATCTTCTCATCCATACCGCCGGCCACGCCGGAATTTATGACCGCATCAACAGAGAAATTATCGATCAACACTTGCGTCGCTATTGCCGCATTGACCTTACATACTCCGCTATAGAGCAGATACACATCATGAGAGTCCACTTTCCCGATGTGTATCTTGATCCTGGTCTTTTCTACAACAGTACTTTCCTGAAAATCTTCAAAGAATGGTTCCAACTCATTCTCGGATGCACAGATAATTCCTATTTTCATAATGATCTCCTATGATCCATGATCCGGTATATTCCTGATATATGTGCCGGATTCTCTTGCGTTTAACTTATTATAGACAATAAAAGTCTGAAGGGAAGACCTTCGGAATTTTTTTGTTGACTTAGTTGGGATCAAATGATCATACGGCCTTTTTAGCAGCGTTCTTTCTCTTGTTCTTTACAACAGTGATCACGAAAACGACGATCGTTACGAAGATGAATCCTGCTGTGTAGTTGATGAAGATATCTCTGTAAGCTGAACTTGCAAGTTCAACGGTAAGTCCTCTCAGGAATACATAAAGGAATGTAAGGAGCATAGTAGGGACATATACAGCTATAACCTTGAGCCAGAAGTACTTGATCTTAAGATATCTGATGAGTGCGTATGCAATAACTGCGATCGAGACGATAACTGCCCTGTCGAGTTCATGCCAGTTTCCTGACGGATCTTCGAATGTGCCCTTCAAAAGGTAGATGATGCTGTTTGTGATAGTTGCCAGAGTATACATTACGCAGTAGATGAATACCGGTGTCTTGATGTACTTGTTCCAGATCTCTTTCATTTTCTTATCCTCCGTGTGGTTCGTTGTTTATGGTTGAACTATACCTCATGATCACGGGCGTTTCAGAGAATTTGTATCAAGTTGCACTTACGCATGTGCAAGTTGCATTTGCCTCTCGAAAACAATACACTTATAGGTACTATGAAGCCGGAAGGCAGTATGGAAAAAGGACGTGAACGTACGTAAGAACTCTGACGGATATGTGCGTATATCGGAGCTCTCGCAGAAGGATGAAGTTATGGGATCTGAAGGCAGACTTATCAAATTCGACATGAAGCATCACATAAGGGCTTACAGGAACATCGTAATATTTGTATCGATCCTGCTTCTCATTCCCGTCGTTATCGTCTCTGTCTTTAACGATATAACGGAAGGATTAAAGCTGGCTTTTTTCTTCTTCTTGCTCGTTTTTGTGCCACTCTACTTTGTTATGAGGGCCAAGATCTCCATGGTGAAGAAAGCCTTTGATTCCGAAGTGATGTCAGGAAGGCTTGGAAGCGGAGGATATCTCGAACCTTCAAATATCCTGATATCCGACAGCGGTGATCAGTATCACATAAGGGGATTTTATAATCTGCACCCGATGCTCAGGCACAGGTGTAAGTTCGTCCGTTACAAAAAAGTGGCGTGGGTGATCGAGATGGACACCTCAAAAGATACACCTGTTGCGTAATGTCATTAAATCCCGTATCCTTGTTGCATGAAGATCTATTTCGCGCCGCTTGAAGGCATAACAGGTTACATATTCCGCAATATCTACGATGAGATCTACGGTCATATCGACAAGTACTTCGCACCGTTTATCTCGCCGTCCGAGAAATGTCCCATAACACCGCGTGAGAAGAAGGATCTGATTCCGGAGAATAACACCGGGATAAATCTTGTTCCCCAGATACTTACATGCAGATCAGAGCATTTTATCGAAGCTTCAGAAGAACTTAAGGCCATGGGTTATAAGGAAGTGAACCTAAACCTCGGATGTCCTTCGGGTACCGTATGCTCCAAGAAAAAAGGCGCGGGGTTCCTCACCGATACGAAGGCTCTTCAACAGTTCCTGGAAGACATCTATTCTTATTCGGAGTCGGAAAACATTAAGATCTCCGTGAAAACGCGACTCGGATATTATGATCCGGAAGAGTTTCATGATCTGGTGAAGATCTTTAACGACTATCCGATAAGCGAACTGATCGTTCATCCGAGGATACGCGGGGACTTTTATAAGGGAGAGCCGAGAAAGGAATACTACGCGTATGCCCTGGAGCATGTGAAGTGTCCTCTCGTTTATAACGGCAATGTCTTTACCACTGATGGCTATGATGAGTTGAAAAGATACTATGGTAATGACCTTGATCCTGTGATGCTGGGAAGGGGATTGATCTCAGATCCGTCGCTCGCGGAAAAGCTCTGCGGATCTGTTTCGGAAACGGATATGAATAAACTCTTGCGATTACATGATGCCATATATCATGAGTATCAGAAGATTATGTCACCCGATATCAATGTCCTTTATAAGATGAAGGAACTCTGGACTTATTGGAGGGGCATGTTTGAAGATCATGACCGTGATATAAAGCAGCTTCTGAAGACAAAGAAGTACGCCGAATATGAGAAGATCGTTTACGGCGATCTGTTCACTTCCTAACAAGATGAGCAAAGTGGATCCACTTCACGTATTTATGCGGTGCGGAATTAGAGCCCTCAAACTCTGAATATTGAACGAATAACATGATTTATGAATTGTGATACAATCATAGCGTGTTTTCGAAAACACTAAGAAATGGATTAGGGAGGAATACCAATATGAAAAAGATCAAGATGATCGCATTAGCAACACTCGCTCTCACGATGATGGCAGGAGTGACAGGATGCTTCAGCAGCCCGAAGGCAGAGAAACTCTACAACTTTGCCGACGAAAACTTCGACTGCAAGGAGTACACGGTCAAGAAACTCGATAAGCTCGGCACGGGCGACGACTATGACAAGGCCAAGGAGGACGGAATCCTTCTTTACCTGACAGACAGCGATGACATCGAAGATTTCCTGGATTACATGGATGAGAGTAATAGCAGTAAATCCCAGGCTATGAACAATTGCGTCGTGGATTTTGATGATTGCAAGGCAAAGGACATCAAGGAGCTCAGCTACTACCTCAAGGAAGAACAAGGTGACAAGAGCATGTCATCCGAAGCTATCGTTGCTGTGGATTTTGCAGATTCCAAAGCAGCAAAGAAAGCTTTTGAGAACATGATCGACCGCGTTGAGGATGACGTGGAAGTCGACTTCGATAAACTCGAGAAAGACGAGTTCAAGTACAGCGGCAGCAACGGCTATTTCATCGTAAATGTCGATGAGGATGTACTCTTGGATGCATTCGTAAGCTACTACATTTCCGCAAGAGGCTACAGCGATGACAAGGAAACAAGAAAAGAGATCCGTGAGATGATCGAGGATGAGCTTGGCGACATGAACTGCTATCAGTCTACATATCTCCAGGGAAGTTCCGTTATCTCGGTGGTCTGCGTCTCGATCGATGGTGACACGGACAACATCGAGGACTTCTGCGAAGAGTTCAAGCTTACTTGTCCTACGGATATCGAGAACAGCGACGAACTCAAAGATGCACTTTCCGAGAACTTCATCGCAGAAGACTGATCAGACCAATGATCGTTCAAACAACTGTGCAGGATCTTTTCGAAGGTTCTGCATTTTTTTTGCCCTGAATTCAGGAGGCGGCCATCACTTTCCTTTTCCAACCTAAGGCTGTGCTCTCGGCGCCGCTATTTGACGGTTGGGATCAGCCCACGTAGATCGAGGCATTTCCGTTTGACTGAGAGATCCTGCGCGGAGCATATTTATCCTTCTTAGTCTCTCGTCGCTTAGTGCCTTGTTTTCTTTGAAGCTTTATCCTTATACATCTCTTCGTCTGCACGCTTCATTACATCCGTTACGGAAGTATCCGTATCCTTCTCGAAAACGGCGATGCCGCATGCGATGGAAACGTAATCAGATGGAAGAGGAAGGGTATCGGAATACTGACTCATCCTCTCATTGATGGTCTTGAGATGAACCTCGCGATCTTCGTAATCCTGACCGGTCAATACGGCAACGAATTCGTCTCCTCCGATCCTGTAGACCGGGCTGTGCTTGAAGATGTTGCAGATAAGCTGGCAGGACCTGATGAGATAATCATCACCTGCTTCGTGGCCTTCCGAGTCATTGATCATCTTAAGGTTATTTACGTCGAACATGGCAAGACCGAACTTGGCATCAGATTCAGAATTGATCTGGGACTGTAAGAACTTCTCTTTGTCCTCATATGCCATACGGTTATTTACGTTAGTAAGCGGATCGCGACCCATGAGATCCAGAAGTCTCTTGTTGATGTGATCCAGGGTAAGTGCATGACGGAACTTATCCAGTGCGAGGTTCATACGGGTATAGTAGTTACGCAGGAAGTGGTTCGTCAAAAGCTCAATGCAGTCTCTGAATACCAGATAGCCGTAAGTAGAATCTTCTTCGTGTAACGGAAGGAAGATATAAAGGTGATTAGACCCGTTCGGATCATAACCCGGAAAGAGCCTGCGGGATTCGAACCTGGATTCGTTCGAGATCTTGCCGTCTTCCATGGAAAAGATCACTTCCATGTTCTTGCTGTATCTGTCGGTATTCATCTTGATATTGGAATCGTAGATGGAAAGGCCGAAATTAGGTTCCATGAGAAGGTGGAAGGAATCGCCTTCATGGACATGATCTTTGGTGAAAAGATTCTTAAGGCTCTCCTTCAATTCGAGGTAGGTAAGACATGACAGGATCGCCGAGTCGATGATATCCAGCTTACGGTTAAAATATGTCGTGAGCGAGCGCTTCGAGAATGCGTCCCTTCCCATCTTCCTTCTGACCTTATCGCTGTCTCTGTATGAGAAGCAGTTACAGCTCTCGCCCGGAACGAATCGACACGGGATCATCTCGCTGATGTCCCTGGGAGCACCCTGGGCCTGTTTTCTCAGGAGCCTTACTGATGCCGCGCCCATCTCGTCAAAACGCTGATCGACGGATGCGATCGCAGGATCAAAGACCTGACTGTCATTTATGAAGTCGAAGCCCGTTACCAGAACATCATCAGGAACTTTATAACCATTCCTTTCCAAAGAGATGCAGGATTCCATTGCAAGACCGTCGTTCGCGCAGATGAATACATCAGGGATCTCCTGACCCTCTTTGACCATCTTATCGATATGCCTTGTAACTGCAGCGTTTTCCCAGTTTGTATAGACGACTTCCTTAAGGCATTCCTCGAAGTTGTTCTCTTTGAGATAATCTTCCACTGCCTTGAGCCTTATCTGTGAATCATATGAATCTCTTGTACCCGCGAAAAATATCAGGGACCTGGCACCGTGCTCGTTCATTACATGTGCGCATAGATCTTTTACTGCGGTATAGTTCTCGGATCCGACAAAACTTATACCTTCTCTACGTGCTCCCTGTATAACGAGCGGGATACCTACATCATTACTTCTTGCGACGATGTTATCGATCCTGTCCTTATAATCCAGGCTGCTCGCGAAGATGACAACTCCGTCAAAATCCTGAAGATCCGGGAGATTATAGATGTTCATCTCGCCCTGTCTGTTGGACGGAGAGTCACTGTATGTCGCATAGGAAAGGAACAGGAAAATATCCGCACCTTCTCCGCTCAGCTCTCTTTGCATACCGGAAAGAAACAGGTATAAGATCTCAGAGCCCCAGCCCGTTGTAAATACTGCTATCTTCTTCTTCATACTCGGCTCCCACAGCACTGCATTTAAATCATTGCACCAAAAGGTCTTAAGAACTATCCGAGAGCACGACTCGGATAGTATGATTATAACATGACAAATTGTTTTGACCGTTATAAATGTAATCTGTTAACGCAATATTCATATAATGAAGCCGGATGCCAAAAATCTTCCCCGGTAATGTGAGAAAGGGGATAATTAAGTGAGATTCGTGAAATATAATGATTATCAATAATGATAGAATGTGATTATCATGTTTATGTTAAGGCATCCTTGGGATGCCGCCGGAAAGGAATGACTTAATTCACGATGGAGTATATAAAAAGAGGGTTTTTCACAGGGGAGCGTGCGCTCTTTCAGGCAAAGGACATGCATATCGAAGAGTCGATCTTCGATGACGGAGAGTCACCGCTCAAGCACAGCAGCAATATCGAGCTTATCGATTCGTCTTTCAAATGGAAATACCCGCTGTGGTATTCCGATCATATCAGGCTTAACGACTGCGTCCTTTTCGAGATGGCAAGGGCAGGAATATGGTATACGACCGACCTTATGATGGAGAACGTGGTAATAGAAGCGCCGAAGACGTTCAGGAGATGTTCGCGTATAAGCCTCAATAACGTTAACTTTTATAAGGCACAGGAGACATTGTGGTCCTGCAGTGACGTTCAGATGGACAAGGTCACGGCTCACGGCGACTATTTTGCCATGAACTGCAGGAACATGAAGATCACAGGTCTCGAGCTTATGGGAAACTACGGTTTTGACGGCTGCGAGAACCTGGAGATCAGTAATTCCAAGCTCATCACGAAGGATGCTTTCTGGAATTGTAACAATGTTACAGTGAAGGATTCATACATCTGCGGCGAGTATTTCGGATGGAATTCGAGCAATATCGTCCTTGAGAACTGCACCATCGAGAGTCTTCAGGGCATGTGCTATATCCACGGACTCGTTATGAAGAACTGTAAGCTCATCAATACCACATTGTCGTTCGAGTATTCGGATGTCGATGCGCAGATCGAAGGTCATATCGACAGCGTTAAGAATCCGTCATCCGGATCCATTCGTGCAGGCAGCATCGGTGAGCTCATAATGGAAGATGACCGTGTGGATACATCGGCAACTAAGATAGAAACGGAAGAATGACGAGATGTTTGATTTTGATAAAGTGATATCCCGTGCGGGAACGGGCAGCGTTAAGTGGAAGAACGGAGAAGATATGCTCCCTATGTGGGTAGCGGATATGGACTTTGAGACCTGTCCTTCTGTCAAGGCTGCGATCGAGAAGCGTGCCGCTCACGGCATCTACGGTTATACGACAGATGACGAGGGATGGTTCGAGGCATATTCGTCCTGGTGGACCAAGCGCCACGGATTTGCCGTTGATAAGGACTGGCTCGTGTTCGTAACAGGCGTCGTTCCTGCAATATCTTCGGCAGTACGTAAGCTCACTACGCCGGGTGAGAATGTCCTTATCCAGACGCCTGTTTATCCGGTATTCTTCAACAGCATCTTAAACAACGGAAGAAAGGTCCTCGAGAGCCCTCTGGTCTATGACCGGAATACTTCTTCATACAGCATCGACTGGGATGATCTGGAAGCTAAGCTTAAGGATCCTCAGACGTCGCTCATGATCTTTTGTAATCCGCAGAACCCTTCGGGCAATATCTGGGATCGTGAAACGCTCATAAGGATCGGAAAACTTTGTTATGAGAATCACGTGACTGTCGTGTCTGACGAGATCCACTGTGACCTGGTCGCTCCGGGCTGTGAATACATTCCGTTTGCTTCCATCTCGGACATCAATAAGCAGATAAGCGTTACCTGTGTTGCGCCGACGAAGGCATTCAATATCGCAGGCATCCAGACCGCGGCGATCATCGTTCCTGACGGTAATCTCCGTCATAAGATGTGGCGCGGGATCAACACGGATGAAGTGGGTGAGGGCAATTGCTTCACCATCGTTGCAGCCGAGAGTGCTTTCTCGGAAGAGGGCGCAAAGTGGCTGGATGAATTGAGGGAATATCTCTGGGAGAACAGAAGGATCGCCGAAGATTTCATACGTGAGCATATCCCGCAGATCAGGACCATTCCTTCTTCTGCTACATATCTTATGTGGGTCGACTGTTCTGAGATAACCGATGACAGCAGGAAACTTGTGGAGTTCCTCGAGAAGAACGCCCGCCTGATGCTCAATGCGGGAACGGGGTTCGGAGGCAACGGAAGCAGATTCGTGAGGATAAATCTTGCCTGTCCGAGGAGCCTTTTGTATGAGGGACTTTCGCGTTTGGAAAAGGGAATAGCTGCCCTCTGATATCTTTGTAAAATGACGGACCCGATGATCTTTTAAGATCGCCCGGGTCCGTTTAATTGTTCGACTTTTTCGAGAAGATCAGATAAACTGCTCTGCCCATGACTTGAGTTCTGAAGCGGATGCATCAGAAGGGAAACGCTTTCCTTCCCTGATGTCGGCGGACGGTGCGACAGATCTCATGCTGTCGGAACTCTCGCCCATCTGCGAACTTCCTGAAGTAGCAAACGGAATTATTGTCTTGCCGCTGAAGTCATAAGTTTCCAGGAATGTGTCGATGACTGAAGGCTCTCTGTACCACCAGATCGGAAATCCTACGAAGATCGTGTCGTAAGAAGATGCATCTTCAAGAGTCTTCCTGATGGCAGGACGTGATGCGCGGTCCTTCATCTCAACAGAACTTCTGGACTCTGAGTTGCGCCAGTCAAGATCAGCTTCTGTGTAGAGGACTTCAGGCTCGATCTCGTGAAGATCTGCGCCGATGGCGTTCGCAAGTTCTTTGGCAACTTTGGCAGTTACACCGCTCGCACTGAAAAAAGAAACCAATACTTTTGACATACTCATACCTCGTAGCCCGGCTTGACGTAAAGGGCTGTCTTATCTGAAACTATCTGCTCGTTGTAGAAATCCTTCCAATCGGACTTCTCGATCTCGTTGAATGCTACCGATACCGAAGAGATATCGCATCCCAGGGAACCTGCTACAAGATCTGCTACCTTATCGGCGCATTCCTTTTTTACTTCTTCCGTTCTTCCCGGATAACAGTTGATCACGATGTGTGGCATAAAAATCCTCCTTGTTGTTTTTGAATTTATTATATCTCATTCACTCCAGAAAACCTTCCGCCAGGAAGTGTTCTTCATTCGGAAAATGAGCATATGAAGTCTTCAGCTTACGGAAGCCCCAGTGCTCGTAAAGACCGATGTGCTTCGGATGTGTATAGAGAACGACATTGCATCCTTCCACCTGACGCAGAAGTTCGTTTATCACGGTCCGCCCGAGGCCTTTGCCCCAAAGGTCTTCCCGAACTGCGATATTATAGATCGAGGCCTGTGCGATCCCGTCGGATAATGCTCTTCCCACAGCCGCCACATGACCGTCCTTAAGGATAAAGACCTTCGCATAGCTCCTCTCGAAAACAAGACGCTGTTTATCATTATCCAGGTCACTTAACCCGAACCCGTTTAGAAGATCTGTGACCTCCCTAAAATCAAATCCGTCGATATCAGTTTTTATGACAAATCCGTCGCTCATCGTAAGCTCCTTTCTATCGTGACGATCTTATCGGCATAATCCTTTATGTGCTCATCGTGAGTAGCGACGAGAACTGATCTTTTGCCGTCCGCATATTCACGAAGGAAGTTAAGGATCCTGTCGCCCGTGACCTTATCAAGACCGGTCGTAGGTTCGTCCGCGATGAGGATATCAGGTGACATGAGGACCGCTCTTACAAGTGATGCACGTTTAAGCTCTCCTCCTGAAAGTTCATACGGGAACTTTTCCCCCAGTTCGGAAATGCCGAGTTTATCCATGAGAGCGAGCGCTCTTTCCTTAAGCGTGCCTTCGTCTTCCGTTTCCTTAAACGCGCAGATGATGTTCTCGATAACGGTCAGATGCTTTAACATGATGTTGCTCTGAGGAACATATGAGATGTGTCTTAAATGGATGTCGGAAAGTTTCCTGTCATCCAATGAATAGATATCCTCACCGTTAAAGAGTACCTTCCCCTGATCAGGTTTCAGGATTCCTGCCATTACAGCAAGGAATGTGCTCTTTCCGCTTCCTGATTCACCCATGACGGCGGTAAGATCACCATCATCTGTCTTTACGTTCAGATCACTTAGAGTCTGCTTCTTATTCTTGCGATAACGAAATGAAATGTTCTCGGAAATAAGCATTTACTCAGCCTCCTTTTTAAGCGCAAGATAAGGCTCGATATTGGTCGTTTTTATTACAACAAAAAGAGAGGAGAAAAGTGAGATCAGGAACACGATGATCATTATAACGGTTAACTGTATCACCGATGCAGCTGCACCCGGTCCTAAGTAGGGCATGTCAAGCTTCATTCCGATATACCGTCCGAAGGGGATAACGATCAGGGCACCGAGTCCGCATCCGATAAATGAACCGAACAGACTTATGCAACCAGTTTCCTTTATCAGTGCATTGCAGATCTTCTTCTTCGATCTTCCGAGGATCCTTGAAAGCGCGATCTCCTGCTTGCGGTCATTGATGATGACGCTGTTTATAAGTACGAGTATCACAAAGATAAGAACGGTTCCCGCGATCAGTACGAACTCCAGAACATCAGTGATCTTAAGAAGATTATCAGACAGTGATTCGTTTAACTGCTTAAGATAAACGACGTCCACATCTCCTACTTTCTGACGACATTTCTCGATGACTTTGGAAGTGTCATAACCGTCCTCGATATTAACGAAGACAGACGATAAGATATCGCCGTCTTTCTGCTCTTCGGTAAGGAAAGATGACTTCGCTTCCGCGTCCGCCAGGACTGCCGGCATCGCGTCTGAAGGGAAGTAGACCGAAGTATCCAGAGCCGTTCCGGTCTTTGCCATACTTGAGAGGACTTTGTACTCTTTTCCGAACAGCTTTATCGTTCCGTTCTCGCAGACGATATCGCTTCCGACTATGACCGAATCGGGACCGATGGAATTGCTGTAATTCTCGGCGATCCACGGGCCGACGATAAAGTCCGTCTCAGGGTCATAGAAAACGAGTTCCACTTCGCTGCTGCAGCAGTCAGCCGACAGCGATTTAAGAAAGCACTGAGCAGTCACTTCCTTTATGCCTTCCACTTCTCTTATCCGGTCATCGACCGAGCCGTCAAAATAGAAAGTTCCGCGCTGTCCTTCGAGGATGAGATTTTCTGCCTTTTCCTTTGCTCCTTTTGGTACGATCATGAGATCTGCGCCAAGTCTCCTGTCCATGTTTTTCATACCATTATTAAGGCTCCGGTCAATGACGATCCCGGAAAAGAGCATGAAAGACAAGAGCGCCGTAGCAGTTATAAGACAACTGCTATGGAACGCCCTGCTCTTTACACTATTAATTGTTGAACGAAGTTCACTTACCATCATTCTTGCCTGCTGTTGCGAGATAACCTGCATTTACACCGGCTGCGATAAGGAGTAGCACACTTATAACGATAAGGGCAGGGAGTGTACCTGCACGGCATGCCATCTCACTCATCTTGCAAAGACCCGTGAGCTTAAGTGGGAAAGCAAGTACCAGGATCGCATTAAAGAACTGTGCGATACTTATGCCGAGGCGTACCTTGCTGCTCGAAAACAATACCGACACGATACCAAGAGCAATGATAAGTAGACCCACACCGATCTCTGCCTGCTTTGTATAATAACAGGACATCTTCATCTCGCTCTCACAGACCGGAAAAAGTACCGTAGGTGCGAGTATCGTAAAAAGACCTGCAAGTATGAATATAAGTGATGAAATCAATCTGTTCTTCATTTTAAATATAACCTCTTTTTTGTTTTTTACAGATAGTATTCGACGTCGTCTATTTGACCGCCGAGATTAAGTACGTTCAGGATCTTTGTCCTGTACTCCTGGAACGTGTCCTGAGCACGTGCCCGCGGACGCGGAAGATCTATATCTATTACTGCTTCGACCTTGGAAGGACGGGCAGACATAACGACTACCTTGTCTGACATATAGATAGCTTCATCTACGTCGTGAGTGACCATTATCATGGTCATGTTGTGTTTCTTCCAGATGTTTAAGATCTCGTCTTGAAGGTTCATTCTCGTAAATGCGTCGAGAGCTCCGAGCGGCTCGTCGAGCAGGAGTACTGCAGGGTGACCCACGAGGGCTCTTGCAAGTGATGCACGCTGCTGCATTCCTCCCGAGAGCTGATGAGGATAGGACTTCTCAAAACCTTCGAGTCCGACGAGTTTTATAAACTCATCAACATCTTTTTTATTCTCTTTATAGACATGTCGTGCCTTGAGGCCGAATGCAATATTCTTCTCTACCGTGAGCCACGGGAAAAGGTTTGATCCCTGGAATGCGAATCCTCTGTCGCTTCCCGGTTTCTTTATCTCCTGACCGTCGATATAAAGCTTACCTTCGGTGGCTTTATCAAGGCCTCCGATGATACGAAGGAGCGTCGACTTACCGCATCCTGACGGTCCGATAAGGCTTATGAACGAGCCTGCCTCAACATTAAGTGACAGGCCGTTCAAAGCCTGAACATCTTCCTTTGTCGGATCGATGTTCGGAAATCTCTTGTAAACATTCTCGATCTTTATCTCGCCTACCATTTGATGACTCCCTTCTGCCAGATGAGTACCTTGTCACGGACCTTGAAAAGAAGAGTAAGTGACAATGAACAGATCAGGGCGATGATGATAAGTCCCGCATAGACTCCGTCATACATCATGACTGATTTCTGCCAGTTGATGTACCAGCCGATACCGCTGGAGTTACCGTTCATCTCAACAGCCATGAGTGTCGCAAAAGATGAGACGGTTCCGTAGAATACTCCGAGGAATATACTCGGCATCGCAGCAGGGATAGCGACGTGCAGGATCTGGTAGATCGTTGATGCACCCAAAGTTCTCGACACTTCGAAGTTAACGTTGTTGATACTTTGTATTCCGCTGCTCGTCATCAGTGTGACAGGGAACCAGACCGCGAATGCGATGAGAAATATGTTGGCACTATGTGTTGTCGGAAAAGTCGACAGTGCCAAAGGAATCCAAGCTGTTGTCGGTATCGGTCCGATGATCTTTGTTACCGGATTGATCCAATAGCCGACGATCTTAAAGTATCCGAGTGCAAGGCCTGTAAAAAAGCCGACGCCTGCCCCCCATAGAAAGCCCACAGCCAAGAGCTTAAGAGAATCGAATACATTCTGGATCAGGAAAACTCTGTTTTCGATAAGTACACCTACGATCCTGTCAAGTGACGGGAAATAAAGTGTAGGAAGAAGAGTTGTCTTTGTCGTGATTATGTTGAGCAGAAGCAGGAAGACGATCGCACCTGTTATGAGAGGCGCTCTCTCGATCGTATCCTTTCTTATCGAATCCTTGAAAAGGCCCGCTATGACGGCGATGAGAAATACCGCACCTATAGCTCCCAACAGGAACAGATAATAAGGATGATCTGTCTTTTTCTGCTTGCCGCTGTCTGCTATGAAATAGTACGCTAAGACTGAAATTGCTATTGCAACGAACGGCAATAGCAATTTGAGCCAGGCATAGAGTCTTTTACTCATATTTACCTCTGAACCTTATTTTTTCACTTCTGTAAATGCGCCGTTCTCGTATACATAAGTGTCAGGAACTCCGTCAAAGCTCGTGAATGCTTTGGAAGCGAAGGATGCCGGATCATCAGATTTAAGATCGCCAATCCTTATGAGCTCAGTTGCAGCATTTGTTATCGTTTCCGAAGCGATGCTTACTGACGGAGAATAGTTATATGACTCAAGAAGTGCTGCATTGGTATCAAGGTCACCCGAGCACTGGTTATTCTCGATCTGGATCTTCGCTGCTTCATATGGCTCAGCCTGAACGAATGCACTTGCCTTGAGGATCGCTCTTGTATAAGCAGCCGCTGCTTCGGGATTTTCCTGTGCGAGCTTACTTGTTACGAATGACATACAGCAGTACTCATTCTTGAACTTCTCGTCTGTACTTAAGTCGAGGATCTTCTTGAATCCGTATTCTGTCTCAGCGCTGTATGCGACAGGATCGTGAAGAGCTGCTGCATCGATCGCACCGTTCTCGAGTGCAAGCGGGAGATCGGTAAGTCCGTATACTACCCATTCAACTTCCAGGTTCTCAGTTGATACTCCGATACCTTCATCGTAGAGAGCTCTCTTAAGAGCTACGACTGAGGAGTCACCCAGGGAAGGAACACCGATCTTCTTTCCTTTGAGATCTGCAAGTGAGTTGATACCTGAACTTTCCTTCGTGTAGACCTTGGTACATCCGGTATGCATTCCTGCGGTGAAGGTGATCTCAAGTCCGTTATCGATCTGCGGGATCATGGCGCCTGCAAGCTGGGTCGATGCGTCGATCTTATCTGAGGCTACCAGATCCGAGATGTTACCCATGTCTATCTCTTCGACTCTCCAGGTTACTCCTGCTTTCTTGAATTCCTCTTCGAAGTAGCCGTTGTCGATCGCTATGTGTAACGGAGCAAGACAAAGGGATCCGTTTGCTGTTCCTATAACGATATCCACATCACCGTCTCCTTCATTGGCTTCTTTCTTGCTACATGCTGTCACGGATGTCATCAATGTGGAACCGATGAGCAGCATCGCTGCAAAAACTTTGATCTTTTGCTTCATGATAATTTCCTCCTGTATGTCTGAAAGACCGTCGGTAACCAGTAACTTCTGTACTTCCGGTCAGCGTTCTTCTTACCTTGCGTTGATGATATCATCAGCATGCTTTCTTGAATAATGCTTATGTTCTATCGTCTGGAATAACTTTTGCTTATCACATCAGATCCGATCAGGAGGACACATTCTTTGCAGTTATGAAACGTATCAGCAAGAAATATCCGTTTTCTAATATATTAAGTTTCAAACGTGTAGTATCATTGTCACTCGATTGCCAAAGATCTGATATTTAATATGTATGAAGGAATTGTTATGGGTAAGAAGAGATCGATCGTTATAGATGAGAAGACTCCGCTTTTGTTATTGGCGGGTCCGATGTTTTTTGAGCTGTTTTTGAATACCATGCTCAATAACGTGGACATGCTCATGTTAAGTCACTATGACGAGTATGCGGTCGGAGCGATCGGAAATGCGAACACTATCATGTTCATGATGAACATCCTTTTCAATGTCATAGCTACGGCAACGAGTGTCGTAGTTGCTCAGTATCTCGGAGCCAAGCGTCACGATAAGATGAACATGATCTACACCCTCGCGGTAGTTGTCAACTTCGTTATCGGAATAGTCCTTAGCGGTGTGTTCTGTGCGGCTAATCCGCTTATCATGAACTTCCTTCACGTGTCGCCTGAGATGCGGCCTTATTCTATGATCTATATCTATATAGTCGGAGGCGGAGGATTTCTTACTGCCGTCTTTAACGTAATGGTACAGATCTTAAGATGTAACGGATATACGAAGATCGGAATGTGGGTCACGCTCGGTATCAATGTAATAAATATCGGAGGCAACTATCTGTTCTTATACGGACCTTTGAAGCCTTTGGATCTCGGTGTCGCAGGTGTCGGTATATCGACGGTTGCGGCAAGGGCGATCGCGGTTATTGCGGTTCTTGCGTTCTTCTATATAACGAGGACCGGTAAGATCTCGCTTCGCTACTTAAGACCGTTTCCGGGAAGCCTTCTTGTGAAGATGATAAAGATCGGTCTTCCTACGGCAGGTGAGAACCTTACGTATAATCTTTATCAGACAACACTTCTTTCATTCGTAAACGGAATGGGTAATGACGCAGTCAATGCGAGAGCATATTGCAATACTCTCATATCATTCGCGATGATCTTTTCCAATGCATCGGCTATGTCGACGCAGATAATAACGGGACATCTTGTCGGCGCGGGTAAATCGGAGGCAGCTTATAAGCGTGTGTTCAAGACGCTTCGTACATCGCTTCCGATAACGATCGCGCTTGCTGCGACGAATGCGATCATATGCAGATATACGCTTCAGTTATTTACTTCGAATCAGCACATCATAGCTCTCGGACAGATGATCATGATCGCCGATATATTCGTTGAGATAGGAAGATGTCTTAACATGACGTTCGTAAGCAGTCTCAAGGCTGCCGGAGCTTATATCTTCCCGCTTATCATGGGAATACTCTGTAACTGGGGATTGGGTCTTACGACGGGCTATGTCGTAGGTGTCGCACTGGGACTCGGTGTAGCGGGTATCTATGCGGGAACAGCGACGGATGAATGTATAAGAGGCCTTATCGTAATGTACTACTGGTACAAGAAAAAGTGGTTCGGTAAATCGGTAGTAGAGAAGAAGGACGCACTTGAACCTGAAAGTGGAAACGAGGACTAAGGGTCAGGCGCGAACTTCTTGCGTCACTTTTTCGAGAGGAAAGATAGCGACTTAAGGCTACTTTTTTGTGTTATAAATTAAGTATCGTTTTATCAGCATGCGGGAGGTTTGAGATATGGAAAAGTCCAAGGTGTATTTTACGGATTTCAGAACGGTAATGGGCGTAAGTCTTACTGCCAAGCTTCAAAAGCTCATCAAGATGGCAGGCATCGGATCCATTGATATGAACGGCAAGTTCGTAGCGATCAAGATGCACTTCGGAGAGCTTGGAAATCTTGCTTACTTAAGGCCGAATTATGCGAAGGCCGTTGCCGATATCGTTAAGGATCTCGGAGGACTTCCGTTCCTTACCGACTGCAATACTTTGTATCCGGGAAGCCGCAAGCACGCTCTCGAGCACATGGATTGCGCGAACATAAACGGATTTAATACGGTGACCACAGGTTGCCAGATCATCATAGCCGACGGACTTCGCGGAACCGATGACATCATCGTTCCGGTTCCGAACGGAGAATACTGCAAGGAAGCATATATCGGACGCGCGGTAATGGATGCCGATATCGTCATCTCGCTTACTCATTTTAAGGGCCACGAGCAGGCAGGATTCGGCGGTGCGATCAAGAATATCGGTATGGGATGCGGAAGCCGTGCAGGTAAGATGCATCAGCATAACAGCGGACATCCGCATGTCGTAACGGAGAACTGCAAAGGCTGCAGACGCTGCGCCAGGGAGTGCGGTTCAGATGCGTTCACCTACGAGAACAATAAAGCCTATATCGATCCGCAGAAGTGTAAAGGATGCGGACGCTGTATCGGAGCGTGCGCTTTCGATGCAATAAGGAACGATAACTGGGATGCACCTCAGATGCTCGGCAGGAGAATGGCTGAATATACGGCAGCCGTCGTAAGCGGAAGGCCGTGTTTCCACATAAGTCTTATAACTGACGTATCGCCTAACTGTGACTGTCACGGCGAGAATGACGCACCGATCCTTCCTGATATCGGAATGCTCGCTTCCTTTGATCCTGTCGCTCTCGATCAGGCATGCGTCGATCTTTGTCAGAAGGCTGAACCTGTGAGGAACAGTCAGCTCGGCGATAATATGGCTAAGGAGCATTTCCACGATCACGGTGATGTTTTCCATAACAGCAATCCGAATGTTTCATGGGAAGAGACCTTGGAGCATGCTGAGAAGATCGGCATCGGTACACGTGACTATGATCTTGTTGTCATGAAGTAAGAACGGATCTCTTTATTCTTTCTTAAACAAATGCGGACGTATTCTTAATACCCTTTTGACGTTGTGTTTACTTTTCGAAGTTATCCTAGCATCATCAAACAAAAACACAAAAACACAAACAACATCAGGAGGATATTTGAAATGTCAACACAGGAAAAGATTTCAGGCGAAGGTTCTTTGAGAGAGCAGGGATATTTCCGTTCATCGGAGATCGGCGTAGATGAGCTCGCGATCGGTATAGTAAATAAGAAAGCATTTGATAATGAGAATTTCCGAGCAAGATGCGATTTCAGTGCAGATTGGGAAAAGCTCAAGGCTTCCTGCAACGGTAAGCACAAGATCTATACTTACAAGAAAGATAAGAAGGTCAAGGCTTTATTCATCATCACACGCGACGATCAGGGATCATATTGCGATAACGTATGCATCAGTGATTCCATGGATGAGGATCTCAAGGAAAAACTCGTCAGATACATCCGTTTTATGACGGCAAAGACAAGCCTCGATAACGGAAAAAAGACAGCTAAGTACATGGGTGAAGAGCTTCCTGCTCTTCTTCATAAGACACATATCAATGTGGCTTATCTGATCCTCTTTACGTTGATCTACGGAAGCTTGTTCGGCGTTGCTACACAGATCTGGTCTCTTGCA
>CAMVBS010000029.1 GCA_947165785.1 uncultured Clostridia bacterium | reverse complement strand
ACCGTGATAGCTTTCACATCGCCCCTGTTTTACTTTTTATCATGCCTCCTAACTGGTATTTCCTGTAAACGATTGAATGGTCCTCGATATACTTCTCAAGACGGCTCTTCTCGACTTCTTTGAATGAGACCACCCTGATCCTCTTTATATCGGTATTGAGTTCTTCAGCCAATGCTGCGACGGCCATGGCAACGATAACATCTTTTTCCATAAGCCACCTCACAAAGGAATGTTTCCGTGCTTCTTGTACGGATTAGTCTTCTTCTTTGTCTCGAGCATCCTGAATGCGGATACGATCCTGGAACGTGTCTCGGAAGGAAGGATTACCTCATCAACGTAGCCGTGCTCGGCTGCGATATAAGGGTTCATGAACTTGCCGTTATATTCTTCGAGAAGTTCCTTCTTCTTTGCTGCCGGATCTTCTGCATTCTTGATGGCCTTACGTCCGATGATGGAAACGGCACCTGCCGCACCCATGACTGCGAGCTCTGCGATAGGCCATGCGTAAACGATATCTGCGCCGATACCCTTACTGTTCATTGCGATATATGCACCGCCGTATGCCTTACGCATTACAACGCTGATCTTCGGAACAGTTGCCTCGGAGTATGCATAAAGGAGCTTAGCACCGTGTCTGATGATTCCGTTATGCTCCTGCTGGCTTCCGGGAAGGAATGCAGGTACGTCAACGAGTGTAAGGATCGGGATGTTGAAGCAGTCGCAGAAACGGATGAATCTTGCACCCTTGTCGGAAGCGTTGATCTCAAGGGATCCTGCCATTACCTTACTCTGGTTTGCTACGATACCGATCGTCTTGCCTTCGAGTCTTGCAAAACCGATAACGAGGTTCTGTGCGAAGTGAGGCTGGATCTCAAAGAAGCTGCCCTCATCAACGAATGTAGCGATAACGTCCTTAACATCGTAAGACTGCTTTGCGTTATCAGGTACGATATTTGCAAGATCAGCACTTCTGTCGATCTCGCGGCCCGGAACTACCATGGACTTGTCCATGTTGTTCTGCGGGAGATATCCGAGGAGTTCTCTTACGCCGTTAAGGCAAGAGAGGTCATCCTTATATTCAAAGTGTGCAACACCGCTCTTGGAGTTGTGAACGTATGCACCGCCCAAGTCCTCAGATGAGATCTCCTCACCTGTTACGGATCTTACAACGTCAGGACCCGTGATGAACATTTGAGCGTTCTTCTCACTCATGAAGATAAAGTCTGCGATGGCAGGAGAATAGCATGCACCGCCTGCACATGGTCCGAGGATAACGGAGATCTGCGGGATAACGCCTGATGCGATGGTGTTCCTGTAGAAGATGCCTGCATAGCCTGCAAGGCTGTCGATACCTTCCTCGATCCTTGCTCCGCCGCTGTCGTTAACGAATACCATCGGAGCCTTCATATCCATTGCCTTGTCCATGATGTTACAGATCTTCATGCCCTGTGCCTCACCGAGTGCACCGCCTCCGACCGTAAAATCCTGAGAAGCAACAAAGACCGTACGACCGTGAACGAGACCATAACCCGTTACAACACCGTCGCCCGGTTTTTTCTTCTTTTCCATATCAAAATCAGTAGCTCTGCTCGTGACCATATCGTTGACCTCAACGAAAGTTCCGTCATCGAACAACGCTTCGATTCTTTCTCTTGCAGTGAGCTTCTCACGCGAATGCTGCTTAGCGATATAATCTTCGCCGCCGCCCATCGCGACCTTGGCCCGCCTGTCTTTCAGTTCATCGAAATATGCAGCGTCCCACATAAAACTTCCCCTTTACTTGGATTATTTTGATTGTCAAAGTAAAGCATATCACAACATCATTTCAAATTCCACACTCGCCACAGATATGCCACAAATAATGCCCCGTCGCAGGGGGAAAAGCGACGGGGCACCGGTTAATGATGTGTTGTATTATTCGTTTGTTCTTAAGTCATCGACTATCGAAGCACCGCGGATGCGGCCGTAAAGTGATGTCGGAACGATAAAGCTCAGGAGCGCGAATACCGGGATCATCAAAAGGAGCGGCCAGATGATGAAGTGGCGGTCAGGAGCAAGAAGGTAGAAGTCTACATTACCAATAAGGAAGCTCATGACAGCTGAACCCGGAAGCGCGAGAAGGATCGTCAAGACTGAGTAGAACAGTCCTTCTGTTATGAGCATCTTCCTGATCTGACTGAATGTCATTCCGACTGCGTTGAGCAGTGCCAGTTCGTGTTTTCGAGCAATGATGCTTGTAAGGATGGCATTTATGAAGTTCAGGATTCCGATAACCGCAAGGATGGAGCAAAGGACTGAACCGATGAGTTTGATCGTGGAAACGAGCTTATCGAACTCGGCGCGGATCGTAGCTGCACTTGAGTACTCTATGCTGTCAAGACCCGAAAGGTATGCCTCAGCCTCGTCATATGCCTTTGAATCAGCAGCGTCGGCACAGAAGAAGAGGTTATGAACGTCACCTGTAAGATCTTCGAGCTGTTCTTTGCTGAATACAAGGCTCTTATAATCCTCACCATAAGCGAACTTGGCGCTGAATGAATCAGGAACTTTATCAACGATGGCGCAGATCGTATATTCGCAGCTCTTGCCTTCGATGACCATTTCGTACTGATCATAGTTTTCCTCATTAATATCCTTTTGCAAAACCTTTTCGCCTGTTTTTTTGTTCTTGTAAACAACATCCTCAACGACCTGGACATTAACCTTATCACCTACTTTGAGGCCAAAGCCTTCAGGTGCGATGACCTGCTTGGATCCTTTTTCATACATAGGATCGATATCACCTGACTTGACGTCGAACTGTGAAGAGAGTGACTCGTCTGCCGCGATAACAAGGGCCATAGTGTCAAAACTTCCGTCGATTACCGTGCTCATATCAGAAATATAGGACTTACCGCTTATCTTGCTGTCGATATTGGAAGCGATCTTGTCGATCTCAGAATCGCTCAGATACTTTCCGTTATCACCCATAAAGCATTCGTCCGTGGATACGATGAAATCCATCTCAGGAGAGCACTGCTGAACATAATTGTTGGCATCAAGAGAAGACGTAAGAAGGCATGTCGACTCGAAAACGACCAGCGCGAGTGACAGTGACAAAAGGACCATGACAGTTCTCGTCTTATTTCTTCCGAGGTTAGAAAGAGCCATGTTAGTGACATTTGCACGATTTGACTTATGAGGTTTTGCAGATACTTTCGCATCATTAAAGCGGAGTGCCTCGATAGGGGAAACCTTGGATGCTTTACGAACCGGGATAAAGCTCGAGACAAAGACTGTCATGATAGAAAACAGGGATGCACCGATCATGACAAGGGGACTAAAACCGCTCAAGATCTCAATGCTTCTGTATGCGGTATTGGCTATGACGATCGGAACGAGCGCATTTCCTACAAAGTAACCGATCAAAAGTCCGAACGGAATAGATGTAAGACACAGAGCAAGGTTCTCGCGATACATTATCTTACGGAGCTGACGGGATGTAACGCCTATTGTCTTAAGGAGTCCGTAGTAACGGATCTTGTTACCTACAGTGATCTGGAAGATGTTGTAGATGATGAAGAATCCGGAGAGCATGATAAGGATGACAAATACTGCGATCGCAACGACACCTTCTTCGCCGATAGGGTTACTGTCAGATTCAAATACGTAGTTATTTAAGACATTAGCGGCATCGAGATCGAGATCATCAGCCATCTGCATACATGATCCGAGGACATGTTTATCACTTCCGAACTGAAAATACATGTTCAGGTATTCGACCTTTTCCAATCCGAGGGCATCGACGAGTTTTTGTGCATATGCCTCCGAGACACATATCGTGGACGCATCATCAGACGCGATTCCGGAGAGGATAAAAGTGTCATCGAGCGTGAACTCTCCGCGCTTTGTTACGATCTCCAATCCCGGCTTTACCTCAGAACCGATCTTCGGCTCGATATTTGCCATTTTAAGAAGTTCCTTACTCAATACGATCTCGTTCTCCTTTGAAGGGAGCTTTCCTTCGACCGGGGTCGAGAAAGTAAACTCTGCGGCGTTATCGTCAACATAAGCGAGGCTGATCCTCTTATTATCTTTGAAGAAACCGACCTCTACCGATCTTCCGCTCTTTTTTATGTTCTTATATGTACGCACCTTCTCGACTTCTTCGTCGTCAGCGCACATTACGATTCCATGAGCACTATAGCCTGAATTCTTCAATTCCTGAAGATGAAAGGTATTCTTCATTGAAAGAAATACGGTAAAAAGTGATGTAAACAGCAGTGTTGTCAGAACGATTGCAAAAAAAGTGATGAGATTCTGCTTTTTGGAAGCAAAAAATGATTTACGACTGAGCCTGTTTATGGCTTTCTGATTTCTGATATTCATGATGCACCTTCCTTATCGATTAACGATCCTGCCGTCTTCGATCCTGATGATCCTGTCGGCTGTCTGCGCTATCTCTTCGTTATGTGTGATCATGACGATCGTCTGGTTGAACTTATTTGCTGTGATCCTGAAAAGGTTCATTACATCCTGTGATGTCACGCTGTCGAGGTTTCCTGTAGGCTCATCTGCAAGTATTACTGCAGGACGTCCCGCAAGGGCTCTCGCGATAGCTACTCTCTGCTGCTGTCCGCCTGACATCTGAGTCGGAAGCTTATGAAGCTTATCCTTAAGATCCAAAACTTCGATGATATTGTTGATGAACTCCTTGTCAGGCTTAGCTCCGTCGAGTTCCAAAGGGAGCATAATGTTTTCCATTACGTTAAGGACAGGAACGAGGTTATATGCCTGGAAGACAAATCCGATCTTTCTCCTTCTGAGTATCGTCAGCGGATCGTCCTTCAACGAGAAGATGTCCTTGCCGTCGATGAAGACCTTGCCTGATGTCGGTCTGTCCAGACCTCCGAGCATGTGAAGCAGTGTGGATTTGCCGCTTCCCGAAGTTCCGACGATGGCAACGAACTCGCCCTTCTGAACTTCCAGGTTCACGCCTCTTAACGCATGAACTTCGTTATCTCCTTTTCCATATGTCTTAATAAGATCTGTAGTCTTTAAAATTTCCATTTCTATTTCCTTTCACATCAATTAATCGGTTGTGACTTTATTATCCCAACCGATTCTTTCTCAATTCTTTCCTGTTCCTATCGAAAAATGACAGTTATGAAAGATTTATGCTCTTGGCAGGAAGATCGAGAAACAGGTACCGCCTTCAGGGTTGCCGGAAACCTTGATATAACCGTTCTCCGCCGTGATTATCTCTCGTGTAAGGAAAAGTCCTATGCCCACGCCTTCCTTGTCGCGTGCATTCTCTCCCCTGTAAAATCTGCCGAAGACCTTGGATCTGTCTTCTTCACTCATTCCGATACCCGTATCGATGACATCGATCCTCGCGAACATCTCATATTCGGATACGGTTATCCTGACTTCGCCTTCGTCGGTATATTTGATCGCATTGTCAACGATATTGAAGATCGCCTCGTATGTCCACCTCGGGTCGCACATGAGCTTATGGTCGCCCTCGTCCGCGGAAAGCTTAAGTCCCTTCGCATCCGCCTTGGCCTTCAGATCTTCACAGATGCTGTCCGTAAGTTCGCGGGAAGAAGTTTCAGAAGGATAGAGCGTCAGGATACCGTTTTCGAGACGAGACATCTTTACGAGTGAATCAATGAGGAACTTAAGTTTCTCGGACTGTGACCTTATGGCACCGACCTGCTCCCTTATGTTATCCGGCAGCTCCTCCTCGCCCAGAAGCTCGCTATAGAGCATGAGGTTCGCGATCGGAGTCTTGGTCTGATGTGATATGTCGGATAAGAGCGCTTTGATCTTATCCTTTTCCTCTTCGACCTTTCTTGCCGAGAGCGAAGATGATTCAATATACTCACGAAGCTTATATTCCAGCTGCGACTGCACGCTCTCATCAAATCTATTCTCAATGACCTCGCCTTTTATCGCGGAATCTATAAGGTCAGTCAGATCTTCGATGAGCCTTCGTGTCTTTATCCTGTCGATAACAACTAATGTAGCCGCGAGGATAACCAGAACTATTCCGATGATCAAGAACACATATTCCATCAGTCATTCACCCAGCAGTATCCGATACCGTACACTGTCTTGATCCTGTCAGTTCCGAGCTTGCCTCTGAGGCGCTTTACGGAAACGGACAGCGCATTCTCGTCCACATATTCCGAACCGTCGGTCCACACCTTATCTATGAGCTCGCTCCTTCTTACCGTGATGCCTTTATTGGCAACGAGGATCTTTAAGATCTTCTGCTCCGTCTTGCTGAGTTCAAGAACTTCATCGCCCTTCATGAACCTCATCTTATCAAAATCAAAGGAAAATCCCGCTATCTGAAGTACGCCCTGTTCTGAGACCGTCTTACGAAGTCTCGCATTTACCCTGGCACGAAGTACCGACAGTGAGAAAGGCTTAGTTATATAATCGTCGGCGCCGAGCTCGAGACCTTTGACGACATCCTCGTCCGTATCGTTTGCCGTCAGCATCACGACCGGAAGTTCCGGCTTGACCGATCTGATCCACTTAAGAAGATCGAGACCCGAACCGTCCGGAAGGTTCACATCCAAAAGCGCAAGCGAAGGAGTAATAAGTTCGATCTGCTCTCTTGCTTCCTTGACGGTCCTTGTCGATACGACGGATCTGCCGTCCGACTTAAGCGCCGCGCAAAGCCCCCTGTTAAGTTCACTGTCATCTTCAAGTATCAGTATCTGCTCGGTTACCATATCGTCCCTCTTCCTTATTTTTATCGAAAACATTATATCACTTGCCCCTTTTCCACCCTATCAGAAAAAACTGAGAAAACGGTGATAATGTGGTAATATATCTTAAGTGAATAGGGGGTATTTAATATGAAACTTTCTGAACTTTTGGAATACAACGATATCGTTATCCAGTGCCATGATAATCCGGACGCCGATGCTCTTGCATCAGGATATGCCATCTGGTGGTACTTCAGGAGAATGGGCAAGGAACCTAAGTTCATCTACAGAGGAAGAAAAGAGATCACGAAGAGCAATCTTCAGATAATGCTGGTCCAGCTTCAGATACCCGTAAGTTATGAGCCGGACTTTGACAGGACTCCTGAACTTCTCATAACGGTGGACTGCCAGGCAGGTCAAAAGAATGTAACGGACACTCCTTGTGAGACACTCGCGATCATAGACCATCATCAGATCACGACCAAGCTTCCGCCTTTGAGCGAAGTCTATAGCAGTGTCGGAAGCTGCTCAACGGTCGCATGGTCCCTTATCAAGCAGGAAGGCCTTGATGTAAATGATCTTACGGAACTTTCTACCGCTCTTTACTATGGTCTTTATACAGATACCAATAAACTATCGGAAGTGTCTCATCCGCTCGACCGCGATATGATAGATGACCTTAAGATCAATAAGCCGATCGTAACCGCAATGGTCAATTCCAACATCTCTCTTGAAGAGTTGAAGATCACGGGGAAGGCGATCCTCGGATATGAGTATATAGAGAAACATAGGGCTCTCGTTATCGAAGCAGAACCGTGTGATCCGTGTATCCTCGGAGTCATAAGCGACTTCTCGCTCGAGACGGAGTGTGTGGATATCTGCGTTGCTTTTTATGACAGTCCTGAAGAAGTAAAGTTCTCGGTAAGGAGCTGCACCAAGGAAGTGCATGCTAATGAGCTTGCAGCATTCCTCGCTGACGGATACGGAGGAGGCGGCGGCCACATCCTTAAGGCCGGCGGTGCTTTAAGACCGGAGCTTCTGCCTGCACCTGCAAAACAGATCATTCACGAGAGACTTGAAGATTATTACGTTAAGTTCGAGATCATGTATGCCAAGGATACCGTTCTTGATACAACTAAGATGAAACGCTACAGGAAGATCGCGCAGCCTTTGGGCGCTGTCAAACTGACTGACGTTTTCGATGAAGGTACGCCTATTACGGTAAGAACACTCGAAGGTGACGTCGACTTCGTAATAGAAGACTTTACTTATCTTATGATAGGTGTTGCGGGCGAAGTATATCCGATATCCTACGACAAGCTCATCAGAAGCTACAAGGAGACGAACTTCAAGTTCAACGCCCAGGTCGATTACGAATACGAACCGAGTATCATCAACAGAGAAACGGGTGCGGTGGAACAGGTGCTTCCATATGCAAAGACAGTCCTCAGCAACCCGGGATCGATCATATACGCAAAGCCTCTCGACCACGCGCTCAAGCTCTTTACGGCATGGGCCGATGAGAATTACTACTCAGGCAAGGTCGGAGATTATATCGTAGTAAGACAGGATGACGAGCACGACATCTACATCGTCAACGGCAACCTGTTCGACAAGTTCTACGAGCCTGCTTAAATACCGTAGATATTCTTCTGTTCTTCGGATAAAGTCTCATCGCGGATTATATCTTTTGCTTTCGCGATGAGGTCTTCGAGCGAATAATGATCGAAGTATCCTAACATGCCTTCGGTCATTGAAGTGTATGCAAATGTGTAGAACCTGTCAGATCCTTCGTTATAGCAGATGCAATTTTCAATATTTGCAACACAATAGAAACTCTCGATATCGATCACGCTCAAGGTACCCGACATATTGACATACATATTCTTTCCACTCACACGGAAGGTACCATTTACTGAGGTCTTGTAATTTGGAACCTCGACCTCGGCGAACTTCAAAAGTTTACCCGTATTGGCATCATATTTGCCGATCCTGCCGGATGAATAAGCGACAAGGATCGTATCCTTATCGGCAAAATAAAGTCCGCTTGCTCCCAGTCCGGCACAGTCTATACTTACACTATCATCCTCACCCGGCTTAGCAAGGATAACCTTGTCTTCGTCCGCTACTGCCAGGACACCATCTTCAGAGACCGCAACACTGCTGATGTTCTTGAGGGATTTGAAGGCTTTGGATTTGATGACTTTTTCTTCTTCCAGATCGACCATAATGAAAGAATCATTCACATTAATGAAGCCGTACTTCTCGTCATCGGTTATGATCGGAGCTCCGTTAACGTATCCGCCATCTTCCGTAAACAATATCTTGTTCTTATCCTTGGTCTTAATATCATATGAACAAAGCCAGTAACTATCTTCTTTTCTGGTGTAGTACCATACCTTATTGTTAAGGATAAAAGCAATGCCTCTATTAGTCGTATTACATTCTAAGGATTCGAGCTCCTTTATCTTTTTGCCGTCGACCTTACAGATAGAAAGGGTGTAGTCTTCATCCTCACGTACAACATATAATTCACCATCCAGAAAACTCATATCGCAGAAATCAAATATGCTGCCGTCATATGGTATTTTTTTCTCCACCTCAGCAGAATCAAAATCGATAAGGCTGATCTCATATCCATCTTCTTTTTCTCCTAAGACAGCGCAACGATCCTCATCGTAGCAGCTTATGGAAGATGTTGCTATATAACCTTCATCTACCTTTGTCCAATTATCATCCTGAACATACACATCAAAATATGTCACGTAATATGACTCAGGTGTATGAATAAAGATACCTTCGGAAATAACTGCGCAATCCATTCCGATCGGAAGCCTGTTCATCTCATAGGAGAAGTCACCGCTTTCATTGACATTCGTAAAGCCTACATCTCCGCCGTCAGTTACATATGTCGGAAATCCGGTACTGTTACGGTCAGATATCCAAAGGATCATTTCCTTTGTATCATAATCGTGAAGGATCGAACCGTCAGCAGAGTTAAAGATAACAAGATGCTCTCCGACAGCAATAGTCAGCACGCTCTTTTCTGAGCAGAATAATACTCTCTCACTCTCATGATTGGTGGAGTGATACTCCATCGAACCCTCCCAGTTCTTGGTCATGCTGTCAGTATTTAAACTGAAATATGCTAATGTCTTTTCGTTATTGACGTCTAATTGGGCAGTACCGATAGTATAGTTGTAATAACCGTCAGGAACAGTTACCGCGATATTACTGTCATCGGTCCATGCGCATTCGCCAAGTCTTGCGACCGTCTCACCGAACACCTTGTCTGAGCAGTCATTCAGGTTATATACATGCAATTCACTATCCATTGCTTCGCCTAGCTGTTCAACAAGAATCTTATCCTCGGAAGGTGACAGATAAGCTGACGAATTCACAGGTCTGAGGCCCTCAATATCAAAGACCTCATCATCTCCGTCTTTATACGACAGTTTGATCACTTTATCATATGCCAACAGATAAAGATCTTTCTTTCCTGTCATGGTGGCATTAGTATAAAAACCTCTATCATACTCATAATCCCACTTTTCTTCACCGCTCTTACATTCTATGCAGATAACTTTCTTGGAATATATGAGGAAAAGGTATTTATCATCTGAAGAGAAGCAAAAATATGCCGGTGCATCATCACTCTCGAAAACCTTCTTCTTATCTTCGGTTTTCCAAAGAATGATATTGTCTGATGAATCAGTTGCAACCAGGTATTTACCGTCAAAAGTCACACTATAGTTCGTTACGAATCCCGGCATCTTATAATTCCAGGTTGCCGCGATGCTGAGCGTACCCTGCAAGGACTTGTATGCCATGGTTGAATCTGTAAGTGCCTTAACAGCCTCAGCTGTTACAGGCATATCTTTATTCTCCTCTGAAGGGAGAGCAGCGAGAGCCAGATGGATCGCATCGATACGATTATTCTCTTTGTATAGTCTTGCGGATTCATTCGCAAGGTAAAGAGATCTTCTGTACATGGCTTCCCTGTAGTTCTTATTGATCTGTCTGACACTGTAGAACATATATCCGCCAAATGCCAGGGCTACGGCAAGTACGATAGAGAAGATGGCAGTCATCCTTCTGATCCTGTACTGCCTTCTTCTTCTCATGAGTTCGTCATATGAACAACCGATGAGTGCAGCAGCAAGTCTTGGAAGTTCTTCCTTATCCGCATCCTTCATGGGAAGTCTGTAATCACACGAAAGCGGCTCAAGAGGAACCCTGACCATATGCTTCTGACCATCAGTATCCGTGACCTCCCTCTCTTCATAAAGGAGTTCTTCCGGTATTACCTCATCAGGTTCGCCGTCACAAAGTACGGTCAAGACATGATTTCTTGAATGATGTTCGAGAAAATAGGATATCTCTCTTTTGACCCACATCGACTCCTTGGTATTGGTCGAACAGATGACTATGAGATAATCCGAATTATCCAGCGCATTGGATATTGTCTCGTTAAGACTGCTCGTGATAGGAAGTTCATCCTTATCCCTGAATATCTGCTGGATCCTCTTGTTTCCTGTCTTCTTAACTATCTTGTGCGGAATGTGAAAACGCTCAAGACTTTTCTGAATATGTGCTGCGATCTTCTGATCCAGCGGTGCATGCCTGTATGAAATGAAAGCATTATAATGATCGATCATTTGCCCCTCCGATCTATCCCCTTAGAGCATATTCTATCACATCATTTCGACTTATTGATAACTTTTCCCACTAAAGTTATGGCAGGTCCCAGGAAGATCGCCATCAGGATGATACCGATGATCGGAACTCCGCCGACAAGTGTTCCGATGAGGATCGCAGCAAAATCCCATGTAATCCTCACAGCCATCTTGGGGATCTTCGGAAACTTTGAAGTAACCTTCTTTGTGATTATGCTCGGGATCGCATCATAAGGAGCAACACCCATATCCGAATTTATATAGACGGCTGCACTCAATATGAAGAGTAACAATGTTACAACAAAGACGCACCAGCGGCTCACAGGTTCCGTGAACACACTCGAAGGAATGTATTTTCCCCACAGCCAGTCAAAAAAATCAACGTAATATCCCACCAGTACCATGTTGAAAATGGTTCCGAAACCGAGCATCTTGCGATCCCAGAAAATGACAATGAGAAGCATCGCAATGTTTATGATCAGAGCCCAGTTACCAAAACTGATACCTATCTTTGTGGAGACGGATTTATTCATAAAGGAGCACGGATCAGTGCCAAGATTACACAGCATCAGAAACGAAAGGAAGAAACCCATCCCGAATACTGCCATAAAGCACATTATGATCCTTTTCCAATTAAGTTCAAATCTCAAAGAAATAACCTCCTTTAATACCGCACCATATTCTGCGATATTAAGGAGGTTACGTCAATAATCAATTTGTCTCAGATCTTATATGTTTACATCTGACCGCCTACAGCCTCGAGGATCGCATCGGAACACTTAACTGAGAACGGATCCTTGAATCCATAATCAGAAACGATCTTTTTGATACTTTCGTCCTGACCGACTGTGCTTGTAAGGAAGACCTGATAGATGGAATCTCCGTCAAGATAAAGAGCAGACACCATTTCAAAATCTCCAAGTAAAGCCTTGTACTGTTCTATCAAATCATCAGTCATCTGATCACCTGCTGACGCAGACATGAGAGTTATAAAATCATCAATATCCAGATGAACAATATAGTAACCCGTACTTCCGTCGAAACTATATTCGTCTGAACTCAACAATGAAACATCGATCTTGCCGGAGTTGATACTCTGTTCAAATGCATCGGCAGCAGCCTCTTCGGAATCATAGAAGTATATGCCTGCTGAAACCGTGTACATGAAAAATGAATTTGCATCCGAACTGAAATCAGCCTTGAGAAGCATTCCGGTAGCAAGCATATGTTCCATGTTCCAGGATTCACCTACTTCAGCACTTGTTACATTCATACCGGTATCGCTGAATTGGTCATAGATATCAAATACCGACGCAACATCATCACCTTCTGCGTAAACGATCATTCCGTTCTTATACAATTCAAGGTTTCCATCGGCAAACTCATCAAGATGAAGATCCGTGCCCTCAACTAATGTACCGTAGCCTTTATCGGACATGTAATCCACAAAATCCTTAGCCTTGTTGTCACCGGTGATCTTGGAATTTACGGATGAATCCTTGTCATCTTTACTCTCATCTGTTTCTTCTGTTTCATCTGTCTCTTCTGTCTCTTCAGTCTCTTCGGTTTCCTTGGTCGCTTTGGTTACGTCAGTATCCTTATCGTCACTGTCGTCATCCTCATCGTCCTCGTCATCCTTGTCGTCTTCGTCCTCATCATCCTCATCTTCATCTTCGTCGTCATCTTCATCTTCCTCTTCAGAAGACTTCTTGTCATCATATTTGACAGGCTTCTTCTTTGAAGCACAACCGACAACACCCATTATCATTGCCATTGCGATGATAAGCGCCAATACTTTCCTCAGATTTTTCATGTTCTTTCTCCTTTTTACGTTATATGTACCGTCAGGGTATCGAGCACCTCTTTGCTGCTCTTGACCGTGAACGGATCATTCAATTCCAATTCCGCGATCACTGATTTCATCAGTTCGCAGTCCTTTCCTGTATCTGTATACGTCAATCTGATGATCCTGTTTTCGATAAAATAAAAGGCCTCAAATGTCGTATACTCCCTAAAGATCGTGTCTGTCTCTCCGCCTTCGCCAAGAAGCTGGTCCACGAGACCATAGCTCATGATAAAGTAGCCTTCATTCTCAGTACGACTATACTCTTCCTCACTAAGCACCGACAGATCGACACCGGTATTCTCGTATGAAGTCATTATACTGTTGAATATGGACTTGGCTTCAGCTGTGCTTGGGTATTCATAGATCGTAACGGTCTCATAATGCATGCACAGTTCGCCGCTTACGACCGTTGAATCCTTCTTAGAATACTGCATCATCGAGCATACATCATAAAACCTCCAATCCGCATTGCTCTGCCCGATAAAAGTACCATCTGTATCCGCAACCTGACCCGCAAGCAGACACTCTTGCGAACAGGTCACATTATCCCTGCATATCAACTGACCTTTGGATGACATTGAATTGAAATATGTCTGCTCATCCTCGATCTCTTTGATATCAAATTCCCTTTTCAGATAGTCCGAAAAGGTCCTTGAAACACTGCACCCTTCCTGAGTGCCGTCACTTTGATAAGTCTGATCGACTGCAGACGTTTCTAAAGAACCGTTATCTTCAGAAACCTCCCCGGTCATTTCCTCTGTTGCTCTTGCAATGTCTTCTTTCTCAGCAGACTTCTTGACTTCCGCCGAACATCCTGCAAGGAGCATGGCCGCTACTATCCCTATTGCGGCATACTTCCTGTATCCCATGTTAATTCCCTTATTCCTCTTCGATTTTTACTATATATTCTCCGAATCCTGCATTATCTATCGAATGATATATATCCATTCCGTTATCGACCTCGAACGGATCCGACATACCAAGAAAATCTACTATCGGTTCGAACACGTCTCCCCCTTTATAGTCCCAGCAGATTGCTGAAGTTATCGTTCTTCCTTTAAGGTAAGTTACCATGGTTATCTCGAAGCCATCTCCGTACAGATCGAGATAACTTTCTCTCACCCCTGCCATCTCACCGCCATATGCTTTTCTAACATAATCAAAATAAGAATTGATCAATCCGGTAACTACTTCCTGATTCATAGTGACAATGAAATATCCTTCATAATCATCAAGTGAGTAGTAGGATTCATCCATCTTTGAGAGCTTAAAATCCCAGGCAGTACTTATCCTGTCACAATAATCCTCGAATGATGCCTGCGCCTGTTCCCTGTTATCAAAACGGATATACTTTGCCGCCGTAAAACAATCATTATCGTCGCCTTCATCAGTATTGGCAAAATAGAATACGGCATCCTTGATATCATAATCTTTCATATCCTCAGAAGAGTATTCGTAATGCGACATCGCAAAGACAGATCTGCTGTCCTGAGATATCTTCTTATCGAATTCCCCGGAATATTTGGCTATATCTTCATCCTCATATATGACAACACCGTCACTGAACATGGACTCATCATCCATCTTCTTGAATTCGCTGAAATCATATTCGACAGCCGAAGTCTCCTCCAGGAGCATATCCCTGAACTTTTTCGGATGAATGCTGTTGCTACTGCAGGAAACTGACCCCATCAAAAAGGCTCCTACAACGATTCCTGCTCCAAATCTTTTAACAATACTCTTCATACTCCATAACCCTAACTCAATTTTTATAATTCGAATTAACGAGAGTCTCGTTATACTCTTTGTGATATTTATCCTTTTTCCATGCATCATGATCGCGAGCCATCTCACAAGCCCTGGAATAAGCCTGTTCTTCAAGTTTACGCGATATCATGTACCACAGGAAGAGCAGAGCGAGCACTATAACGACACAGCAGACGATCACTACTTTCCCTGCAGGGAAATACATGGCGACCACCGAATCCAAATGATCCGTCTTTTTATTATATACATAAGTCTCAATAGGAACAGCACACCAGGTCTTAGGAAGCGACGTAATAAGAAACAGCGTTCCCAAGATAAGTGTGATCGAAAAGACGATAGCAAAATTTCTTTTAAGCTCCGTCATCCTGAATATAGGCGCGATCTTGTTATACTCAAGTTCACAGGCCTCTACCAGGTCAAAATCTTCCCTACCCTCATTCATGCATAAATACCCGTTACCTTTCGGCAATACCTATGTGTACAAGACGGATTATACCATATATGTGTTACAAAGTCCTTGCAGGTGTTTTTCGAGAATAAAAAGAAGGCGCCCCACACTAGGTGAAACGCCCTCTGATAAGCTTTATGAGATATTACTCAAGGTGACCTTTTGCCTTGATAACGTCGATAACGGAGTCGACATACTTCTCGCAGAGTTCCTCTGTGTCAGCCTCTACCATTACACGGATTACAGGCTCCGTACCGCTCTCACGAACGAGGATACGTCCGCTGTCACCGAGTTCTTCTGAGACCTTTGCAACAGCTGCCTTAACGTCAGGATCGTTTTGTGCATCAGGCTTGCTCTTTACACGTACGTTCTTCAATACCTGAGGATAGAAGACTACAGGTGCAGCAAGTTCGCTCATCGGCTTTTCCTTGGCGAGCATGACTTCCATGAGCTTTAGGGAAGTAAGGATACCGTCACCTGTCGTAGCATACTTGGAGAAGATGATGTGACCGCTCTGCTCACCGCCGATACGGTTACCTGTCTCGACCATGTTCTCGTATACATACTTATCGCCTACCTTGGTCTTCTCGTACTCGATACCGATCTTGTCAAGAGCCTTATAAAGACCGAAGTTGGACATAACTGTCGTAACGACCTTGTTATTGATGAGCTTGCCTCTCTCCTTCATGTACTTACCGTAGATATAAAGGATGTGGTCACCTGTGATGACATTGCCCTTCTCATCTACTGCAAGGCAGCGGTCAGCGTCGCCGTCATAAGCGAAACCGATGTCGAGGCCCTTCTCTACTACGAACTTCTGGAGGTGCTCGATGTGAGTACTTCCGCAGTCTGTATTGATGTTGTAGCCGTCAGGCTCGTTGTTGATAACATATGTTTTTGCTCCGAGAGCATCGAAAACGCCCTTGGCGATGGACCATGAAGCACCATTTGCGCAGTCGAGTCCGACCTTCTTGTCCTTGAAGCTGTACTTGGACATGGAGATGAGATAACCGATGTAACGGTTACGTCCTGCAACATAGTCGACTGTACGGCCGATGGCATCACGCTCTGCAAGAGGTACATCGATCTTACCGTCGATATAATCCTCAACCATGAGGATCGTCTCCTCATCCATCTTCTCACCGTTGCTGTTCAAGAGCTTGATTCCGTTATCATAGTACGGGTTGTGAGAAGCGGAGATCATGATTCCGCAGTCAAAATCATCCACACGAGCGATGTAGGATACGGAAGGTGTTGTCGTTACGTGCATGATGTAAGCATCTGCACCTGAAGCCATAAGGCCTGTGCAAAGAGCATACTCGAACATGTAACTGGATCTTCTTGTGTCCTTACCGATTACGACCTTAGCCTTCTTGCCCTGCTTTGCACCATAGTACCAGCCGAGGAAACGACCGATCTTGATTGCATGCTCATAGTTCAAATTCTTGTTGGCCTCACCACGGAAGCCGTCTGTTCCAAAATACTTGCCCATTTTAACTCCTAACTGTCTCTTAGTGTTTCTCAACGATCACGCCGTTGTCCTTAAAGATGGAATTCGCAGGTACTACACCGCGAACGCATGATGTCGGATAGATATTGCTGTGTCTGCCGATAACGGTACCCGGATTACATACACTGTTGCATCCCACTTCAACGTAGTCACCGAGCATTGCACCGAATTTCTTGATGCCGGTCTCGATATTTTCCGTGCCGTTATGTACGACAACGAGCTGCTTATCAGACTTAACGTTGGATGTGATGGAACCAGCTCCCATATGAGAGTAGTATCCGAGGATACTGTCACCTACATAGTTGTAGTGTGGTGTCTGAACGTGATCGAAGAGGATGACGTTCTTGAGCTCGCAGGAGTTTCCGACTACGCAGTTGGCACCGACAAGTGCGGAACCTCTGATGAATGCGCAGTGGCGGACTTCCGTCTCAGGTCCGATGATGCATGGAGCACCGAGATATGCGGATGGGAAGACCTTAGCTGTCTTATGTACCCATACATTCTCGGAAACTTCTTCGTAATCTTCGCCGAGTGTAGGACCGAGCTGAAGGATAAAGTCCTTTATGCCCTTCAAAGCTTCCCACGGATATGTAAATCCGGAGAGATAGTCCTTAGCAAGTGTGTGTTCGAGATCATAAAGATCATTGATCGTATACATTTTAAAATTCACCTCAGAGTCTTTCCTTTTTCTCAATGTCAAGGAAGTATTTGTAAGTGTCTACCATGAGCTCGCCACATGCCTCTTCATCGCAGGCAATGATAGCTGCGTTGTGCATCTGAAGCGCGCTGCATGTCCACTTCTGGCTTACACCGCCTTCGACAGTAGCTGCCAAAGCGCGTGCCTTGTTGTGACCCGAGATAAGTACGAGGACTTCCTTGGAATCCGTAACGGTTCCGATACCTACGGAAAGTGCCTGTGAAGGAACCTTCTCAGGATCATTACCAAAGAAACGGGAGTTAACGATCCTTGTGTCTGTCGTAAGATCACGTACACCTGTACGGGAAGAAAGTGATGTATAAGGCTCATTGAAAGCGAGATGTCCGTCTACGCCGATACCGCCCATGAAAAGATCGATACCGCCGTAAGAAGCGATCTTCTCCTCGTAGCGTGCGCACTCTCCCTCAGGATCGTCCGTCATACCGTTGAGGATATTGATATTCTCCGGCTTCATGTCGACCAAATGGTTAAAGAGATTGTCGTGCATGAAGTACCAGTAGCTCTGATCGTGCTCGTGCGGAAGTCCGAGGTATTCGTCCATGTTGAATGTAACGACATTGGCAAAAGAAAGTTCGCCTGCCTTGTTCTTCTTAACGAGTTCCTTGTAAACACCGATAGGTGATGAGCCTGTAGGAAGGCCGAGAACGAACGGTCTGTCTTCCTTGTGAGCATTTATCTTGGCTGCGATATAGTTCGCTGCCCATTTACACATCTTGTCGTAATTATCCTGTATTACAACTCTCATGTTATTTCTCCTTCAAATAAAGGCCGCAAAAAGGCCTGATATTCGGAGTGAGAGAACCTCTGTTACAGTATTATGATTCTGTTTTTTGCTTTCTCTCTGTCGGCTTCCGAACAGCCGTGGCAGAATCCGCCGAATCTTTCGATAACTGCCAACCCTCGTCAACCATGAAATGGTCCAGGCGCTAACAAACTTCCCTTACCTCCTAGTGGGGAAACCTGTTTTATGCATATCGGAACTATTTTAAACATAGTTGGGGATATAGTCAATTTTCGGGAGAAAGCCCCTATATAATATTATTATTTGGAAAACCCGGAAATATAGGCGTCTACGCCGTTTTCGCTGGAGTCAAAGATAATGACCTGATATCTGTCTGTTCCGGATCCGATAAGAAATGTCTTGCAAACACTCGGATTGCCCTCATATTTGACGTGAAGCTCCTTGCAGTAGAGCTCTTCGCCCGAGATCGTTACGGTCGTACTTCTTACGTCAGCCTTGCCGTTGTCGGTTGCAAAAGCTTCTGCAAGAAGGCCTCCGTAATTATCCAGATAGCTCTCCGTAGGCTCCAGAAGGCCGCCTTCAAAGCAGGTTACGACTACTCCCGTATTGGTCTGTCCCGGAACCGTTGCCGCCATGACAAGGCCGCTTCCGTACTCCGCGAACCTCAGGAAATCCTCGCTGTCCTCCCTCTCGAAAACATTATTCTCCGGAAGAGTGAACGAATAACCCGTATTCGCAATATCGATATGGTCTTCGTCTGTGATAATAAGATTAGGAAAATCCGCCGATCCCGGATTTGCGACTGCGACAGTCGTTTCCGAAGGAACATCCTCGGAAGCATCATCAGAAACAGCTGAAGTCTCTCCGATCGAAGGCGTAGGTGAAGGAAGGCTTATCCCTGAACTGTCTTTCTTGGCCATCTCCTCAACGGCAGACGGTCTTGTACCGAGCTCGTCCTTCATGCTCTTGGCTACGATGTCCTCAAGGGAGCATGAGCTCAGGCTCAGTGCAAATGAGGCAAGTATCAGGCATGTGGCAAAACGCTTCTTCATCAGTCAGGGACTCCTCCTTTTTATTCCACTAGCGATTATACATTCAAGGCGGAAAATTTAAAAGGACCGCCCAATAGAGCGATCCTTCAAGGTCATCAGACATCGAACCTGTCTACTTCTATGAAATCCGGCTTATCATCCACGCCATTGGCATTACTGAAAGCGATCTGTACCGTTCCCGTGTGATAATCAACGATGATGAGCTGTGCGCTGCCGCCGCCGTGAACATTCTGAACCGTGTACTGATCGACGGTCTCCTGAGTGATCATGTCCTTAACATCCTTGGGAGAGAACTTATCCTTTGCCTTGACCCACTCGTTATACTTCGCAAATCTTACGATGTTACCGGAAACACCCGTAAAGCCGTCCTGGTTTCCGGCTGAAGTAAAGGAATTTACTATGCAAAGCGAATCCTCGCTTTCCCAGTCAAGACCTTCGAAGATCGGTGTGTCGGCGTCACGAAGGACTGACTTTCCCTTGCCGCTCGAAGAGACCTGCCTTACGCAGTCTTCGGCACAGAAGGCATCCTTGCCGTCAGTGATCGTAATGTTGTGGCACCATGTAAAATCTCCGCTCTCGCCTACCATGAACTCGCCCAGGTCACGTGCTGACGAATACTCCTCCAACGCATAGCGAAGTTCCATCGTATAGCATTTCTTGCCTTCGTATACATAAGGTGATTCCTGTACCGAACCGACATCCAGGATAGCAGCGAAAACGCCGTCATCGTTGATAGCCGAGATGATGTCGAGAAGACCGAGTACGCTCATGGCCGTAAGGGTCCTGTCACCGTTCTTCATATGAGTTACGGCATGTATCTTTCCCATCTGATTCGCGGACCCCAGATTCCACTCGAGATTACGAAGTTCGATCATGTCACCGCTTTGGGTCTTGCTGCCCCATAATGTGAGAGCACTGCAGCATGTAGGACGCAGGGCATCAGGGATCATCTGCATGAGAACTGCTTCCTCGTAACTTATGACATTGTCCTCCGTTATTCCGTGGGCACCGTTCGAGATCGCCTCGGCAAAAGCGGTGATCTCATCCTTATACTCAGGACGCATCGAATCAAGAAGGACCTTTTCTCTCTTCTCGACAGCTTCAGCCGAGACAGTTCCGCCGTATGCCATCCTTATATTCTCGAAAAGGTATGGTTCCATTGTCTCGATGTACTCAGGCATCTTCTCTCGTATAAGTGTTCCGTATGCTTTTCCGACACTTGCCCTGTCACCGTTTTCGTAATCGAGCGTGACGTCATAGTAACTCGGCATTACCTTTATCGTGCAAAGTCCGTCATCTGAAATAAGGACGTCTTTGGGTTCTTCGATGATGCCTTCATCGGTATATTCCTTGACTTCTTTGGTATAGAAAGAATCAACCGGCTTTGCGGACAACTCACCCTGACCTTCCATAACCGATCCCGAAGTCTTACAACCCGTAAGAAGGGCTGTTAAGACGAGGATCAAAGCAAAACATCTTGTATGGTTTTTCATCATTCATTTCTCACTTTCCAGATCTGGATGCCATCCATTATTTTCGTAACGATAAATGTGACTATCGCAAGTCCTGCTATCACACAGACAGGAATGATCACGTAGTTTGTAAAAGGAACTACTGTAAATCTGAAGCGCGCATTTTTCATGACGAATGTAAACAGTTTTTCGATAAGGAAATTACCTGCAGTCATCATGAATATATACGACAGCAGCAACGAGAAGATCGACAGGAGCATAAGCCTTAAGAAGTGCCATGCACGGATAACGCCTTTTCCGAATCCCATGCTCTTGAGAAGAGCGATGTCCGAAGTCTCCTCGTCTATGAAGATGTTCTCATAAAGAGCTGTCAGAAGACACATGACAACGGCGCATATCGAAGATACTATCAATATGATCAATCTGAACATCTGCTGATAGCCCGGAAGGCTGTGAGGCATTACTTCTTTATTGCTTAAGACGGTTATTTCTCCGTCAGGATAAAGTGCCTGCATCTTTTCTATGATCTCTTCATGCTGACCTTTTGGAGCATCGATCTTGCAGCTGAAGAAATCCGCGTCATATACCACAGAACCTTCAAACTCATCGCCCATAAAAAGTCTTTGGAGATTTGATCCGTAGCGGTCAACAAATGCCGTTACTATAAAGTCCTCTTTTACCGTTTTGAATGTCGTATGATCATCGGCATATTTTTCATAATTCAATGTGACGGTATCCCCGATCTTTATGCCCCTTTCATTAGCAGCATAATAACCCATCGCTACTTCGTTACGGAGCTTAGGAGGATTTCCCTCCAGATACTTTATCTCAGAAGACGGAGCATCACACCAGGTAAGCTCACAGGCAGACTCTTTCCCGTTAAATTTCATGAGACCTGTTCCCGTCTCGCAAGTAGTTATCCTGGCGGGAATGCAGTTTTCCTCAAAGTTCTTGTTGATCTCATCCATGGCTCCCTTAAAGCTTCCGGCACCGCTATAAAGTTTCTTGTAATATGTATCGTCAATGGTAATCATAAAATCCAGATCGCCCTGCTGGAAATAAGTGTGCGCATAATCTGTCGACATCAGTGAATCATTAAGCCTTACGACAAAGAACACGATACAGATTCCGATGATATATGCCATGACAAGAAGAAGATATCTCTTAAAGCTTCTGAGTATATCACTTGCCGCGAGATGAAACGGGACAGGCATGAACTTCTTGGTATTGAGAGAAAGACCCGGAAGAGCAGTAAATCTCTCTCCTCTGTTCTCGCCGTGTATCGCATCGATAACGCTGATCTTGTTCATCCTTCGAAGAGCGGCAAAGCTCGACAGAACGATTATCAGGATAGTAAAGATGCTGGCGATAAAACCTATCATGATCATCATAAAAGGATCAGGATACATTATGCTCATTACGAACTTGTCAAAAAGGAACTTACTTGCCAGAAATCCGAGAGGCAGTCCGATAACTCCTCCGACGATCGCGAAGAAGATGTATTTAACAATGAACAAGGTCTTATATGAAAGCGACCAGACTCCGATAGCCTTCATCATTCCTATCTCTCGCGCTTCACGCTTTATTGCAGACTTTAAACTGAAGTCAATCGTGATCATGGTCATGATCATGACAGCTACTGCAACAATGAGCATACAGACCGTAACGATGATCGCAAAAAGTCCGTTGTTATCAAGAAACAACATCCTGGAAGCATTGACCTGAGCATTGTAGTCTTCATACTTGACCATTATATCTGTACAGCGGTCCCTTAAAGTTTCAAGATAATCATCAAGATCCGGCTGTGCAAGACCCGTAAACATATCATATTTCTGAGGACATTCGGAATAGAATCTCTCCAGATCGCTGTCTGACATATAGATGGCATCAAGTCTTAAAGTCCCCGGATTTTTATATGTGGTAAAGATCACATATTCATACGTGTTACCCATCTGAGTCGTAAGCCTGACCTTATCTCCGGCCTTAACATTGAATCTGCCGCATGTTGCCTGAGACATTGCTACACATCCGTCAGGAACCTCAAAATATCTATTGTCCAGATCGATCGGGATATCATATTTTTCAGGAATATCATTAACCACAAATCTATGATAGAAATGAGAATTATCATCTTTGTCGTGGCCGACGAATTCCACGTTAGACATGCCCATTGAGACAACAACATCATGAGTATGATCTATGATGACTCCCGTCTTATCTATGCTTTCCTGAACATCTCTTACCAGTTCATCATTTCCTTCGATCTTATGATCCATGATTATAAATGCATCGGAAGAATTACACTTCTCATATGTCTTTTTCTCGCCTACAAAAAGCGCATAGATCATGGTCGTTCCCACGACCGTAAAGAGCACTGCCGCGATCATGAAAATAAAAGCTACCGTATTAAGTCCGCGCTTGTCCTTAATATCTCTTTTCAGCATTCGAAAATACATATTACCATCCCATCTCCTGAAGCCAATTTCTTACCTGACGTTCTCTTGCTGACAGATCGTCATCCTTTTTCTTTCCGAGGACGAGTTCACCCTGGATATTACCGTCAACAAGATAGATTATCCTGTCGGAGATCGAAGCAACTCTCTCACTGTGAGTGACCATAAGGATAGTCGTTCCCATCCTGTTGGCATCCAGGAGTCTGTCCATTACTTCACCTGACGCTTTTGAATTAAGAGCGCCTGTCGGCTCATCCGCGAAAATAACCTTAGGGTGATTAATGAGAGCTCTGCAAAGGCATGCTCTTTGAAGCTGTCCTCCGGAAACTTCCGTGATCTCACGATCGGCCTCATCGATGATACCGAGCTTACGCATCAGGTCTTCGGCATCTTTTCTGATCTCTTCCCTGGATCTTATCTTTGCCTGAAAACCCGGAAGGACGATGTTATCGATGATGCTTAGTTTCTTCATCATATACATCTGCTGGAAAACAAATCCCATCTTTATGAGCCTCAGGTTAAGAAGCTGCTTTTCCTTCATTGAAGAAAGTTCCTCGCCGTCGAAGATGACACTTCCCGCAGTTACGTTATCCATACCGCTTACCGTGTAAAGGAGCGTCGATTTTCCGGAGCCCGAAGGCCCCATGATGGAAACGAATTCCCCCTCTTCCACTTTAAAATTCACGTTCTGAAGAACGTTATTACTCTGTTTGTTAACTATGTATGTCTTACAAAGATCCCTTGTTTCTATGACAGTACTCATCTACTGCAACCTCCGTTTCTCATCTATGATCCCTATTGTCAAACTTAACTATTAAAAAATCCTTAAAGCAATCGAGTAGGGGGAATTTAATCCCCCTCTCACACCACCGTACGTGCCGTTCGG
>CAMVBS010000028.1 GCA_947165785.1 uncultured Clostridia bacterium | reverse complement strand
TATATCCCTGCCTTAATAAAGAAAACAGCATTTAGTCTTCTCTCCCTGTAATTATGCTTTCGTAACCTTAAAGCTGATCATCTCACCGTTGATGGACACTTCCTTCATGTCAGAGGACTTCTCAGCCTTAACTTCATTTGCCAATACCTCGGAAGCGATGAAATCCTTCTTCTTCTCGATGATCTCAGCAAGCTTCGCATTTCCGTCATATGTAAGAACGATCCTGTCAACAACCTCAAGACCTGTTTCCTTACGCAGGTTCTGGATCTTGGAGATCATCTCTCTTACGAAACCGTCCTCGATGAGGTCATCAGTAAGTACAACGTTAAGAGATACTGTGATGCCCTTATCTGTCTGAGTTGAAAGTCCCTCAGGCTGGATCGTCTCAACGAGGAAATCCTCCTCGTTCATCTCGAACTCTTCACCGTCAACAGTGATCTTTACAGGACCATTTTTGACAGCTGCAACGATCTCCTTACCGTTAAGGTTAGCGATAACTTCCTTAGCAGCATTGAGCTTAGGACCGAACTTACGTCCGCATGTACGGAGCTGTGGCTTAAGCTTATAGTCAACAAGTTCACCTGCATCATCGAGGCACTTGATAGTTCTTACGTTAAGTTCTTCGCATACGATCTGACCATACTCATCATCGAGCTTGTCATCAGCAACAACGAAGATCTCTGCCAAAGGCTGTCTGTTCTTCATGTTAGCAGCAGCTCTTGCAGCACGACCGAGAACAACGATGTTCTGTACAAGATCCATCTCTTCTTCGAGACGCTTGTCGATAAGTTCTTCCTTAACCTCAGGACAATCGCACATATGAACTGAGAGAGGTGCATTTGCATCAACAGTTCTTACGATGTTCTGGTAGATGGACTCAGAGATGAACGGTACGAACGGAGCGATGAGTCTTGCAAAGCTCTCAAGTACTGTGTAGAGAGTCATGAAAGCATCGACCTTATCCTTCGTCATGTCACCTGCCCAGTAACGCTCACGACCACGTCTTACGTACCAGTTGGAAAGCTCATCCGTGAAATCCTGGATAAGTCTTGCAGATGTTGTGATATCGTAGTTAGCCATCTTCTCGTTAACGTTCTTGATAAGAGAGTTGAGCCTTGAGAGGACCCATCTGTCCATAGCGCAAAGGTTAGCCGTATCAAGAGTGTACTTTGTAGGATCGAAGTTATCGATATCTGCATACATTACATAGAATGCATATGTATTCCAAAGTGTACCCATGAACTTTCTCTGGCCTTCATTAACTGCAGCATCAGAGAATCTGTTGGAAAGCCATGGAGCGTTTGCGCTGTAGAAATACCATCTTGCAGCATCTGCACCCTGGTTATTGAGGATATCCCAAGGACTTACTACATTACCCTTATGCTTACTCATCTTCTGGCCGTTCTCATCCTGAACAAGACCCATAACGATACAGTTCTTGAACGGAGCTCTGCCGAAGAGGACTGTGCTTATGGCGATAAGAGAATAGAACCAACCTCTTGTCTGGTCCAAAGCCTCGGAGATAAAGTCGCATGGATAATGAGACTCGAAGAATTCCTTGTTCTCAAATGGATAGTGATACTGAGCAAAAGGCATTGCACCGGAGTCGAACCAGCAGTCGATAACCTCAGGTACACGAGTCATCTTGCCGCCGCACTCAGGGCACTTGATGTGAACCTTATCAACATAAGGCTTATGAAGCTCGATATCATCCGGGCAGTCATCACTCATGCTCTTAAGTTCTTCGATGGAACCGATGCAGTGTCTGTGTCCGCACTCACACTCCCATACAGGAAGCGGTGTACCCCAATATCTCTCACGGGAGATACCCCAGTCGATTACGTTCTCGAGGAAGTCACCCATACGTCCGTCTCTGATGGTCTCAGGATACCAGTTGACCATCCTGTTGGAAGCAAGGAGTTCCTCCTTCTTTGTGCTCATAGCGATGAACCATGTAGATCTTGCATAGTATATGAGTGGTGTATCACATCTCCAGCAGAACGGATAGTCATGCTCGTAAGGCATCTTCTTAAGAAGCTTTGCCTCCATGTTGAGCTTCTTGATGATGACAGGATCTGCATCCTTAACGAACATACCCTTGACTTCACCGCAGCACTCAGGCATCGTACCGTCTTCGTTAACGAGCTGGATGAAAGGAAGGTCATTTGTTCTTCCTACTCTTGCGTCGTCTTCACCGAATGCAGGAGCGATGTGAACGATACCGGTACCGTCGCTCATCGTTACATAGCTGTCAGCTACAACATAGTGGCTCTTTTTCTTGGCAGCCTTAAGTTCTTCGTCTGCATATGGGAACAATGGCTCATATTCCATTCCGCAAAGGTCATTACCCTTCATGGACTCAAGAACCTCAACATTCTCGAAAAGAGTAGCTACAAGCTCATTAGCCATGTAGTAATAAACAGGCTTAGCTGTTCCGTCGAGATCCTCGTTTACCTTGATCTTTACATACTCATCATTAGGGCTTACGCAGAGAGCAACGTTAGAAGGAAGTGTCCATGGTGTTGTTGTCCATGCAGCAAGATATGTATCTTCCTGACCCTTAACCTTGAATCTTACGTAAACTGAGTTTTCCTTAACGCACTTATATCCCTGAGCAACCTCGTGGCTGGAAAGAGCCGTACCGCATCTCGGGCAATATGGAACGATCTTATGACCCTTGTAAAGAAGACCCTTGTCCCAGATCGTCTTCAAAGCCCACCACTCGGACTCGATATAGTTATTATCATATGTAACATAAGGGTGCTCCATATCAGCCCAGAAGCCGACGCGCTCAGACATCTGCTCCCACTCACCCTTATACTTCCAAACGGATTCCTTACACTTCTTGATGAAAGGCTCTACACCGTAATCCTCGATCTGAGGCTTACCGTTGATGCCGAGCATCTTCTCGACTTCAAGCTCAACAGGAAGACCGTGTGTATCCCAACCGGCCTTAAATGTAACGCTTGCGCCCTTCATTGCATTGAATCTCGGAATGAGATCCTTGATGACTCTTGTCTTAATATGTCCGATATGAGGCATACCGTTAGCTGTCGGCGGGCCGTCATAAAGAGTAAAAGTCGGAGCACCGTCCTTAGCCGGTCTTATCGACTTCTTATAGATATCATTTGCCTTCCAAAACTCGAGCACTTCCTGTTCGCGCTCTTTGAATTTCATATCGGTAGAAACTTTTTTATACATATAGAGCCACCTTTAAAAAGATTATTAATATAATTGACTAGTAATTATAAAATTTAATTTGCCGTAAAGTCAAGAGCAACGCCCTCATTCCGTAACCGTTATCCTCATAAGTCCGAGCCCCAGAGCTCTCGAATCGTTGATACCTGATTCGGTTAGCGGTCTTGCATCTTCAAGTATCATCCTGATCTCGATCGGCACACCTTCACCCGGGTTATCAAACGCGAAGCTTATTCCCTGTCCGTCATATGCCGTAATATCAGTAACTTCAACGTTATTTACAAGTATCCTTACATCCTGACTTCCGTAAACTGATGCTTCTATATCCATGTGAAGCACATCACTTGAAGAATCAGTCCTAAGCCTCATCAGGACTTCATTCCCGTCAGTCCATGTGCCCCAGTCTTCCGGACTGCTGATACCGCTTAGAAAGTAAGAAGTTCCGTTATCGTTTTCGAGAGAGAATGATAATACGGTCCCTATCTCATATGTCGGACATCCGATTATCTTATCTTTTCTCGAAAAAGTCATATACGACAGATCTTCCCCAAGTCCAGTGACCCTACTCGTTACGGCATCTTCATTGCCGGAAAGCGAAAAATACGTATCAAGTATCTTGTCCTTATCCGAGGCTGACGCGAGAATCTTACGGACATAACCGTCATTGTCGTAATACGCAACAGGAGTCTTTATGGAATCCCTGTCTGCAACATAATCCACATGAAGAGTCCTGTTATTAAATGTTGAATATAAAGGGTTATAAAGAGACGGCGCCTTATCAAGGACCATTTCCGCGATCGGAGTAAAGCTTGTATAGTTCGTCTTCTCTGCCATAAAAGGACCGTACCAGATAACGATTGCCAAAGTATATACACAGCCGACGGCAAGTATACCGCCGTTTACCATGACCTTCTTTGTATCAAGTCCGTCCAAAGCTACCGCAACTATTGCAAAGATAAGGATAGTGATACTCCAGCAGTTATATCTGGAGATACCTGACATTCCGCAGTTTATATGTACCATTATCGAATAAAGGCCCACCATCACAATAAAAGTAAATAGCCACACAAAATAGCGGTAATTCTTTCGAAGGACAGAAATGACGACAAGTACCAATGTCATGATCAGGATCAACGGGAAATAAGGAAGGAACCCGAAGTTCAGATCAAAAAAGTAAGCAATAAACCTCGCGAATGTCGATTCATACGGATTTACGAACTGATCACTGCTGCTCGTGAGGTTAATATGTCCCACATTGTAGAAGTTGTAGATCATCGGTATAAGACCCGGAATAAAGCAGCAGGCGTAAGGTATCAGATCTTTAAAAGAGTTCTTTATGAACAGCGTCCACTCCTGATCTTTCGCCCTGTTTTTGATAAGCTCATACAGGTGTTCGATTATCATCACGATACCTATGAACATGATGGTAGGATTGAGCATTCCCGCAAGTGACACAAAGATCGCTGCTCTTTTGCTGCTGCGGTTATACCAGAATGTAAGGCCAATTATCAGCATGGAATAGATAAAGACCTCGGCTGATACCCATCCGATATAAAAGATGATCGGATTTAATGTCAAGAGCAAAGTAAGAAGAAGTCTTCTTTTCTCATCGATCCTCAAAAACAGATTCATGACAACGATCGACGCGATAAGAAGAACTATATTCGTCAGCGAAAAAGCGTAAACCGCAGGTTGTCCGATAACCTTCAGGAAACCTGTAAGCGGCATACATACGATGGAATACAAAGGAAAATACCATGTAAGTTCCCCGCTCTTATCTCTTGCCTCATAACCTGACAGTTCACGGGCATCGATAAATCCTGACCATTCCGGGAAAAGTGACTTATGTCTTGATATATCACTGTCATTAATGGAAAAGTTATGGTCATTTAATATCGATGCGATAGGAAGAGAATAATCATCCCACTCACCGAAGGGCTGAGGCTCATGCTTAAGATCTATGAAGAGCATGACGATCATGAACAAGGCAAGATAGACCATTGTTAAGATCTTAAAAACTTTTCCTGATGCGGATGGTCTCATCTGATAATAACCTCCATATCAAAAACAGAATAACAGCAGGAAAAGGATCAGTGCGTATCCGACTATAAGCAGCATCAGAAGCTTATCCTTGAGGAACACCTCTACAGGATCGCCGTCGGATTCGCCTTCGATACAATAACTGTAACGCATCATGATAACGATAAATACGGGAACGGTCCAAACGATCCTCTTATTATCAAGATCAATGGTCCAAAGAGTAAAAAAGACCTGTGTCAGAGCCGAGCAGACATACATATTCTTATCGAGAAAACTCTCATTATAATGCTTCAATACTTCCCTGGTATCGGTATTCGCACGAAGTTCATTCCTTCTCTTTCCAAGTCCGAGATAAAGACTTCCCGTAACTACGACAAGGAACAGATATTTGGATATCTCGATATCTGTTATGGCACCGCCGTACATGACCCTAATCGCAAAACCGGATGCCAGTATCGCGATATCCAGGATCGGGATCTGCTTAAGCTTAAGGCTGTATGCAATGTTCAAGAGAAGATACAACAGAAGGAACAATGCACCGTAGATGCTTCCAATGGCAAAAGACAGTGCTCCTGCCATGAGGAAAAGAACGATAAACATAATAACGGCAAAGGTCTTGCTTACCTTACCGCTTGCAAGAGGTCTGTTCTTCTTGACGGGATGTTTTCTGTCGTTCTCGATATCCATATAATCGTTGAGGATGTATATGGCAGATGACATGACACAAAAGCAGGCAAATCCAAGAAATGCCTGTATCAAAGTAGCCTTATCAGAGATCTTTCCTCCGAATATAACAGGAAGAAAGATAATAAGATTCTTTATATAATGTTTGATCCTAAGCAGTTTAAGATGCTCTCGCATTTATCGATAATCCCACATATATCTGAAAAGTAAACTAACAAAAAGGATTATAACATACTATTATTTTATAAAGGCAATACATAAAGAGCCCTGCCTAAGGCTCTTATGAAATCAGTCTAAGAATTCTTCGGGATTTTACTCAAATTTATACTTTACGTTTATAAGTTTTGCTTTATAATGGTTGACAGTGATAAATCAGACAAAGACCAAAGGAGGCAGACATGACCAACTCGATGCACCCACATCTCATGTGTTGTTCAACAGTGATCTCCTCTACTTCCCATCTCGGAAGCGGTTTTGGTTTTTGTTTTTGTTCTTAATGAAGTCAGTATTTTTTACTGGCTTTTTTGTTAGCGGAAAAAACAGAAGTTAGTGGAGGTTAAACATCATGGGTAAAAGAGAAGACATCAAAAAGGTATTGATCATCGGTTCCGGCCCGATCATCATCGGTCAGGCATGTGAGTTCGACTATTCCGGAACACAGGCTTGTAAGGCATTAAGGCAGCTCGGTTATCAGATCGTTCTCGTTAACTCGAATCCGGCTACTATCATGACGGATCCTGAGATCGCTGATATCACATATATCGAGCCACTGAATCTTAAGAGACTTACACAGATCATCGAGAAAGAGCGCCCGGATGCAATCCTTCCTAACCTTGGCGGTCAGTCAGGTCTCAATCTCTGCTCTGAGCTCAATCAGGCAGGCGTTCTCGATAAGTACGGCGTTAAGGTAATCGGTGTACAGGTTGACGCTATCGAGCGTGGTGAGGACCGTATCGAATTTAAAAAGACAATGGATAAGCTCGGTATCGAGATGGCACGAAGCGAAGTTGCTTACTCTGTAGAAGAAGCTCTCGCTATCGCAGACAAGCTCGGCTACCCTGTAGTATTAAGACCTGCATACACAATGGGTGGCGCAGGCGGCGGCCTCGTATATAACACAGAAGAACTCAAGACTGTATGTGCCAGAGGACTTCAGGCAAGCTTGGTAGGTCAGGTTCTCGTAGAAGAGTCCATCCTCGGATGGGAAGAGCTCGAGCTCGAGGTTGTAAGAGATGCAAAAGGTCAGATGATCACAGTATGCTTTATCGAGAACATCGATCCTCTCGGAGTACACACAGGTGACTCCTTCTGTTCCGCACCAATGCTTACTATCTCCGAAGATCTCCAGAAGAGACTTCAGGAGCAGGCTTATAAGATCGTTGATGAGGTTCAGGTTATCGGCGGTACTAACGTACAGTTCGCTCATGACCCTGTATCCGACAGGATCATAGTTATCGAGATCAACCCTAGAACATCCAGATCTTCCGCTCTTGCTTCAAAGGCAACGGGCTTCCCTATCGCACTTGTATCCGCAATGCTCGCTTCAGGTCTTACACTTGATGAGATCCCATGCGGCGTAAACGGAACACTTGATAAGTATGTACCTGGCGGAGATTACGTTGTAATCAAGTTCGCAAGATGGGCATTCGAGAAGTTCAAGGATTCACAGGATAAGCTCGGAACACAGATGAGAGCTGTCGGTGAAGTAATGAGCATCGGTAAGACATATAAGGAAGCTTTCCAGAAGGCTATCAGATCTCTCGAGATCGGCCGTTACGGTCTTGGCTTTGCCAAGAACTTCCATGAGATGAGCAAGGATGAGCTCATCGAGCACCTCGCTTATGCTACATCCGAGAGACAGTTCATCATGTATGAGGCTCTCCGTAAGGGTGCTACAGTAGATGAGCTTTTCGAGCTTACAAAGATCAAGCATTACTTCATCGAGCAGATGAAAGAGCTCGTTGAGGAAGAAGAGGAACTTCTCAAGCTTAAGGGTTCTGTTCCTTCAAAGGATATCCTCGAGCAGGCTAAGAAGGACGGTTTCTCTGACCGTTACCTCGCTAAGCTCCTCGAAGTATCAGAAGAGGAAGTTAGAAACACAAGACTCTCCTACGGTATCGAAGAGGCTTGGGAGCCTGTACGCGTAAGCGGTACAAAGGACAGTGCTTACTACTACTCCACATATAATGCTCCTGATCATACAACTATCACAAACAACAAGAAGATCATGATCCTCGGCGGTGGTCCTAACAGGATCGGTCAGGGTATCGAGTTCGACTATTGCTGTGTACATGCTGCATTCGCTCTCAAGGAAATGGGATTCGAGACGATCATCGTTAACTGTAACCCTGAGACAGTTTCCACAGACTACGATACATCCGATAAGCTCTACTTTGAGCCACTCACACTCGAGGATGTTTTGAGCATCTACAATAAAGAGAAGCCTTTGGGCGTTATCGCTCAGTTTGGTGGTCAGACACCATTGAACCTCGCTAACGACCTTAAGAAGAACGGCGTTAAGATCCTCGGTACTTCACCTGAGGTTATCGATATGGCTGAGGACAGAGATCTCTTCCGCGCTATGATGGAAAAGCTCGAGATCCCGATGCCTGAGGCAGGTATGGCTGTTAATGTTGAAGAGGCTCTCGCTATCGCAGATAAGATCGGCTACCCTGTTATGGTACGTCCTTCCTACGTTCTCGGCGGACGCGGAATGGAAGTCGTTAACGAGCCTGAGTCATTGAAGACTTACATGGCTGCTGCAGTAGGTGTTACACCTGATCGTCCTATCCTTATCGACAGATTCCTCCGTCACGCTACGGAGTGCGAGGCTGATGCTATCGCTGACGGTAAGCACGCTTATGTTCCTGCAGTTATGGAGCACATCGAGCTTGCAGGTGTTCACTCCGGTGACTCTGCATGTATCCTCCCTTCCAAGAACATCCCTGCTGATCTTGTTGCAACCATCAAGGATTACACAAGAAAGATCGCTGAGGAGATGGGCGTTGAGGGTCTCATGAACATGCAGTACGCTATCGAGAACGGTAAGGTCTACGTTCTCGAGGCTAACCCTAGAGCATCACGTACAGTACCGCTCGTTTCCAAGGTATGTAACGTTAAGATGGTCAAGCTTGCTACTCAGATCATGACACGTGAGCTTACAGGTGCTTCTTCACCGATCGAAGGCATGAAGGAAGTTCATCCTAAGTACTACGGTGTTAAGGAAGCTGTTTTCCCATTCAACATGTTCCAGGAGGTTGACCCTGTTCTCGGACCTGAGATGAGATCTACAGGTGAGGTATTGGGTCTTTCCACTGACGTTGGTGAAGCTTACTTCAAGGCTCAGGAAGCTACACAGACTAAGCTCCCTACAGAAGGAACAGTTCTCTTTACTGTATCCAGCAAGGATAAGCCGGAACTCGTACCTATCGCTAAGAAGTTCGAGGAGTGCGGATTCAAGATCGTTGCTACAGGAAGCACACACGACCTTCTCGTTAAGAATGGAATCAAATCCGAGAGGATCAACAAGATGCAGGAAGGCCGTCCGAATATCGTAGATGCTATGATGAACGGCAAGATCCAGCTCATCATCAACACTCCTGCTGCAACAAGTGACGAGAAGCTCTTCGACGACAGTTATGTAAGAAAGACTGCTATCAAAGCTCGTATCCCTTACATCACAACAATGGCTGCTGCAAAGGCTGCTGCTGACGGTATCTACACTGTCATCAAGGAAGGCGAGATCGGAGTTATGTCACTCCAGGATATCCACGCTTGTATCGAGTAAGATATGATCAATGAATAAACAAAGAGGCGATTTCTTCGGAAGTCGCCTCTTTTATATTTCTGTTACGATCAGATCATCTGAGATCTATAAGCTGTTTATACTCATGATCCGGATTCTTTTCAAAAAACATCTTATCCTTGCATTCTGATATATCGCAATTGATGAGATTATAAACATGCCATCCGTAATGCCAATGTTGACTATCCGGATCCACATATCTGTTGTTGAATATTATCCTTCCGTACTCACCTTTTTCGAGGATAAAAGCTGTTTCATTAAGAGTATTCCTGTGATAAAAGATCGATTCAGGATCATTATAGGCCTCATTATGTCCTTGTCGTTTGGTCGGGCACCACTCAACATTTTCATCGCAGAACATGATCTTATACTTCTCTTCTTTCCTAAATATCCGGATGAACTTTATCAGATCATTATAGTTCTTGAACCGATCCCTTGAGCCTTCGGTAAATATATTCTTTCCGTACTCCTTATATACTTCAAGGTATGGCTTTGCATGCGAAACATCCCCCTCCGGATCATATCTTAGACTTAGAGACTGTACGAACACTTCGCACTCCTTAACCTTGATGTGATCGATCTTCCTGAACAGATCACTATTCCTGAGCCTTGCATATTCCGAAGCTCTCGCCTGCTTGTAATAATATGTATCCAATACTTGAACGATCAGCATCTTTTTCCCCTATACGTATCATTATTGTTCAATAGGATAATCCTAACATATAAACAAAAAAAGAAGGAGCCGCAATGACTCCTTCTTATCATCAGTCTATTGTGAAGCCGATCTTACATGTCTTTGAGAAGATCGAAATCAAAATCCTGTTCCTTGTTCAGTTTCTTGATCTCAGAGATCGTTTTGTCCCAGAGTTCATCTGTCGGGTACATCTTGTCCCTCTCCATCTGGAGGGTTGCCTCGGCTGTAAGGTATTTTAATTCTGCCCATTTACGAGTACTGATAACGTTGTTGGCAAAACTCAGGATCGCCAAGTATGAATCTTCATAAAGGGACATCTCATAATCGTCCAGTTTCTTTATCTCTTTATCGGACATTGAGATGAACTTCCTGAGATATGTCTCATTTTCAGAATCCATTTTCCTTTTTTTCGGATCGCGTTTTGCTTTTTTACTTGTCTCGTCGCTCTCTGCGATCTGCTTCAGGGTAAGCTTCGTCGAATCCGGCCACAGCTCATCAGCGCGAACAAGTTGCTCTTTGCGAAGATAGATTTGTATCTTTCTTATTTCTTCAAGGCTCTTATAATCCATCCAGTAAATGAGTGCTTCAACTTTTTTCTTTGTAATGTGTCTCTTCATCATGATCTACCTCCGTTAACTTCCTAAAAACTCAATGTTCATGCCTTCCAAGGACAAATTTGGGATCCACCTCACTATTCTGTTTTCAAGTTGCGTATAAGTTTTATACTACTACATGTATTTTGCGCGTTGTGCTGGCAGCACACAAAAACAGTCCGGAATATTTCCGAACTGTTTTATAAATTGGATCGATCGTTATCTCAGGATCTGAAAATTCCCCACGGAGCCTCTTCTCTCATATCAAGCTTAAATTCCATATGTTCACGCGTAGTCGGATGATCAAATCCCAAAACAAATGATTCAAGCGCGATATCGCCCTTATACAGGCCGCTTCCGTATCTCGCGTCTCCCAGGAGCGGATGCTTTATATACTGGAACTGAGTCCTTATCTGATGAGATCTTCCCGTATGAAGATCGATCTCGACAAGTGAAACCTTTTTCCCCTTATACTCACCCGTGGCAACAACTTCATAAGACAGCTTCACGGGCTTGGCATCTTTGGGAGCTCTTCCCTCTTCAAAGATCTTCGTATTATTCGTCCCGGGATCTTTCAGAGCATAATGCTTTAAAGTACCTGATCTTTTCTCGAAAACACCTTCAACTACGGCACGATACCGTTTGGTAACCTTGCGGTCACGGATCTGTTCACTTATGCGCGAAGCGCATTTACTTGTTTTCGCGAAGACCATAAGACCTGATACAGGGCGGTCCAGTCTGTGAAGAAGGCCCAGGAATACCGCACCCGGCTTATTATAAGTAACCTTTATATACTCCTTGAGCAAAGTAAGCATATCCGGCGCATCAGAACCGTCTGCCTGTGAAAGGACTCCTGCAGGCTTTACGGCAACTATAAGATGATTATCCTCGAAAACTATATCCAGATCCTTATACGTCATCTGTAGGTACCCGGAGTCCAGCGAGCCGTTGCACCGCAAGGAAGATGGATACCCATCTGCGTAACAGGAAGACAGAGTTCCTGTGCATCCACCGTGCCGCCGTGTTTCTGAGCAACACATAAAGACAGGACATCGCCGCTTGCCTGAGCCGTGATCTCAGAAGCATACGAACTTATGATAAAGAAAAGCGGATCATCAGATAACAACTGCTCACACTTGGATACAAGATCAAAAAGAGCTTCTTCAAGTTTCCAGAGCTCACCTTTTGGACCTCTTCCATATGCAGGAGGGTCCATGATGATACCGTCATACTTACGTCCGCGACGTATCTCACGCTCAACAAAGCTCATGCAATCCTCAGCTATAAACCGTACATAACTGTCGGCAAGTCCGGATTCCCTGAGGTTTTCCTTGGCTCTCATTATCATTCCCTTGGATGCATCAACATGTACCGTCTCATCTGCTCCGTGAGCAGCCGAAGCAACGGTCGCTCCGCCGGTATATGCAAAGAGATTCAAGATCTTAATATCCTTTTTACCGGCTTTTCTGGCATTCTCAATGAGGTTTCCGCAGAAATCCCAGTTCGCAGCCTGTTCAGGAAAAAGACCGGTATGCTTAAACGAAGTAGGTTCGATGATGAAGGTAAGCTTCTTACCAAGTGAATCATAATCGATCTTCCAGGATGAAGGCATAGGTTTGATCTTAGTCCATGAACCACCGCCCGTCTGACTTCTGTTATAGAGAGCGTGCGGCTTGGGCCACTCACTCATTATAGGCCAGATCGACTGAGGATCAGGGCGTCTCAGATAGACATCTCCCCAACGCTCGTATTTCTCGCCGCCTCCGGCGTATATTACTTCAAAGTCATTCCAATTATCGGCAGAAAACACTATATGCCTCCGTTATCTTACTGTAAGCGGGTCGTCTGTCTTAGCAAAGACTTCACCGTCATAGATCAGTTCAACAGTATAATTGCCCTGAGCAAATCTGTCTACACCAACATACTCACAAGAGAAATCCGCAATAGCGATTACCGAATTATTGATGTCAAGATCTCTGGAAGCGATAACCTTACCGTTGGCATCCTTAAGATCCGCCTTGAGCTTTAAATTGACAGGTGTATTGAAATAGAATGCACACTGCAGAGCACAAGGATCTTCTAGCTTATTAAGATGCAAAGGCGTGGAATAAAGCGGATCATACCACAGAGGCTGGATATAGATCGTATCAAAATAATCCTGACTCAATGACAGAGGATAACCCTCATCATCACAAACAAAGAGCGAACCATACGGCTTCTGAGCAACGGTGTAGATCTCACTTAGATCATCAAAACTCCATTCCTTGCCTGTCCTGGTCAATGTAAATGTCATTGTCTTTGTCTTGGTATCAAGATCTTCGATCAGTTTTACGTATTCATCAACCGTATGAAGTTCATTATCAAACTCTGCAGTAATATCAGTGTAAGTGACCTTCATCTTACAGGTAGCGGTATAGTTACCGTCATCCAATGTAAGATAATCGATCTTGAACTTGAGCGAGAAAGTATCATCAAAGATATCCTGCTGCTCGTCAGAAAGCTTGGAGACCTTGATCCTCTTGGACGAATTGGCATTTAATGTCTTGATCGGTTCTTTTTCCGCATCTTCGATAAAGCCGTCCACGTATTCCTCTAGTCCGTTATATATACGGTCATACATCAGATACGAACATCCCGTTGACGCAAATATCAACGGAACAAGGACTAACATAAGCAAGATCGTATTCAGCTTATTATTACGAATAAACGTCATTATTTAACCATCACCTTGTATCAGATTAATCGTAGTCGGTAAGGATAACCTTGCCATCACCGTCATAAACAACTATGGTGTCAAGACTTTCCTTGATATCGTCTACACCGGCATCATCTGCGCTGACGATAAGTTCTATATAGGAACTGTTGCTTGCGATCTCTAACGTGTCACTTGTATAGAAAACATTTCCGTCTGCATCATAAAGTTCAAAGTAATACTCAAAAGACTGAGCGCTACCGATGGAATACCAGATATCATATTCCATTTTTGAAGGATGTCTCTCATACCAGCCGGCCTGTGAGATATAATCAACAAAATCACTGTCACCGAATTCTACGGAACGGCCTGATCCGATACTGACTCCGCCGGATCCTGAATCGTCATCCTTTACAACTGTACAGGACTCACTTAATACCTCATTATCATTAAAATCATAGACCGTGATTGTATAAGTTCCCTCGTCGATCGGCTCTCCGTTGTTGAGCAGATAGCCGTTATAGAGTGCGTAATAATACTTCGAGAGATAGTCAGAAGACATAACATCAGCCTCATATATCTCTTCTCCGTCGCGGAAGACTTTGTAATAGCAATCAGTAGAAAGGTCTACCTTGCTGCTGGCAAATATATCAAGTTCAAGATAGATCGTATTATGATACTCATCCAAGTTGGCACCTACAGCACCGTTCCACTCTGTACCCTCGATGTATTTGCTGTAATCCAAAGTGAAATCATAATGGAAATCCTTCCACGTAAACAGATCCACGAAGATCTTCTCGTAGTCGGCAAGGACCCAGTGCTTCTTTTCCATAACGAAAGTAATGTGGACCTTCTGCTCTGTTGTCTTGTCGTAATCCTTGAGCTCTTTGTAGTAGTCCTTGATCGAAGTACAATCACAAGTATTGAAAAGTGTCTTGTAATCCACATACTTGAAATAGACATCGATCTCACCTGTCTTACGGGCATGTGAAGCGTAGGCCGAATTATAGTCGATCTCATAAGAAAGAGAGTCCTTGATATAATCGCTTATCTTCTTCTGATCCTTGTCCCACATGTCATTATCATAATAAACATCCAGAACATCCTCGAGATCCCTGTCCTTCTTCTCATCAAGAAGAGAATTTTCCTCGAAAAAGTTATAATCGCCCGCGATGACATTATCGCAGACTTCCTTCGTAAAATCCCTTACCTCGTCATCTGCCGTAGGAGCATCCGAAGAACAGGATGCCAGGGACAAAAGCATGATGACAACCAATAATGCTGAAATGTATCTACCCTTCATTTCATTTTCTCCTAATAAAAATAATCAGATGTATTATATCATTATTTTGCATAAATCATATTACATATTATTAAAGTGATGCTCAGCACCCCTGCCGCAGGGGATTGTGAACTTTTCAAGGCAACTGTCTGAAGTTATTGAGAAAAATTTCACATTTTTTAAGTGATATTTCCAATATTTAATATATAATTATGTTGTTGGGCGAATTAATATGTTCCATAAACCAGGAGGGATAACGAAATGTCACAGACACCACACATCCTTATTTGCGATGATGACCCGGTAGTTCACGAGTCTTTGGCACTCTATTTTGAAAACGAACACTTTACTCATTCCGATGCATATGACGGAAGAGAAGGTCTTAACATGGTCGCTGAGACCAAGCCTGACCTCATTCTCCTCGATGTAATGATGCCGGAGCTTACAGGTCTTGAGGTCTGTAAGGAGATAAGGAAGACATTATCCACTCCTATCATCATCCTCACAGCAAAAGGTGAAGAGATCGACCGTGTAGTAGGTCTTGAGATCGGCGCAGATGACTATATCGTAAAGCCTTTCTCCCCACGTGAGGTAATCGCCAGGATCAAGGCAGTACTTCGTAGGAGCAACGAGCCTAACGAGACATCCAACATTCTTCGTTTTGAAGGTCTTGAGATCAACCTCGATAACTATCAGATCAAGGTCAACGGCGAGGTAATCCCTTGCACGCCTAAGGAAGTTGAGATCCTTCACCTTCTCGCTTCAAACTCCGGTCAGGTCATGAGCAGAGATCAGATCCTCTTCAAGATCTGGGGTTATGATTTCGCAGGTGATCCGCGTACAGTAGATACTCATATCAAGCGTATCAGACAGAAAGTATTCCTCGAAGGAGCTCCTTGGAGCATCCAGACAGTTTACAGTGTCGGATATAAGTTTGAGGTCTCATAATATATGTTTAAAAGTGTCCTGCTCCGTAAGACAATCATCTTGTTGTTGGTTGCTTTGTTGGCATCCGCTCTGTTTACCACATTCGCATTTACTCTTGCAGGTAAATCGGCAACTTACAGCACACAGTCGGAACAGGCATTTTCACAGGCAAGATCCATTGCCAACTTTTTCGGCAACAATCCCGGTTTCATAAACGATGAGAACATCACTGATGCCCTGTTCTCGGATACTTCCATAACAGGACGCGGTATCTTTCTTTTCGATAAGGAAGGAAATATCATCTATAGTCCTTCAAATCCGTCAAAGACTGATGCCAGGTTCTTTGATATGTCCATCGATTATGTTAAGGATAATATGCTCACTGATGAGCAAAATGCCAATCGATATAAGATCATTACAGATGACAAGAACTTCCTTGACCGTATCCTTATCGTAGTTGAGCCTGTTAATGTTAATGACAGCATTCAGTACTACGTAGTATCCGTTTCATCGGTTACCGAGAACAATCAGACGGTCAATAACTTCGTCAACGTCCTTTTGATATCAACGTTGTTCGTTGCTTTCGCGATGCTCATTCCGGTATATCTTGTAACCAGAAGGATCGTTGAACCTATCAATACCATAAGCAACATCACGCGTGAATATGCTGCAGGCGACTTTACAGTAAGAGCCAACGAGAACTACAAAGGTGAAGTCGGAGAGATCGCCAAGTCCTTCAATTACCTTGCTGATCAGTTGTCCAAATCCATTTCGGACCTTACTATCGAGCGTAACAGACTCAAGGAAGTATTCGATGTCGTTACCGACGGTATCGTTGTGGTAGATACGAACTGTAAGCCTATCATCGTCAATAAGACGATGGATACCCTTTTCGATAAGGTTCAGAAGAAAAACCTCTTTACAGAGAAACTTCAGCTTATTCCTTTTGATGAGGTCTGGGATGCTTTCCAGGAATGCATGCAGACATCCGAATCTTACGATAATACTATGGAAGGTCCTAACTACGCTTATCATATCGCCATCTTCCCTAAGTACGATATGGATAATGTAACAGTCATCGGTGCTACGGGATTCTTCCGAGACATTTCCGAAGAATTGAAGCTCGAGAGAACACGTAAGGATTATGTTGCAAATATCTCACACGAGCTTCGTACTCCTCTCCAGACCTTAAGAGGCCTTGTAGAACCGCTCTCTGACGGCATGGTCAAGAAGGAAGAGGATCGTATGCGTTATTACGGTATCATCCTTCACGAGACGATGAGACTTTCAAGACTTATCGATGACATGCTCGAGCTCTCGAAACTCCAGTCAAGGACCCTGGCATTTAAGACATTCCCGTTTGATCTCAACCAGCTCCTTATGGAAGTTGAGACAAAGTTCATGCCTGTCATGCGTGATGCGGGACTTAACTTTAAGGTTTCTTTCAATACAGGCGAACTTCCTACCGTTATGGGTAATCCTGACCGTGTAGAGCAGATCCTCGTTATCCTCATGGATAATGCTAAGAAATATACGCCTTCAGGCGGTTCTATTACGATCGCTGCTGAGTATCATGAAGATACAGATAAGGTATTTGTATCCGTTATAGATACAGGACAAGGTATCCACGAGTATGACATCAATCATATCTTTGACAGATTCTTTAAGGCAGATCGTGCACGCGGTAAGAAAGGCACAGGTCTTGGTCTTGCTATCGCCAAAGAGCTTCTCACCTACATGGGTGAAGATATCACTGTAGACAGTACATACGGCGAAGGAACGACGTTCACGTTCACGCTTAAGAGAGTCGGAGCACAGAATTCATGGTTCTAAACGATCAGGAAGGAACACGAGTAAACAAATACATCGCATCTTCCGGATACTGCTCAAGACGTGAAGCTGATAAACTCATCGAAGACGGTCAGGTAACGATAGACGGTGTTACCGCAGTTAACGGAAGCAAAGTCCTTCCGGGGCAGACAGTCCTTGTTAACGGTGACCCTGTTGTCCCTACCGACGATCATCTTTATATCGCACTTCATAAACCACTTGGTATTACATGTACTACAGACACGCGAGATAAGGATAACATCGTTGATTATCTCGGCTTTGAAGAGCGCATCTTCCCTATCGGACGTCTTGATAAGAACTCATCAGGCCTTATACTGCTTACCAATGACGGTTCCATAGTAAATAAGCTTCTAAGATCAGAACACGGACACGAGAAGGAATACGTGGTAACCGTTGATAGGCCGTATGACAAGGATTTCATCAAGAAGATGGAGGGCGGTCTTCCCATCCTCGATCAGATTACTTTGCCTTGCAAGGTCATTCCAAGAGGTCCTAAGACGTTTAACATAATCCTGACCCAGGGTCTCAATCGTCAGATCAGACGCATGTGCGATTACCTCGGATACAGGGTCGTTAAGCTCAAGAGGATCCGATTCATGAATATCCTTCTTGGGGATATGAAACCCGGAGAATACCGCGAACTGACACCTAAGGAAAAACAGGTCCTTTTCAGGAACATAAGATAACAACGATAAAAAAGGAGTCGTCCAGTAGAAGACGACTCCTATTTAACATAACGGTATTAGTATGGCATTGTTCAACCGTCATGTTATTTACAGACCAGAACAATAATAATAAAATGCCCCTCAATTGTTCTTTGCTTTATTATAGAACAGAATCGAGGGGCAAATTTAAACAGATTGTTAATTATTGAAGCGCTGACTTTATATTAAATTTGAAGCTTTCCTTATAAGTCACATTCTTTTTAAGCGGAAGACTCGAGATATTGGTCTTTGTTCGCTCGATCTCCTTGGAACAGAAATCAAGGAAGAGTTCGCTGTAGTCATTTTGCATGAGCTGTTCCTGATGCAGGAACTCGTTCATCTGCTCAGGCGAGTACGGAAGAACCGTAAAGTCAAACTTCTGATCACCTGCTCTCTTGATCCTTATCTCGTCACCCATCACATTTGTAAGGACAAGAGTACTGGTATCAGTATGAGAACTATTCTCGGCAGGTCTTGCATACGGATGGTAGATCTCGCTTGCCTTAGCCTGATAAAGACCAAACCTTGTTGCATTCTTACGATCGTAATAGGATTCTCCCGGGCCTCTTCCGTACCACTTACAGATGATATTGTCCTTGGAAATAGGAACACGGACACCGTAACGGACCATGTCATACTTAGGAGTAAAGTGCAGTGTCAAAGTAAGTTCTGAGCCCTTTATCTCATAACACATGATAACTTCGCCCTTCATGGCAAAGGACTTGTAACGAGAGATAAGAGTAAACGTATCATCTTCTACGCCGTAGTTACAACCTGCAAATTCCAGGGAATCCTGGATACCTTCGTAATCGTTCTCACGAGAGAAGATAGTTTTAGCAAGTACAAAACTCTTATCAGTACGGTCGATATTAGACGGACATCTGTAGAAACTCGGCAGGAATCCGCCCTTGAGAAAATCGAAATCACCGACTGTTATGTGGTTGATCGCACCTGTCTTTCTGTCAAATGCATACTTGATATCGTCTTTACTTACGATGATACCCTGTGGAAGACCGAGGACCTCAAGCCTTTTACTCTTTTCCTCCTCTTCCATCATGATCTCAGTAGCTGAAACTTCACCTTCGGCAACTGAAAGATCATCAACAGGCTTTTCTTCTTCAGTAACGACATCAGGAGTAAGATCCTTTTCCTCCCCTTCAGCTGAAGGGATCATTGCGGAATCCTGAGTAAGGAAAGGAAGTCCGCTGTCATCTATCAAACGCTTAACAGAGAATGCATTAAGGCTCTTAAGCTTAGTGCCATTACCGGTCTTGACCGGACTTGCAACATCTTCAGCAAGGATCTCCTGGAAGAATGCGATCTCCTGACCTTCCTTGGAATAGAAGCTGTCCTTTGCAAGTTTAAGGCTGATATCAAAGATCAGTTCATGAGACAGAGCTTCATTATACATTGTGATGAAGTCCTGATTACCGTCTGCCCAACCGTCGTTAAGATACTTCTCAACATCGATATTAAACTTCAAAGTCCTTGTTCCGTATGGCTCGATCTCAGGCACAAGACCGTTACCGAACACCATCGTATTACCGCCGAGATTAAGTTTCCATGTAAGGATCATCTCGTCAGTAAATGCAAACGGGTGAATGTTACGAAGCGTAAGCGTAGTCGGATTATTAGGATCCGGGAAGATATTTACCATCTCACACTGTTTCTTGATATCAAAATAGATCGGATGAGGCTTACGTTCACTGTCAACGATACCCTGACCGATACTTGATCCTACACGGGTCTTATCACCTTCAAGGTCAGCCTGGTGGATCCACTTATAGTCTGCATCATCATCATCGAAATGAGTCCTTCCGGGAATAGTCTTAAACAGGTTTACTCCAAGCTTATTCTTGGAAAACAGTGACTTTCTGTCAAGACAGATATCTTCCCATGGTCCGTATACCCTTCCTGCTTCACTTGGGAACGGTGTAAGATCTGCGATCTCACCCTTACCGTCATACTCACAGTACCAAGGCCTTGTATCATCAACGACCTCACACTGATTCTTGATCGTCTTGCATCTGTCGCTGTTAAAGTTGAAATTCGGGAAACCCCAGCATACGATACTCGGATGGATCATATGCGTTTCAACATAATCGAACATATATCTGCTGTCAGCCATCGCGAAAACATAGATTCCGTACTGGTCACACAGATTCAAGAGCATATCGTTAGCCGGGAACGAAGTAAGTATGATACCGTTTATTCCGCAGCGCTTCATAAGTACGATATCCTGCCTCATGCGGCTTACAGGAATAGCGATACCGTTCTGAGGATCGAACTCGTAATACTTTGTAAGCATGAGAGGGATACGTCTGTCGTTGATATTAAGCTTATCGAGGATAACCTCCGTAGTCCTGAAGCCGAACCTTCTCTTCTTCGTACAGATAGTCCTTCCCTCACTGTCCAAAAGCTCAAGTACTACATCATACTGAACCGGAGTAGCATCAGACCACTGAGCAACATGAACAGCGATCGCCTGCGACTGGAAAACTGCCGATGAAGATGCATCAACGGTTCCTTCCATCTGCTTCTCGATATTGAGCTTAACAAAAGGAAGGTTATACGGATCGTAGTCTCCCCTTGCCTCGAGGATCGAAGTCCTTACAGAGAAAGGCATCATATAATCCGTGTGATTAGTGATCTTAACATCCATGAAGATCATGTAGTCGCCTCTGGAGATCTTGGCTACGTTCTTTCGCTCAGAGCCTTTCTCATCCAGAGCAAGCTGGTCAACATAAGTATTAGGGATACTCCTGCACTTGATATGAAGATTGCTCATTTCAAGCAAGGACTCGAATGTAATGGACACCGGTCTGAATATTCCGCTGAAACCGAAGTTTGCAAGTTCCTTTATGATCTTGCCGTTCTTGTCTCTGTCATATCTGTTGACGATGATAACGATACAGTTGATACCGACCTTGGCAACAGGCGAAAGCAACAGTCTTTTATTCGTAACTATCGAGTGTTCGGATGCAACCTGCTCTCCGTTAACATATATCTCGAAGCTTCCCGTAATACCGGATGCTTCAAGATAGATCGCACGATCGATATCTTCTTCCGTAAAAACAGTAGTTGTCCTATAGATACCGACTTCATCCTCATCACCTGATGTGGAAGTGATGTAGTTCTTGTTGTTGATACTAGAATCCCTGAGATCCTTGTCATTCTCGAGAAGTTCCGGGAAATCGTAAAGAAGGTTCTGAGGAAGTCCGTAGCCCTCTGTCTGCCAAGTAGAAGGTACATTTATGAGATTCCAGTCGCTGTCATCAAAATCAGGAGTATCAAATCCCATAGGGATCTCATTCTCTGTCCTGGCAAGGAAGAATTTCCATGTATTCAAAGGTCTCGAAAAAGGTGAATCAATAAGCCCGAATTCAGGCAATTCCCTCTCGGAGAAGATGTAATCAAAAGACTCATATGGTAAAAAGCAGTCATTTGAATAGTTAAATTCCATATTGCTGTCAGCCCTTCCTTCTTTTATATACCTATAAAATCAGATAGTACAATTCTATCAAACTTAGGTTGCAGGAATGTTACAGTAATAAGGTATTTCTGGTTAATCGACGATCTCGGAGATCTTGGACAGGACATCATCGATGATATCGCCCATAGACTGAGTCCTGACACCGGCTATAAGTATGCTGCATCTGTTCATCGGGATCAGGATCTTGGTCGCTCTGCTCTGAGAAACAGCCAAAGCCATCGAAGGCGTAACCTCACCAAGCAAGGAATCAGCCATGACGATACCGACAGGTCCTACGATGATATCGGCATTCCTGGAGCAGACAACGACTGCATTCTCACCTGTAGCGGCGTTCTTGGAGCCGCCTTTTATCATGTTCGTGGTTGCTATCGTATTTGTTCCGACTGTAGTAAGCTCCACCTGCGGGAATCTCTTAAGGATAGATTCCGTAAGTTCCTTACCTATCTTGCCGCCTTGTCCGTCGATCAGAAGGATATTCATCTTAAAGTCCTTTTCGCGTTTTTTTAAAGTATAAGTAAAACCCACGTCTTTTTCTATAGTAAGTCGGTTTTTTTTCGAAAAGAATATTCATATAATTAAGATACAAATTATTAGGAGGCACACATGAAACTACGTAAATTAACGTCTGTGTTACTTACCGCATCCATGATCGCTTCGCTGGCGGCTTGCTCAAAGACCGAGACTGTCACCGAAGACACGACGGAGACGGAAGCAACTTCCGTTGAGACGACTGAAGCAGAAACTTCAACTACTGTCTCAGAAGAAACAGAACAGACAACAGAAGAAGAAACAGAGCCCACAGCGTTCACTTCAGCTTATGAGGGCATGACAGCTGAAGAGATCGTTGCAACACTCACCTTGGAACAGAAAGTCGCTCAGATGTTCCAGCCGGCTTTCTACAACTTAAGAAACGGAGAGATGACAAGAAAAGACTACGGCTCCATCCTCTCCAAGTTTGACGAGATACCTGAACCAGACTGTGAGGGCTGGAATACATTGATAGATAAATTCCAGGATGAAGCTCTCGCTTCAGATGCACAGATACCGTATTTTTACGGTCAGGACTCCGTTCACGGCGTTAACTTTGCTGCAGGAACAGTCATCTATCCCCACAACATCAATATAGGTGCAGCAAATGATATCGAGCTGACCGAGAAGATGGGCGAATACGTGGGAAGCGATATCATGAGAACAAAGATGGTCCTTAACTTCGCACCATGCGTTGCGGCAGCTCAGGATCCACGCTGGGGCAGAACATATGAAAGTTACTCCTCAGACACCAATATCGTTAAAGATCTAGCGGTCGCTTATACAAAGGGGCTTCTTACTCAGGGCATCCTTGTATGTCCTAAGCATTTCCTTGCTGACGGCTATACTTCATACGGCACCGGAGAAGATCCTAATACCATGCTCCTTGACCGCGGTAATTCCATCATCACAGACGAACAGATCAACGATAATCTCGAGATCTACCAGGCTTTGATCGATGAAGGAGCTCAGGTCATAATGATCTCTCACTCTGCATTAAACGGCGTAAAGATGCATGAGAACGGAGATTATATCTGGAAGCTCAAAAACGAGATGGGCTTTGAAGGATTCATCCTCTCAGACTGGAACTCTATCGATAACTGCTCAGGCGAGACACTTAAGGACAATATCATCCTCGGCGTCAATGCTGGAATCGACATGTTCATGGAAGTCGATTCATATGAGAAATGCTGCGGATACATTATCCAGGCTGTTGAAGAAGGCTCCATAGACGAGGCTTTGATAGATGATTCCGTAAGAAGGATCATTCAAGTAAAACTTGACCTGGGCCTTTTCGAGGATCCGTATCTTGAGGATAAGACTCCATCTTACGAGTGGAACTGTGAAGAATCGATCGAGTGTGCAAGAACACTTGCCGAAGAATCTTTCGTACCATTGAAGGCGGACGGAGGCATCACTCTCGAACCGGGCTCAAAGATATTCGTTGCAGGACCTGCAGCAAATGACACAGGCGTTATGCTCGGCGGTTGGACTTATACATGGCAGGGCGAAACCGATGCAAACTATGGCGGAAAGGTATGCCCTGAAGCAACCACAGTCCTCGAAGCACTCCAAAATGCAGCAGAAGAATACGATCTTACGATAGTAACAGACGAAGCCGAGATCAGCTCATGCGATGCTGTAGTGCTCTGCATCGGCGAGATCCCATACGCAGAGTGGTTCGGAGATGCAGAAGACCTCTCCATCACAGGCGACACAGCTCTTGAAGGTAACAAGGAAGCTATCGAGCTTGCAAAGAATTCAGGTCTTCCTACATATACTCTTATCTTTGCAGGAAGAAATGTGATCGTAGAAGATTACCTTTCTGATTGGGATACATGCATCATGTGCTATCTCCCCGGTACTGAAGGAGGCAATGCAGTCGCTAACGTCCTTACCGGAAAAGCTGTTCCGGGCGGACATCTGGCAATGCCGTACTATAAGTCTGAATCAGATATCGATGCAGGAAAAGTATGGCTCCCGTTGGGCTACAGTGCGACAGACGAGAATTAAAATACGTAGATAACTCCCAATACCTCGACCACGATAAGAAGCACCAGGATAAGTGATGCAAGGGCGAGGACGATAGGATTATAAAATGGGATCAATGAGATCGGAACGAGTACATATCGGTCCGATCTCTTTTCTTTATAAAAAACCGGATCGCCGACTGTGGCATATGTTCCCGGAATATCCCTATATGGAGGCACATAGTCTTCAGATGTCGTATTGACCACTGTAGAATTCGAGATGCCGGATCTGCTTACCGGCTTAACATTACCGTTTAAAAGATCCTCATCTTCCAAAGGCGGAAGGTATGTAAGCGAATCATCGGTAAACTGCAAAGACTCATAGCCCTCTTCCCTTGCCTTACGTTCCTGATAATGAGTAGCAAGATTTATATACTCAGGAGTATCCTGAGTATTCAAAACAGGCCTATTGGCATCGGTCTTCACCTGAAGTCTTAAAAGATCATCTCTATTTTCCAAACTAACACCTCTTAACGTAGTTTACTTACGATAAGCCATTCCGTCAACCTGGCATATAGATAACGGTTTATATGAAACA
>CAMVBS010000027.1 GCA_947165785.1 uncultured Clostridia bacterium | reverse complement strand
GCCAGAACCACGAGATATCCTTTACGGGACGGGGAAGTGTTTACACTCCTTCAGAGCTTGCCGGCATCTATTCGGATCTTCAGTCACAGGGTGCGCATAACATTAATCTCGTTACTCCGATGCACTTCGCACCTTGGGTTTCCGAAAGTCTTCGAATGTCATCATTAAGCATTCCCGTCGCGGTCAATACGGGCGGCTACGATTCGGTCGACACCTTAAAGATGCTAGGAGGTCTTGTAGATATCTACATGCCTGACTTTAAGTTCTGGTCTTCTTCATTATCTTCTTCACTTGCTCATGCTTCCGATTACCGGGAGATCGCTATGGCAGCAATAGACGAGATGTATTCTCAGGTAGGACCTGTCGTGATCGGCGATGACGGTCTTATGAAACGCGGACTCATAGTCCGTCACCTGACCCTTCCGGGGCAGCTTTTCGACAGTAAGCATATCCTGGAATATCTGTGCAATAAATACGGTAATAATATATACATAAGTTTAATGAGCCAGTATACACCGATGCCCGGAGTTCCAAAGTCGATAGACAGGACAGTTAATCCCGAACACTACTGGCGCCTTAATGATCTTCTCTGCGATCTTGATCAGACCAATGCTTTTGTTCAGGATATCTCGAGCGTGGGAGACGAACTCATCCCTGACTTTAAATGAAAAAGGATCGAAATCTCTGTCTAAAGCCTTGGTATACATTCTCTCTACGAAAAATTGTTAATATTTCCGGATCAAAAAGAACAAAAAAAGACCGTCCGTAGACGGTCTTAGATGGAGCGGGATACGAGACTTGAACTCGCGACTTTCACCTTGGCAAGGTGACACTCTACCACTGAGTTAATCCCGCAAGACTTAATCAGCAAGTAGTATTATATTGGTGAGGTAGGGTTTTGTCAACAACTATTTTCGATAATAATGAAAAAGGTGTTTTCTCACGAAAACACCCTTGATATCAATCACGATAATTTGACTTGGGGGCACCCAGTGCATTTTTCTTGCCGTCGAAATCCCCGAACGGATCTTCGATGTCTGAGATATCGCCTCCGAGGTTCTGAACAGCTGACATGATCTCATAGAAAAGATCACGGCTGATGGTATCCTTATTGCGGTTAACATAGCCCTTGAGCATAGGGATCGCACGACCGTCACCGTAATCCATGAGGCAGATAACTGCGTAGATCTTGTTCTCCATATAGCGGAAAGCATGTTTAAGTGCAAGATAAATGTCCTCTGACGGCGCATTCTTACCTATGCGTGACAGGATGATAACGAGATCTTCGAACGGACCTTTAAGGCCGCTTTCAGAATTCTCATCGAGCCTGGAGATCATGAACGGAACGGATATCTCAGGGAATGCCTCAACATAGCCTGCGATGGAATCAGCCACGAAATCCCTGGTCTGCGGATAACTTAAGAACCTGTCGATGATAGCAGATACGAGGCTTCCGTCCTTAAGCTGAATGAGAAGATCAAGGCATGCTCTTACCTTGGTAAACTCGAGCTCGAAGATCTTATCCTCATCTTTGAGTTCCTCTTCGATCCATGCTGCTTCTCCAATGCACTGAGCGGCATACTCACGAAGGCGCTCGTATACCTCATCACTGGTCTCTGCCTTTTCAACAAGAGCCTCGGTAAGTGACTTCGGCTCCTTGCCGTCAAGGTTTACCGCGCAGTACTCGAGTATCTCGAGAAGCTCGTTGACCGTAAGGCCCTTGAAATATTCTCGCATGGACATGCCATCCAGCGACTCATCTTCCTCGTCTTCCATGAGAGCCATCTGACTCTCGGCCTCTTCCATTACCTGACCCTGTAGATAGGACTCATAGGAAAGCTCATCACTGTCTGCCGGGATATCCATCATCTTGTCCGTCATCTCATCCATCTTCTGGTCAAGGATGAGCTTGGACAATTCATCATATTTGGAAAGGACTTTTTTTATAGCGTCGTCCATAGTGTTCCTCCGAAGTTTATTTGTCAACTGATTGTACTACAAACAGGCAAGTAAGACCAGCAAGGACGGTTGACGCTGTTTTTTGTATCTCTCGAAAAAGTGATCAGCGCATGTGCAACTTTTTCGAGAAAAAAAGAAATAAAAAAGGAACTGCCGTTATGACAGTTCCTTAAGGATCAATAGCTGCTGTATCCGCCGATCGCTGCAACGATCATCATGAAGATAATGAAAGCGAAGTACAGAAGGTAGAAGCCCCATAAGATCGTGTAGCCGATGCCTGCATATTTACCTGCGCGGCTCAAAGCTGAACATACCTTGATCTTCTGTGTATGCATACCGCCCTGAGCAATATACTCCAGGATCTTCTTTCTGTTACCTGATGCAAGACCTATGGCGATCATGCTTCCGATAGGAAGCGCTGAGATAGCACATGATACGATTGCCCTTGTAAGAAATCCCTTAGCTGTTTCTTCGTAGTTCGGATCGTATGGCTCACCCATCGGCATCTGTGTGTACTGCTGATTGTACTGCGGCTGCTGATTGTACTGCGGCTGCTGGTTGTACTGTGGCTGCTGATCGAACTGCGGCTGTGTATTCGTATTATTTTCCATGAGTAACTCCTTTCATAACGGGTTTACTGATAATGATTATACAACCTCTTTTGACATAATATCATTATTTGTCGGTGAATTAACATTGGTTTTTAACATTTGCAGACAAAAATAATGGGTACCGAAGTACCCATTGGCAATGTTCTTCCCTGATCTGTCACATACTGGAAGCAACAGCTCCGCCGATCGCAAAAAAATCCCGCCCCGGATAATCGGAGCGGGATGAAGATCCGTGATACGAAAGATTACATGTTGCTGATCATTGCAGCACCGAGGATGATGTACACAACGATAACATACAACCATGCAATTGTATTAACGATTCCCAAAGGGATCGAGATAGTTGCAAGGATGTTACCTGCCTTGCCCTTGCCCTCAAGTACTCCGCCCTGAGCGATGTAACTCTTGATCTTACCCTTGGCGATTATACCAAGGATCATTCCTACAAGACCGATAGCCCATGCAAGGATAAGAGCTACGAGTCCTTTCTTAAAAAATGAATTCTGAATCTCAAGATCGTTGTTTTCCATGATTGATTCTCCTTTTCCATTTTGTTTGCTCTCTGCAAATCTGAAAGTGATTATACATAACCGATGTGCGGCTATCAACACAAATTATTATCCTTTTCGAGGAAATAAAACGTCATAAAATAAAAAAAGGGGACGAAACCGTCCCCCGTAAAAGTTGATATTATCTATCAGTTACCAGCTACAGCAGCTCCTGCAAGAATTACGAAGAAGATAACATAGATAGCGATGATGATAACGTAAGCCAAACCAAGACCAAAAGCGATGTTGTTAAGGAGCTTACCTGTCTTACCCTTACCTACGAGCTCTCCGCCGGATGCGAGATACTCCTTGATGTTCTTCTTGTTGATGATAGCGAGGATAAGTCCTACGATACCAGTAACCCATGCAAGGATCAAAGCGATGAGACCCTTCTTGAAGATTTCTTCCTGCTTAGCGATGTCATTGTTTTCCATATATAATACCCGCTTTCAAAAAAAGTACACACTAACATGTGTCCAAAGCCATTATATCAAAAATCAGTTATTTGTGTAGATATAATTTGAATTTCAAAACGATTACAAAATCCGTTTATTTCAGTCGTTTTGAGATTATTTGGATAACATCTTCGACAGTTGTTATGCCGATAAAGTCATCATTGGTAAATGAAAAGCCGAATTTCTCCTCCAGAGACACTGCCATTGCGAGCATTCCTATGGAGTTGAAACCCAGGTCTTCCTTAAGCTTAGCCTCAGGTACGACCTTCTCAAGATCCATATCATCTCCGAAAGCATCCGTGATAGCTTCCTTGATCCCTTCCAATATATCCATCATTTTCCTCCTGTGACCTCATCAAAAACGGTCTTGCATTCATTTATCTTCTCGAGCAAAGCCTTCGCGATCTCATCCATCTGGGACACGGTCAAAAACTTCCTGTCCGTGTAATCACTGATCCTGAAAGGCTTGCCGACAACGATAGTCCTTCTATTATACCAATGCTTCGGCTTAAGTGAATAAGCAGGAATGATGGGAACTCCCGTCTGGCTCGCGAGGAAGATTACCCCCGCCTTGATCTCGCTTAAGTCATCATGCTCACCCGGACGCCTGGTGCCCTCGGGAAAGATCGACAGCACGCGTTTATGCTTGAGCGTCATCGTCGCAGTCTTGATCGCATTGATGTCAGCGATCGTCCTGTCTATCTTGATGCAGCCCGCATGTCTGCACAGGAAATTCCTTACAGGGTCTTTCATTACAAGTTCGGATGCGATAAAGAATACTCTCCTGTTCGAAAAAACCGCCGAATAGAACCACGGATCCTTGTACGACACATGGTTTCCGACGATAAGCATTCCCTCATCCCTGATCTCGTTCCTGAAAGGTTTCTTATCTATGGTGAGCTTGATCGGAGGAGGGATGTGTCCGCCCAAAAGCACGATACCGTGCGCGATATCGTAGAAGAACATATTGATGTCATATCCTTCTTTGCCGTACATATCATTTCCCCTTGTTCATGCGTTTCTTAAGCTCGTCTCCCAGGCCGTTTACGATCTTCTCGAGTTCAGCAGTGATGAGCCTTGCTCTCTGGTTCTCCGGAAGAGAACTGTCAGGACACAGATCCTTAACGTCAACAGGATCTCCTACCATTACATGTGCCCTTTTGAAGAAACCGTAATTACCGTCAGTATACACCGGTACGACAGGCGCGTCAGTATGAAGCGCGATTATCGCAACACTCGGCTTGAACGGGAAATGTACGCCGTTTACGGGAAGCCTTGAAGAAGGAAATATACCTATGGATTCGCCTCTATCCAGGCAGTCAAGTGCATCACCGATAAATGAGAAATCATACTTGTCACGATCGACATATATGCATCCTACGCTGAACAGAAGAAAGTTCATGAAAGCATTCTTGTTGAACATTACTTCAGCAACGAGAAATCTCAGATCATGGAACAGATAGTGGTACCAGTAAAGCGGCATATCTATGAGCGACCAGTGATTGGAAACAAGGATCGAAGGCTTCGGAAGCCTTCTGGGACTCTTGTCGGTCTTGTAATAAAATTTCGGCTTCAGGATAAGAAGGCACGGAAGTCCCGTAACCTTTACAAATGCCGTAACCAGTTTATTCTTCTTAAAACGTCTTCCCATTATACTCTCTGTTCCTCAATGTATTTGCTCAATTCATTTGCCGTGTTGCACGAATAGGTCTCGACACCGAACTCATCCGAGATCTTCGATACTACCGCGAAGTACTGAAGGCTCGTTGCGCCGAGATCGAGTATTATGTTCGCATCAGGCTTGATCTGATCTTTCGGCATCTCCAGGACCGAAGAGATTATATCCGTAACGGTCTTGAGGATCTGCGGATCCGCCTTCTGAACGTAGGAAGTCGAAGAAGGCTTAAAGTCCTGCATCTTCATGAGCTTGATATCACCATTCTTTATTCCGCGCTTAAGATAAGCCCTGCTTACCTTTATCGCCTGCTCACTCATCAGCGGATCATATGTATAGTAAAACTTCTTGACCCTCGATGTCTGCGGCAGGGTATCATTGATCTTCTGTATCTGATCAAAGATCTTCGTCGCGGTCTCCTCCGTCGTATTATTGTCGAGCCTTACAACCATAGCCAGGATCTCGCCGTTACTCGTATCCTCGCCGTAGCATGAGAACTCCTTAACGTTCGGGATCTCGAACTCCTGCTCGACCACGTCAGGATTTATGTTTTCTCCGCTGTCACCTATGACAAGGTCCTTCTCACGGCCCTTGATGAACCAGTAATTGCCGTCGTTACTTACCATGTCCATGGTATCGAACCACTCCTGCCTGTCCTGAACGACGCCGTCTATCATGATCTTCTTGCTCAGGGATTCACCCTTAACGAGAAGCGTTCCGTGATCGGATATCTTATACTGAGTCTGTCCGATCGGATGACCGACGGAATTAAGATTTCTCTCCCTCGGCTTGTTACGTAGCTCAACGGATGTGATACCGATCTCACTCATTCCGTAACCGTTATGGAGCGGATATCCGATGCCGTTAAAAAGCCTTAATGTCGACTCTTTGACATAGCTTCCGCCGCTTATGCAGAACACGATCGAAGGACCGAATATGGAATCGGTAACTTCGCCCATGATAAATCTCGCGAGTTTCGTTCCCACGAACGGAAAGACATTCTGAAGGAGCGTACAAAACCGAAGTCCCCTCTTAAACATACGGCGCTTCGGAGCTGACTTCTTCTTGACCTCGGCCATGACCTTCTTCTCGACCGTATGCCACAGGGCAGGAACCGCAAAGATGTGCGTGACCTCGTGTCTTCTGCAGGTACGAACGATGGTATCAGGCGAATAGTTCTTAAGGAAAACGAACGTCCTTCCGAAGAACGCGAACCAGAAATAAACCGCGAACAGTCCGAAAACGTGATAGAACGGAAGGAAGCACAGCTGCTTTATGCTGCCGTTATATTCCGTTGCCATCCTCGGGCTCTCCTTAACGATGCTCTCCGCATCCAGGATCTGCCTTGAAGTCTCCGCACCGGTATAAAAACAGATCGACTGATGAAGCGACGTCGCAGAAGTCGATATCGCAAACTCATTCTCGAAAACATCATCCGGACACTCGCCGTACGACGTATCCGTAAGTTCGAACTTCCTTAAGTCTATGAACTCACCTTTGAGCTTGGTGCTGTCAAGTCCGATGACGGTCTTGATATCGAGGGTATCAAGTATCGACTGGGAAAGGCTCAAAGGATGACGGCAGTTAACAAGAAAAGGCTTGTTGCCGCTCTTTAAGATAGCCCAGAAGGCAACGATCCATTCGATGCAGTTCTCCATCTCCAGCGCCACGTAACCATGTGTGGCACCGATCTTCGAATAGAGGAAAGCGGACGCGTTTTCGATATAGCCCTTGACCTCGGCATAAGTATATTTACGTATCCTGTAATCGACCTCCGCCTCGGCAAGTACAAGACCGTTATCCCTGAACATGATGTCATAGATGGCCTTGAAATCCTGCTTCGATGCACGAAGAGCCTTGATGTTGTAATCGATATAATCCCTGAGATGTTTCTTGATGCGCACTTAACCCACAAACTCCTTGATAGCGTTGTCGTAGGCTTCCTGATTATTGATCCTCAGGTGAGAATGAGCGCCCTTATCAAACCACACGATCTTCTTACGGACGGAAGAACACTCGTCGTAGAGTTTCTGACTAAGATGCGGAAGCGAGAAGATGTCCTCTCTGCCGTATAAAAACAGGATAGGCATGTCGTTAAGCTGCTTTACGAGCTTGATCGGAGCCTCTTCGTTAAGCCTTGCACCGGTATTCTTCTGGATGTGATAAAGGCACATCGGAAGGAACGGATATACAGGCTTACCCTCATATTTGATATGTTCCTTGAACGTCTCTTTGAAGTGATAGAAAGCGCCCTCGGTGATTATTCCCTTGACGTTACTTCTCTTGGAACCGTTGATGGCCATGAGAAGACCTGTTACCGTGCCCACGCAGATGCAGTGCAGATAGACCTTCCTGATGCCATGCTTTTCCTCGAGCCATGTGATCCACTTGTCGAGATCCCTATGCTCGTAATGTCCGAGTGAATGATATCTTCCTTCGCTGCTGCCGTGCGATCTCGGATCGACGGCGAGGATGTTCATTCCGACTGCCCAATACGGCTGGTCGAAGTAATAACCGTACATGAGACCTTCGGCTCTTCCCGGGATAACGATAACGCAACGGTCAGAACCCTGATCGTAATATTCCGCATGAAGCTTGAGACCGTCGTTGGTGATGTCGACCGGCTGTTTCTTCTCCTTGATCGTATCTGCAAAGGCAAGTCCTTCCTTCCACATCCGGACCTGCTCTTCGTTATCCTGATAAGTACATTCGTTGCCGAACTTCTCAGGCGAAGTCCTTACTACCTGCTCCTCATAGACCTTCTTGGCGATAGGGTTAAGGAAGATGAACATTCCGACCGTGCCTCCGACCAGGAGCACCGCCAATACTATGAAAAAAATCGGAAGAAAACCGACAGCAAGTTGAACTTCGAACATAATTGATCTCCTCTTATGCCATTACTAGTCTCACTATTATACATCAAGTACATTATTTATATGCAAAATAGTTTGAATGTCAATACATTATTTGTTAAGATACATTGAGCGCGTATAGGCGCGGACTTTTTAATAGCTCAGGGAGGATCGTTTTATGAGTTTTGTAATCATTCCGGACACAGCTTGTGACTTGGAAAAGAACTTGCGTGACAGATTTGGTATCGAGGATTATCTTAGAGGTACTATCTACTATCCGGACGGACACAGCGAACTTATCTCACTTGACTGGGAAAAGATGACAGCTGACGAATATTATTCATCCATGAAAGGCCACAATGCACTTTATAAGACATCAAGTGTTCCTATGGGTGAGATCAAGGAAGTTTTCGAGAGACATCTTCAGAAGGGTGAGGACATCCTCAGCATTTCCCTTTCTTCCGGTCTTTCCACATCATATAACGAGTCTGAGATCGTAGCCAAGGAGCTCCGTGAGAAGTATCCTGACAGAACGATCAAGTGCGTAGACTCACTTCGCTACTCCACTTCCCTTGCACTTCTTGTTATCAAGGCTTGCGAGAAGAAGGCTGAGGGCGCTTCCATCAATGACACATACGAATATCTCGAGGAGATCAAGCACAACATCCGCCAGATGGGCTTCATGGATGATCTTTACTTCCTCGCAAAGGTTGGCCGTGTATCCAACTTCAAGGCTTTCTTCGGAACACTTGTAGGTGTTGCTCCTCTTGCAGAATTCAATGCCAAGGGTATGTCTGAGGTAATCGCCAAGGCTAAGGGCAGAAAGGCTGCGATCAAGGCAACCATCGAGTACATGAAGAAGTACATCGTTAATCCTGAAGAGCAGATCATCTTCGTTGCTCATTCCCTTCGCAAGGAATTTGCAGATATGCTCGTCGAGGATATCGAGAAGACATTCCACCCTAAGGAGATCATCCTTAACAACGTAGGTATGGCATGCGGCGCCAACATCGGCCCTGGTCTTTGCTGTGCATACTTCATGGGTAAGCCTGTTTCCCCTACTCTCGAAGATGAGAAGGCAACCCTCAATGAGATCCTCGAAAACATGAAGAAATAAGGAGCTTTCTAATGAGCAAGAGATTTACCATACTTGTCGATTCCACAGCAGATCTCGGCAAGGACATGCGTGAAAAATATGATATCGACTATGCTGCGATGAACTATGTTCTCGATGAGAAAGAATACGAAGCATCACTCGATTGGAAATCCCACAGTGCCAAGGAGTTCTACGATCTTATGCGTAAGGGCAAGATCTTCAAGACGACTCAGGTACCGGGTCCCGTATATGAAGCAAAATTCCGGGAGTGCTTTGACAAGGGCGAAGATGTATTGTACATCTCCTGCTCTTCAGCTCTCTCCGGTTCCATCAACATGGCCAAGATGGTCGCTGAGGAATTCACTGACGATCATCCTGACATGAAGATCATCTGCGTCGATCCTCTCATCAGTTCTCTCGGTCAGGGCTATCTCGCCATCAAGGCAAGTGAGCTCCGTGCTGAAGGAAAGACCATCGAGGAAGTTGCCAAGTACATCGAGGACAACCGTCTCAAGGTACATCAGATCGGCGTAGTCGCTGACCTTAAGTTCCTTAAGCAGTCAGGCCGTGTAACGGCAACAAGTGCTTTCTTCGGCAACATCTTCGACGTTAAACCGATCCTCATCTCCGATACCAAGGGTCAGAACCTCGCAGTAAAGAAGATCAAGGGCTACAAGAACGCTCTTATCGAGACGGCTGTTGACGTTAAGAACGAAGCGATCGACCCTGCCTCACAGACACTTTTCATCTCTCATGCAGATTGTCCTGAGGATGCTGAGTTCTGGAAGAACGAGATCATGAAGCAGTGCACTTTCAAGGATTGCTACATAAGCAACATCGGCCCTATCGTCGGCGCATCAGTCGGCCCGGGCACCATGATCGCTTTCTATCTGGGCGACGAAGTAACTTTATAAGGACCAAGGACTAACAAGATACATATGAAACATTCGATAATCGATGCGCAGATGCTTGCAGCTCTGCTCAAAGGCGGATATCAGGAATTACTGAGCCAGAAAGAGATAATCAACAACCTCAATGTCTTCCCTATCCCGGACGGCGACACCGGTCTTAACATGGGCCGCACCCTCCAGGGAGGCATCGAGACCTTGAAGGATGACTCTTCCTTCAAGGATATGATGAAGGCTTTCTCCAAGGGAACATTGATGTCTGCACGAGGAAATTCGGGCGTTATCCTCTCTCAGTTTTTTCGAGGGTTTGCAAAGGGAGTTGCCGATATAGATGCCATGAGCGTCTACGATTTTGCCAAGGCCATGAAGGCCGGCAGGGATCAGGCATATTCGGCTGTAGTAAATCCTGTTGAGGGAACGATGCTGACGCTGATGACAGACGGCAGCAATTGCCTGGATAAAGACAGCATCGTGGACTTTGAGAGCCTTTTTGAGGTACTCATACCGGAGCTTAAGGCTTCCCTTCAAAGGACACCTTCCCTCCTCGACGTACTTGCCGAGGCAGGTGTTGTAGACAGCGGCGGAGCAGGTTTCCTCGCGATCTTCAACGGTATGGCCAAAGCATTAAGCGGCGAGATCACCGCGGAGGAAGTCCACGAAGAAGCTGCTCCTAAGGCAGCGGAGCCTGTTGCGATGCTCCTGGATGAGAATTCAGAGATCGAATTCGGTTACTGCACCGAGTTCATCCTCCAGCTCTTCTCCAAGAAGACGGATGTAGAAAACTTCGATATCGATGCTTTCATAGAAGAACTCAAAAAGCTCGGCGACTCCATCGTTGCGATCCGTGACGAGGAGCTCGTTAAGGTACATATCCACACGAAGACTCCTGAAGTACCGCTCGCGTTTGCTCATCAGTACGGTGAATTCGTTACGATGAAGATCGAGAACATGACCGTTCAGCATAACGAGGTCATAAACGAGCACTCCGACAGTGCTGCGGCAAAGGCTACATCGCCTAAGGCTGCTCAGCACCAGAAGTTTGCAGTCGTCACCACGGCTTCAGGCGAGGGCTTCATAAGCTATTTCAAAGATCACGGAGTTGATGTCGTCATCGACGGCGGTCAGACAAATAACCCGTCCACAGAGGACTTCATCAACGCTTTCAGGTCGCTTGATGCTGACCATATCGTCGTTCTGCCTAATAACACGAACATCATAATGGCCGCTGAGCAGGCAGCAGAGCTCTACAAGGTCTGCGACGTAAGGATCATCCCTACAAAGTCCCTCGCAGAAGGCTATTCTTCCATCTCCCTGATGGATCCGTTCGCTGCCAATATCGACGACTTCATAAGAAGCATGACATACGCTCTCGGAAACGTTACTACCGCCATGGTCTCCACCGCTACACGCGACGCCGAGATGGACGGTGTTACGATCAGGAAGGGTCAGTATGTCGGCATCATCGACAAAGAGATAAGGATCAGCGGCGATGACAAATTAAGCACAACGATCAATCTCCTTACAGGCGACGAGGAGGTCTCTGACAAGGATGTAATTACGGTATTCTACGGCAAGGACGTTACCGAAGATGAAGCTAACGCTCTCGAGAACCTCATTTCCGAGAACTTCCCGCTCCTCGAGGTCGCTATCGTTCCGGGCCTTCAGGATGTCTACAGTTTCATAATCGCGATCGAATAACGGAGGATCACATGAGAAAGATCTTGCTCGATACTTTTGGCGCCGACCTCGGCGAAGAAGAGATCATCAAAGGCGGAATCAATGCTCTTAACGAGATAGCTGACCTTCATATCGTTTTTTACGGCAAGGAAGATCTCATATCTGATCTTCTTAACGCTTCGGGACTTCCTTCCGATCGCTACGAGATCGTAGGATCCTCAGATGAATTTACTAATCACGATAACCCAATGGAGATCTTCCGCGGACGTAACGGCACCTCCATGGCAATGGCTCTCGACGCGCTCAAGAAGGACTCATCCGCCGTCGGACTCATTAGCGCAGGAAGCACAGGCGGCCTTATGGTCGGCTCCATCGCGAGGATAGGCCTCAAGCAGGGTCTTTCCGCACCTGTCCTTTGCTCGCTCATCCCTAATCCCGACACCAACTGGACATGCCTTCTCGACTGCGGCGCGCATCTTACGCCGTCAGCTTCGGACCTTGTCCTCTTCGCACGCCTCGGCTGCGAATTCTACACTGCCAAATACGGTGTTGCTTCTCCGCGCGTGGGCCTACTGTCAGTCGGAAGCGAGCCTTCCAAGGGCAACGAGCTCGTTCTCGAAGCACACAAACTTCTTAAGGATTCAGACCTTAACTTCATCGGCAACGTCGAAGGATGCGATGTTCAAAACGGCCGCTGCGACGTCATCACCACGGACGGCTTTACAGGAAACGTCCTTCTTAAGGCCATCGAGTCAGCAGGAATGCTCTGTGCCGGCATGAATAAGTCACCTGATCCTTCTTTGCTCGAAAACATGCACGCCAACTTTAACTTCACAGAGCGCGGCGGTGCCTATTTCCTCGGCATCAACCGACTGGTAATGAAGATACACGGCGCCTCCAATGCCAAAACGGTCGTGGCCGCCGTCAAACAGATGCTCGGATAAACATCAAGCCCGCGTTAAGCGGGTTTTTTATTGGATCGAAGATCCACCCTGTTTTCCACAAGACAAAAACATCATTTATCGTTGACAACTGCCTTTTCGTTGTTTTAAAATAACTTTGTTATATAACTTAGTTATTTTGGGGAAATTTATGCCGCCGCAAGTCAAGGTTCCTAGAGAAGCAATAGTTGAGAAAGCTTTTGAACTGACGAGAGCATATGGCTTTGAGAAAGTCACTGCTCGTATGCTGGCGCGCGAACTTAACTGCTCGACGCAGCCTGTTTATCACACTTTCAAGAACATGGAAGATCTTAAGGGGGAAGTGTACAGGAAAACCCGGCGTTTTTTCGATGATTATATGAAGGGGTCTGATAAGACGGATTTTCTTACCATGGGCATGAGATATGTGGAGCTTGCCCGCAAGGAGAAGAATCTGTTCAAGCTGCTGTGCCTGTCTGACAGCGGGAATAAGCTTAAGAGTTTCTCTGAGCTTGCAGATAATGCCCCGGGCAAGATGGACCCTGACGTTTACGTGAAGACTTTGATCTTTACGCAGGGTGTCGCAACCATTGTTTCTTCCAATACGACAAAGATCTCCAAGAAGGAGATCGAGCAGATGCTTACTGAAGCCGGTAAGAGCTTTAATTCATATCAAAAAGAACATTCTTAAGGAGGGTAGCAGATGAACAACACGGAACTTAACAACGAGAAACATTTCAGGTACAAACTCAACATGCTCGAGCCCGGGATCATGATGATCCGTATGATCGGGGTTTTCGCTGCAATGGCATTATTGTTTTGGGCTGTTGAATGGAATATCCTGTGCATCGCGGCACTTGCCACGGCAGGCATAATCCTCCTTGTTCTTCTGCTCCTCATAGTTATCGAAGCATATCAGGACAACGTCCTTGATAAGATACTTATCGTTGATAACGACGATCAGGAAGAGGAATTCATTAAGATCAGATGATCAGCCTTCTTTGTTGATATCCTTGTACTGCGCAACGTGCATTCCCTTACGGAAATAATATTCCACCGGAAGAAGTGCCGCTACGATGATCGCGAGCGCCACAAAAAGCGGCAGCCATCCAAAGATGAAATGAAGGATCGCAACACCTGCGGTATAGAGCGAATACCTGAACAGCGCATAGATTATGCTCCTTAATCCGTCCCTGTATTTAAAACGGCGGAGCACTATGAACCTGTAAAAGATCACGCTTATAAATGTGCAAATGACGCCAAAGCCCGGAATATGAAGGAAGAACAGATTATACTTCAGGAAAAATGACACGATGAGCATGATCGCCCCCCACGTGATGACAGCCGCAAAGGACGGCCACGCCGTGGAAAAGAGCCTTCTGTAGATGAGGATCGTGTCTCTTACCGGGCTAAAGTGCGAGTCTTTGTTGTCATCGATGTAGATGGCGTCGATCGGGATAGTGGTGATCGGGATCATCTGCTTGTCTGCGTAGAAGAGCACGTTAAGTTCGTAGTCGTACTTGCTTCCGCGAACTCTCGTGAGCCACTCGGCATCTTCGATCCTGAAGCCGCGAAGTCCCGACTGGTTATCCGTAAAGTAGTGACCCGTGAGGATCGTATATACAAACTTGGAGAGGTCATTGCCGAATCTGGAACGGAAAGGGATCTTACCCTTGCGGATCCTGACGGTAAGGACCATGCGCGCGTTGCTCTCGAGCTCCGCTCTTACCTTGTCTATATCCTCTACCCTGTGCTGACCGTCAGCGTCGGCCGTAACGAAGATCCTGCATTCAGGGAAGAACTCTCTTATGCGCGATATGCCGTGCTTGAGCGTTGCGCCCTTGCCCATATTGCATTCATTGGCAATTACAAAAGTATTCGGATAAAGCGAGACCTTCTCGAAAACGTTCCTGAACTTCTCACCGCTGCCGTCATCTATTACAAGAACGCCGTAACCTTGAAACGACAAGGTCTTAACGAGCTCAACGAGATTGTTGTTGGGCTCATAAGCCGGAATGACGACAACGCACATAAAGGTCTCCTATCTTCAAAAAGCTTCTTGGATTATCGCACATTTTGGTCGATAAAGGAAATGATCTGATCAAGGAGCGCATCATCAGTAAGGATATCTACGTGACCGTCCTTACCCGGAGTCGTGTTAAGGATGTAGTCGACCTCATCATTAGTATCGGTCTTCTCGATCTCATCCTGATGCGAATAGACGGAATAGTCATCCACAGAGATCTTCTCGTCATTGGCGCCGTGAACGATAAGGGTCGGAACAGCTGCCTTGTCGATGGCATCCACCGCATCGGCATCTACATAATCCTTATCGAAAAGGATGATCTGGTAAAGATAGAGCATCGGATAGTTGGCATATGCGAACTTGCCCATCATGTCGACTGCAGGCTCCATGATGCCCTCCATGGCGCTGTTTATGCCTCCGACCGAGACGATGGCATCAATATCGTGGCCGAATAAAGTTACGTTACAGACGGAGTATCCTCCCCTGCTGTGACCGAACAGAGCGATCTTGCCGTAGCCGAACTTTCCCTGATCCTCAACAAAGTTCAATGCCTTATCAAGGTCAACGAGTTCCTGCTCAAAACCCCTGGAGGATTTGCCTTCGCTTGTGCAGCTGCCCGTAGTATCAAAGGTAAAGACGCCGTAGCCGGCGTCATGGAACTTCTGGATCTGAGGCATGTATTCATCACAGCTGGCATTAAAACCCGGAGCAAGAACGATCAGTGCCGTCTTGTCGTCGCTGTCGTAAAGATACCCTTTTAACGTGTTCCCCTCAACATCAAAATCATAGGATGCGCGTGACTCATAAAGCGGCATATACTCCTGCGCAATGTCAGCTGCCTTGTCGTATCTCGGGAACATCGAATCGTATATGATCTTGGTTATGATCGGGCACGCGATGATATTCAGTATAATGAATATCAGGATGATACGGATTATGATTTTACTGCGCTTGCTTGTTTTCATATCGATTTTCCTTTAAGATAATAATACTTTTAAGGGGAGTCCCAAACATGTATTTTACACCAAACAAAGATTTTAAGATATGTTCCGAAGAGGAGTATCCTGAATTTATCGCGAGGGTAACACCACTCATCGAAGAGGCTTCAATAAGCGGCTCACACGAGTCGTTTGACGGACTTAAACTAAGCTACAGATATATCAAGGTCGAGAATGCCAAGGCTTCCGTCGTCATACTGCACGGACTTACGGAATTCATGCAGAAGTATTACGAGATGGCCTGGTATCTTCTGAATTCCGGTTATAACGTTTTCCTGTATGATCAGAGAGGTCACGGTCTTTCAGGCCGCGAAGTAGACGATCCGCACATCGTTCACGTCAACGATTTCATGGACTATGCAAGAGATCTCGACTCGTTCATGAAGGGCGTCGTCGAGCCTAATTGCGACGGAACGCCGATATACCTTTGTTCTCACTCCATGGGCGGCGCGGTGGTCTTCCTTTATCTGTCACGTTTTGACAACCCGGTAAAGAAGGCAGCTTTCAGCTCACCCATGATCGAGCCTAAGACAGCATCTCTTCCGCGTCCCGTTCTTATCCATTTTTTTCGAAAACAACGTAAGAAAGAGGGACCGACGGGTAAGTTCATATACTCGGGCACCTGGAACCCGGACCCTGACTTTAACAAGGCAACAGACAAGAGCTACAACAGGTTCCTGTCTAACCTCAATATAAGGCGCGCGGATATCCGCTATCAGAATTCGTCATCCTCGAATGCCTGGATCGACGAATCCTACGAGATCAGATCAAAGCTTCTGGACCGCAAGTACATCTCGAAGATCAAGATCCCGATGCTCGTCATGCTCGCGGACGAAGACACACTCGTTAAGACGAGCACGACATTAAGATTTGTCAAACTTAACAAGAACATCGAGGTTGCCCACATCAGCAATTCGAAGCATACTATCTATACGAGCTCACCGGAGGCGATCTCCGAGTTTTACAGAAGGCTCATTGAATACTACGACAAGACGGAGTCATAAAGATGGAGTTCAAACAAAGACACAGCGATTTCAATAAATACCTTGAGGCAAGCGAATACATAAACAAGGATGACCCTAAGGTAAAGATCATAGCGCAGTACTGCTACGAACGCGCTTTGGATGCCGTTAACAAGCAGGATCCCGAGGCTTACTACGACCCTGAAATCGAGATCGCGCGCCAGTGTTTTCTCCTGGTAAGAGACGAGATAAAGCATTCTCACGACATCGGTTCAGACAAGGTAGTCCTTAAGGCTTCACGCGTCCTCGAGGAGAAAGAGGGACTTTGTTTTGCGAAGGCTAACCTTCTTTGCGCACTCCTTCGCGCCAGCAGCATCCCTGCAGGCATCGGCTACCAGTATTTAAGGCTCGATACGCCTGATTCGCCTTTGATCCTTCACGGACTTACATTCGTATATCTTGAAGCTATCGGCTGGATACGCCTTGACGCACGCGGCAACCGTGAAGACATACACGCCGAGTTCTCCATCGATCCTTCTGACGAGAAGCTCGCCTTCAAGACGGATCCGGGACTTGGCGAACTTGATATACCTTTCATCTACGCCGCACACGACAAGCAGGTCATCATGAAATATAACCGCCACGATAATCTGAACGATCTGTGGAACGACCTTCCCGACAAACTTTCGGGCAACGAATAAGCTCTTGACAAATCGGTCGTTGTACCTCATAATATTTGACGTTGCACGGCGCCATAGCCAAGTGGTAAGGCAGAGGTCTGCAAAACCTTTATTCCCCAGTTCAAATCTGGGTGGCGCCTCCAACACGAAGGACTGTCTCTTAAACTAAGACAGTCCTTTATTTTTTGATCAGTAGTTAAGATCCCATTACTGCATTTTTCTCTCGAAAAGGTTGAATCTGCAGTAAACCTAAGGAGCTCTACTGCATTTTCGAGAAAAAAGAAAGAATTTGCAGTAATCGTCTTCAATCGGTCATCCCCACGGGTTCCAGATCAGTATCACCATCGCAAGACCGCTTAGGGCGAACATGAATGCTCCTATGAGTATTATTCCGATACCGCTTTTGAGGCTTCTTCTCTTATCGAAAAAGTACTCCGGATCCTCAGGGGCAACATATAAAGTCAGTCTCTCACCTACATAGGGATTTCCGTAGTTCGTATAACTCGAGTTACATACCTCATAAACTTTGCCTCTGTATGTATAGCGGTACATTGGAGTATAAGACCTGCTGCCGCCGCTTTGGGAAGATCTGTTCCGGATAAGGTCGATACACTCGGCTTCGACTTCTTCCGTACATTTCTTCTTGTCGTAGTTATAGCTTATGATCGGCCATACCATTGCACAAAGGCCAACGAACATGACAATGCCTACGACGGTCTCCTTCGGCGGCTCAAATCCCGGAACGAACTTCGAAAGCAGGCTTGCAACAAAAAGCAGTACACCCACTATTATGAATACAAGATAAAAACACACCGTCTTAAATCTCTTCTTGCTCTTAATGAGAAACGCGAGCCCAAGTCCTGCCATAAGCTGGCCCGTAACAGGAACACATATCCATCTTAAAGGTTCTATCAGGGCACATAATATGATCACGGCAAAACTTCCCAGGACCCAGATCCAGTATGCCTTAAGACCTTTGCTCATCTGTTGGGGTTCATCATCGACTTTATTGACGTTGATCTGCTCATCTTCCCTATTCATTGCATTATCTCCCTTAGTACAATGTTTTCGAGAAAGAGTATATCACACTCCTGAGCTTACATATACGGAGCGGTCGCCTATCTGAGCTGACATGAAATGCGTGTCATAAGCTTTGCTTAGGATATCGCAGTTCAGGGCCTTGTCGGGAGTACCGCATGAGAGGATCTTTCCCTGTTTCATAAGGATAACGTTGTCGGCATATAGGCTTCCCAGATTGATATCATGAAGAACGATAACGGATGACCTCTTAAGGGAACTTATGGTACTCATGAGGATGTCGGAATGCCTTACATCGAGATTGGATGTAGGCTCGTCAAGAAGCGTCCACGGAGCATTCTGGGCAAGAGCACGGGCGATGAACACTCGCTGCTTTTCACCTGAACTTAATGTATCGAGATTACGGTCTGAGTATTTCTCGACTTCCATGTATCTCATGGCATCAGAAATGAGCTTTTTATCCTCTTCGCTCTCGCTTATGTAGAACTTCGACTTATCATAGCGTCCCAGGGATACTACGTCTCTGGCGGTCATTCCGATACTGCCGTAGGTCTCCTGCGGGACATATGCGATCGGCATCTTGCTCGCGAAGGCATTAACGATATAACGAAGCAGCGTCGTCTTGCCGCAGCCGTTCGGCCCCATTATGACGGTGAGCTTACCTTCAGGGATCGTGACGCTTACATCGTCCAAAGCCTTAAATGAACCGTAAGCCTTGGTGACGTTCTTAAGTTCCAGGTTCATCGCATCCTCCTTTCCCTTATGAGGTTCTTGAGCATAAGGTAGAGGAAGTACGGAGCACCGACAAGGCTCGTCAGAGCGCCGATGGCGATCTCGCCCGGAGCGATAACGGTCCTTGCCAAAGTATCACACAGGAGCGTAAAGACCGCGCCCACGAGAAAGCACATGATAAGCTTACCGCGCATCTTGTAAACTCTCATAAATCCTACGCAGTGAGGGATGATAAGTCCCACAAATCCGATGATGCCGCTGTTGGCAACGCAGAAAGCCAGAAGGAGCGAACACACGCAAAGAAGGATGCCCGTTGTCCTTGAAGTCGATACGCCAAGTCCCGTCGCAGCCTCGCGGCCGAGTTTCAGGATGTCGATCCGCGGCGCCATTATGATAAGGATGACAAAACAGGCCGCAGTAACTATCGCCACATATATCGTTCTCTGAGCCGTGGAATTGGAAAAAGATCCGAGCATCCAGAGGTACACCTGCTCCATACTCTCGCGGTGTATCGTCATGAGAAGCGTTATAAGAGCGCTTAGTACGGAGCTTATGGCGATACCTGCAAGGAGGGTCGAGTTAAGGTCATGCTCACCGCTTATCCTCGCGATGTTGTAGACCAGGAACCACGCCAGCAAAGCGCCTGCCATCGCACCTAAGTAGGTGCCCGTAAAACCGTGGAATATGAAGTTCAGATCAAAAACGATAACTACCGCCGCACCAAATGCACTTCCGGAAGATATGCCCAGGATCGACGGGTCCGCCATGGGATTCTTGAAAAGTCCCTGCATAACGGCACCGATCATCGCAAGTCCTCCTCCTACCAGAGAAGCCATGCATATTCTCGGGAAACGCACTTTGTTCACTATGGTATAAGTTGCCTTGGAAACCTCGCCATATCCGGTGACCGCCTTGATGACATCTTTAACCGGGATCTTAACGCTTCCGACACAGCAAGACAGAGCCATCACCGCCAGAAGGATGACAGCCGAGATCAATACTTTATACCAAACGTTGTGTCTCTTTTTTTCCATATATAAAATATACTCCTTCTTTCCGATCTCTCGAAAAGAAGGAGCACTTATCAACTATTAAGCAGCAGCTGCTTCTTCAGTCTCGTAAGCACCTGTTACGATGTCATGAACGAGCTTCAAAGCCTCTACGTTACGTGGTCCCTGACGATCGAAGATGTTGCTGTCAACAAGGATAACGTTACCGTTCTTAACTGCCGAGAGGTCAGCATAATTCTCGTTTGTCGTGAACTCATCGTAGTACCACTGTGAGACGAGGACATAATCAGGATCTGCTGCAATCAAAGCCTCGAGGCTGTATGTCCAGCCCTCGAGATCTGCAGCAGCATTCTTAGCGCCTGCCATCTCGATGATGTCGTTGATGAATGTGTCACCGCCTGCTGTGAACTCGCCGTACTCGCCGCAGCCCATGCAGTAGTAAACAGTCTTGTCTGTATCTTCGTCAGCAACGATCTCCTCAACCTGAGCCTTAAGGTCAGCTACGAGAGCGTCACCCTTGTCGGATACGCCGAGGATATCGGAAACTACGTCGATACTGTCATAAACACCGTCAAAAGACTGCTCGTCCCTGACGATAGCAACTGTGAAACCGAGCTCTGTGAGCTGGTTATAAGCGTCTTCTGTAAAGATTGAAGATGCAAGTACGAGATCCGGCTCCAAAGCTGCGATAGCCTCGATATCAGGATTGTCGATAGCACCTACAGCAGGAAGATCGAGAACCTCTGCCGGATAATCGTCGAAATCAGTTCTTCCGATGATCCTGGAACCCTCACCGAGAGCGAATACGATCTCTGTCATCGTAGGAGAAACAGAAACGATGGTCTTAGGCTCTTCCTGGATAACAACTTCGTTACCGTAAGCATCTGTGTAAGTAAAGAACGGATCGCCCTTTGCTTCTTCCGTTGTTGCTTCTGTAGTCTCGTCTGCAGAAGTCTCAGCTGCAGCAGTAGTCTCTGCTGCTGTTGTTGTTTCCTCTGTCTTGTTGTCGGAGCATGCTGTCATTACGCCAACGAGCATGACCAAAGACAAAGAAAGCGCAATAACCTTCTTCATAATAAACTCTTTCCGAACTATGCCGCCCTCCGCAGCAGGTTCAAAAACAATAAACTCACAGGCAGGTTTCCTGACTTCGAGCCCGTTATCCTCAGCCGCCTTCTCCCTTAACGGAATGACATGAATGGCCGTGGCCTGAACTCGTGACAGTAGCGGGGGCTGTCCGGGATTTGCACTCGGTTCCCTTTTACCTTCTGTTACGAAGCACCTATGGTGACGTTATTATAATTCAAGCACCAAAGTCAAACAAGGAGCGAAGTCCACAGAAACTGTGGCGCAATCGCTCCTTACTATCGGCATATTCACATCCTTTTTCAGCCTACAAATGTCCAGCCGAGCGGCTCTCTGTCTCTGCTGTTCTCGTTACTATAGAGTCTTACCTGAACTCCGATGAACTTATCATCCTTGGAAACGAGCTTAGGTGTCGTCGAAAAATCGAAGTACTCTGATACATCCGGGGCTTTCTCCAGTTGATCGATACTCTCCAGATCAACAGCATGGATCTTTTTGATCATCATCGGACCTGTAACACACAGAGCGAAGAAGAAGAATGCCGCCAGAGAATAACTTATGGTATGAGCTGCATCGATATAATCTGTGTAAACACCTGTAACCATTATCAAAAAGACTATGGCCAGGATAAGATTAACCGCAAAAAGTGCAACACTCGGAGCCGACTTAACGATCTTGAACTTAAGTTCACTCACCTTGGATCTGGGCAGTTCTCCTGAAACTTTTCCTGTCTGACCGTTTATTGCGATCTGGTAGGAATCACCGTTATATTCATAGTTCAGGAACCATACCGGAAGCAATGCGTATGACTGGCTCAAGTTCTTAACGTAAGACTCCGTACTGTCCGTTATAACGCTCGTATACTTGATATCATCGTCGAACTTTCCCGATTTCACGAACAGATCTCCGGCCTGGGAAGCGTACTTGGAAAGTCTTATGTCTATTACTTCCGTAAGATCAAGTGCGTTCCTGTCATAGCGGTCAGCATAGTAACCCGGAAGGTATGCATCATCATACGGGCACAATTCCGAGAAGTCGAACGGCTCGATCGCATTCATCAGGAAATTGCTTATCTTTAAGCAGCCGTCAAAAGGTACATTCTTGACCTTAAAGATCATCTTGCGCGATATCGAAAAAGCTGATCTGTGTTCAGCCGATTCCTGCAGGAAACCCATACCGGTGACAAATGCATGACAGTCGGCATTCAGGAGCCAGAACGGAACATAAAGACCTGTGATCTTATTTAATGTATTCTTCGAAAGCATGTCCTTCGGAGCAAGTTTATTGGTTTTGACCCACTCGGTAAACTTTTTTACTGCTTCTTCCCTCGTGACCTTGAAAGGAATGATGCTGTCAGGCCTGAATTCCTTGGCAAGTCGTCTTCCCATAACTGAAGGTGAACCGCAGAAGGCACAGAAGGTTGCAGCGGTATTCTCATCGGTAACGACTGTCGCGCCACATGAACCGCAGACATATTCTCTCTTGTTCTCTTCTTCCTCAGAAGCATTGTTTACGTCAACAAACTTAAGCTTACCCGTGACATTCAATGTACCCGGCTCATAAACATTACCGCAACTCCTGCAGACAGATGCCTTGATGGCAGAATCAAATCTTAACGCATCGCCGCATGACGGACAATTAAGCGAGACCGTAGCAGCTGTATCCCAAATAGCCATAAAACACCTCCGTATATCCATCTTATTATACGATAAGTCACATATGATTTTTTATTTGCCGGTCAAAAATAACATCACTGTTTGATGTTTTCGAGAAAAATAAATAAAATATACGAATGAAAGGCGGTGCCTCATGAAAAGAATACTGGCTACAGTGATAACGGCGGCATATCTCCTTACGGGATGTGCAGTACAGACAACAGTCGAGACGACCACGCAGGCGACGACTGAAGCAACGACTGTCGAAGTCACTGAAACAACAACAATAGAAACAACGACGGCAGAGACAACAAAGGTCGAAGAAACGACCGCGGAGACTACTTCAGAAGCAACATCCGAAGAGACGACCAACGAATCATTGGAGATCGTTATCGATGAGGAAGGCTCGTACACGACATGCGATGACGTATCGCTTTATATCTACACCTACGGCAAGCTTCCGAATAATTTCATCACCAAAAAAGATGCCAGAAAACTCGGCTGGGAAGGCGGATCGCTGGAGCCGTATGCCCCGGGCATGTGCATAGGCGGAGATTACTTCGGAAACTACGAAGGCCTTCTTCCGACCAAGGACGGAAGAGAATACCATGAGTGCGATATCGACACGCTGGGCGAGAAGTCCAGAGGCGCCAAGAGGATCATCTATTCCAATGACGGCCTCATCTACTACACAGAAGACCACTACGAGAGCTTCACGCTCCTGTACGGCGAAGAATAAGGAGACGATTATGAGCGAGAGAGCAGTTATCGACCTGTCAAAGGTCGGAAATAAAGAAGATCTTCACAGATTACTCAAGGGAATGCTCCTGTTTCCTGATCACTACGGTGCAAATCTTGATGCACTTCACGACATGCTGACGGAAAGACACCGTGAGCTGATACTTACCAATACGGCTGATACATCCGACGAACTTAAGGATTATCTTCCAAGGCTTCTTAGAGTACTGGAGGATTCTTCGCGCGAGAACGAGGGATTTACCTACAGCACTTATGAAGGCGATATGCCGTCAGAAGACGAGGATACTTCAGCCTACGATTAAATGAACCGTTTGCATTTATCGATAACACGACCATGAAACAGGGCAGATCACCCTGTTTCTTTTTGGGAGAAAAAGACTAAGATCAGGACTCCTTAAGCTCGTCCCATGTCCTGTCGTCTTCCTTGTAGCCTGAGCCTGACTTGATCTTAACGATACATTTGATGATGAGACCGGAGCAAAGGATCAAGGCGATAAGTGCCCATCCGAAGATGATGTTGGCCTTAAGAGAATAGCCGCTTGCCTTGCCGTAGACACCGCCGTTACGGATAAGACTCACAAGATTCCATACAAAAAGTCCCGTAAGTACCACAGGCGAGATGACCTTGATGGACGGAATGAACCACCAGGAAGGCATCTTGAAGTTCTTGGTATTGCGGTTGAGCTCATCGAGGATCTTGGATGTCTTGAAGAACCATCCTGCAGCAACCATCTCGAGAACACCGGTGATGAGGAGCGTGTAGCTGTTAATGAAGTAGTCGACGATGTCAAGCACTGCAAGACCTGCACCCGTAACATAGATGAGGCTTACGATACCCTCAACGATACAGATCGTGAGAGTAGTCTTTTTCTTATTGAGGTGGAACTTATCGGACAGCGCAGTCGAGACGCCCTCGATGATCGAGAACAGTGAATCGATGGCGAGCGTAATAAGGCAGAAGTAGAAGACAAAGGCGAAGAACATATTGAAAACTCCGCTGTTGGAGATCTTGACGATCGCCTGCGGATAGATGATGAATGCTGTCGCGATACCCGAATCGGAGATATTGTCGAGCATTCCGACACCCGCCATTGTCGTGAACATTACGATACCTGCAAGTACGCTTATGAGCATATCCGAAAAAGCGATGATCAGTGTATCGACTGCGATATTAGAATCCTTATCAAGGAAAGATCCGTAAGCGAACATGATCGCCATGGATGTAGAAAGCGAATAGAATACCTGACCTATCGCATCAACCCAGAGATTCGAGTTGGAAAGCGCAGACAAGTCAGGAATGAAGAGCTTGGAAAGACCGCTCATTGCACCCGGCATCATCACGCCTCTTACCGCCATGATGACAAGACAGATAACAGGAAGCGATACGGTAAACTTAACGACTTTTCCGACCGAAGTCGTGCCGTTACGGATACAAAAGTAAGCGAAAGCCCATGCAACAAGGAGGCATCCGAGTACAGGCCATGAGATAGTCGTAAAACCTGATGTGGTTCCTGTAGTCTTGATGGTGTTGGACCAAAGCGAACTTGCCGCTTCAGTGTCGCCCGTCATCTTACCGAATTTCCAGCTCATGAAGAACATGAGGATGACCCATGCAAATACTGCGGCGTAATAAATGGAAATACCGATACCGTTGGAAACTGCGAGCCAGCCGATACCTTCGGTCTTCTTGTTCATTGCACGCATGGAACCCGGGGCGCCCTGCCTCGTATATCTCGAGACTGAGATCTCCATCATGAGAAGCGGAATACCGATAATGAGCATGGCGATGAGGTAAACGAAAAGGAATGCTCCTCCGCCGTATTTAGCTGCCAGTCCCGGAAATCTCCAGGCATTACCGAGTCCTACGGCAGAACCGATCGCTGCCAAGACAAAAGAAGATCTGGATGACCATTTTTCACGCATAAGATAAACACCCCCGCGAATAATGATAACACGGCAGGGGTGATTTGTTTATACATAGAGCGATGATACGTGGAAGAACTTGCATTCATCACCGAAGTGATTCTCATACATCATCAGTGCTTTGTGGGTATCGTCGATATAGATGAAACTTCCGTACCTTTCCCTGATACGCTCCAGATGATCTATCTTGTTCTCGATGGATGTCGCCATGAGGACATGTTCAGGTGGAATGCACGGATAGTACCTGGCCGTCTGTTTAAGCTTATAGTTATACTCGATGTCGTTATGCATGTACGAGAGTATATAAAGGTCATTACGAAGAGTCTTTACCCAATCAACCATAAAGCCGATGGGCTGAGTCTCAAGGTTTTCTCCCCTTTGCATGGCGGCAAGGAGCGACTCAGGAGTCTCGTCGCGCATGTTGATACGCTCTTCATACCAGCGGGCTTCAAAGAGCACGCCGTCGTAGTCTAAGACAACAGGGATCTCAGGATCCTTGATTATTTCAAGTAAGTATCTGTTCATCTGTGTCTTTTCTCGATTCTCGTGTTGATCTTATTGGCATATGC
>CAMVBS010000026.1 GCA_947165785.1 uncultured Clostridia bacterium | reverse complement strand
GGTCTATAGTCAGTTTTCTCAGTCTTTTGTTCCGTATTTAAGAAAACGGATACGTTCTTATCGATCTGCGGAAAATAGCAGTCCCATCCGAGCCAACCGTGCTCATTCGGATAAAGTCCCGACATCACGGAAGTAGTTGCGGCAACTGTTGTCGGCGGGTAAACGGAACTATATGAACCTTTAAGATTGGATCTGAAAAATCCGTCCTTTCTAAGATGCTTTTCAAGTATCGTGATGCCCATCGCATCAAGAAGGAGCAAGACAACGTTTTTACGGTCCTTCTTAAGGTATTCGTCAGCAAGCTTAAGCGTACCTGCCGAAGTCGGTGCACCATACTTTAAAAGTATCGAATTGGATAGATTTACCAGACAGTTATCGTAATCCGGCAAAGCCTTCTTAAGTTGTTCTTCACTGTTCATATCATTTCCTCTGCTTTCTTCGGATAAAAAAATACCGCCTATCCGGATCTCGGACAAACGGTATTTTAAAATACTCGAAAAAGATTATCAGTTCACCCGAGAGATCCGATCACGTTAAGACTCTTACGTCAATAGTAATGACGTGCATATCAGTAGAAATATAAGATACTGAATATGTCTTAAACAAGATCTTTTCCTCCGTGTGATTTTTGTATAGGTTACATTTCATCACTATAAATGTCAATCACGTTTTCGAGAAAAGGCTACGAAACCTTAAGATCAGATACCTGCTTCCTTCTTAAGAAGATCTGCCTTGTCTGTCTTTTCCCAAGGAAGCTGGATGTCAGTTCTTCCGAAGTGACCGTAAGCAGCTGTCTGCTTATAGATTGGACGACGAAGGTCAAGGTCTCTGATGATGGCAGCAGGACGAAGATCGAAGTTCTTCTTAACGATCTCAGTGATCTTCTCATCAGCGATAACACCTGTACCGAACGTATCGACCATGACGGATACCGGCTTAGCAACACCGATAGCATAAGCAAACTGAACTTCGCACTCCTTGGCAAGGCCTGCAGCAACGATGTTCTTGGCGATATATCTGCCCATGTAAGCTGCAGAACGGTCAACCTTCGTAGGATCCTTACCTGAGAAAGCTCCGCCGCCGTGACGACCGAATCCGCCGTATGTATCAACGATGATCTTACGGCCTGTAAGACCTGAGTCACCCTGAGGTCCGCCTACAACGAATCTTCCCGTAGGATTAACGAAGAACTTTGTATCAGCATCGATAAGATCAGCAGGAACGACTGGCTTAATGACCTGCTCGATGATGAACTTCTCGAGTTCTTCATGGGAAACATCCTCTGTATGCTGAGTAGAGATAACTACTGCATCGATCCTCTTTACCTTGTTGCCGTCATATTCAACGGTAACCTGGCTCTTTCCGTCAGGACGAAGGAAATTAACGACCTTGTTCTTACGAACGGCAGTAAGCTTCAAAGTGAGCTTATGAGCAAGAGAGATAGGAAGCGGCATAAGCTCCTCAGTATCATCGTTTGCATAACCGAACATCATACCCTGGTCGCCTGCACCCGTATCGAGAGGATCAGTATCGCCTGTTCTTGCTTCGAGGGACTTATTAACGCCCATAGCGATGTCAGGAGACTGCTCATCGATAGATGTAAGGACTGCACATGTCTTGTAGTCAAAACCTGCATCAGATCCGTCATAACCGATCTCTTTGATGGTATCTCTTACGATAGAAGGGATATCAACATAAGCTGAAGTCGTGATCTCACCCATAACGAGTACCATACCCGTTGTGCAGCATGTCTCACATGCAACTCTTGCCGTCTTATCCTGAGAGAGGATAGCATCAAGGACGCCGTCTGAGATCTGATCGCATACTTTATCCGGATGTCCTTCCGTGACTGATTCCGAAGTAAAGAGCCATTTTCCTGATTTGTTACGCATAAAAAACCACCTTTCTTCGTTCATTCTTACCTTCAGCAAAAAAGCCTTCCCCGAAGAGGAAGGCTTTAAAAAGTTTCATTTATTTGCCTCTCATCTTTCAGGTTACCCTGCCGGATTTGGCACCGCTGCTTTACCGCGGTTGTCGGGCTTCATAGGGCCGGTTCCCTCCACCACTCTTGATAAGTATGAACAATCTAAAAAATCAATTGATTATATTCTCTCTTTTCGCACTTTGTCAATACATCCTACAAAAGTTGATACTTTAGCTGAAAATGTCGTTCAATATGATTTTTTGTCGACAGTTTTCGCCTTTGACGCGCCATACAATACTCTCACACCAAAAGAAACGGAGGCGACACATGAATTGCGGCATAATCATTTTCGAGAATGACGACCATCTATATAGGCTCCTTAAGTTCAGATTATCCACTTACTTTCCTGACGGTTACATCGTACGCGGAAGCATTGGTACAGTAGGAAGTTCGGATATCCCGCTTGCTGATCAGATCCATATCCTTTATGACAGCGATCAGTTCTCTTACGAACAGATCTGTAAGGAAACGGAAGATATCGAACTTAAAGTAAGCATCTCCTCGATCTATAACGAAGAGATAACCAAAGGTAAGATAATCGACTGTAAGTACCTAGCCAAAAAGATCCTTCAAATGACCTCACCTCTTATACATAACACTTCTAGCGGCAAAGGTCAGGAACCGGACCGTTTTATCGGAAAGACCATTATGCTCTTTCCATATGCCTACATGGATGAACGTGAGCATCTTATCGACACGGAATTTGATTATCTGAGAAGTTCATGCAATATGTGCCTGAGGTTAGATCTTATGTCAGGGATCAGGATGCCTTCCATTTTTTCGAGTATAGATAACAGCGGTTCGGGACTAAGTGATCTTTTGGAACTTGCTTCAACTGACAGATTGGAACCAAAGGACATTATGGAGTACAGCACTCCCTGTAGCGGAGGATTTATAACTCCCGGAAGACCCAGGCACTCCGATGACGTTTTCGATTACGGTATCGACAATGTACTTAAGCTTATCGAAGCAGCAACGGAACTTACTACGGATCTTTGCTTACCGATAAACGTATTCATAGTTGCGGAAGGTTTCAGGTTCTCGGAAACAGCCAAGATGGCTACTTTGGCAGATGAAGTACATTTCCTCCTTCCAAAACGCCTCATGGAAGAAGATCTCGGTTTCAAAGAAGAGATCGGATCCATAACAAGGATGCTTCCGGCAGGAACTCCTGTAACCATGCACTACAGCGACCTAATTATAAAGAGCAGACAACATGACAAAGTTAAGATATGACACAGAAACAATAAAAGAAAAGATATCACACTACGTTCTGGATCTTTTGAAAGACGAGAGCGAGCCTGATGACGACAGATTAAAGCAGATAATCGCAAATGTGATAAGCGAAGATCCCGATAAGCTTTCTTTGTCTCTTCAGGAAAAACGAGAACTCGCATTAAACGTCTTCAACAGTCTTAGAAGGCTCGACGTAATAGAGCCGATGATGCAAGATCCCCAGGTAACCGAGATCATGGTCAACGGACCAAATGACATATATTACGAGAAAGGCGGTAAGCTTTACAGATCGGAGATCAGGTTCAAAGATAAAAACTCATTATTAACACTAATATCCTGCTTTTTTGCAAACTCCAACAGACCTCTAAACGAAGCGAACCCGATCTCCGACCTGAGGCTTCCGGACGGTTCAAGAGCCAATGCCGTACTTCCTCCCGTTGCTCCTGACGGACCGATAATTACGATAAGGAAATTTACAGGAATCCGTCATGATATCGCATCACTCATAAGACAGGGATTTGTAACGGACAATATGGCAAGATTCCTGTTCGAATGCGTAAAGAACAAAAAGACGATATTTCTGTGCGGTGGTACAGGAAGCGGTAAGACAACTTTTTTAAATACTTTGTCTTCATTTATACCATCTGAAGAACGAGTCGTTACGATCGAAGATTCAGCTGAACTCAGCCTTCAGGGAATAACGAATCTCGTACGTCTTGAAGCAAGGCTTCCGGGCCCTGACGGAAGCGGTGAGATCACCATAGGAACACTTATAAGAGCTGCACTTCGAATGAGACCTGACAGGATCATTGTAGGAGAAGTAAGAGGTACTGAAAGTGCTGATATGATGCACGCGCTTAATACAGGACACCCGGGATCCATGTGTACCGGTCACGCCAATTCATGTTATGAGATGCTCGAGCGTTTAACGGGAATGGTAATGGCAGGATCGGGTCTTCCCTTTGAGGCTGTCATAACACAGATCTCGATGGGAATTGATATCGTCTTGCACATAACAAGAAACAGAGAAGGAAAAAGATATGTTGATGAGATATCATGTCTTCTTCCTCCTGAAGATAACGAATATAAACTCATGACCTTATTCTCAAATAAAGGAGGCGAGAACTTTGTTCAACATTGCAGCGATGAGACACTTTATAAGATCTCGTCTTACAGATGAAACAGATTCAAGATCCATAAAGAACTCATACAGGTTAAGGCTTTTATGGGCATATCCCTTAACCGTCATTATCATAACCTGTCTTTCCTCAATGTTCATGGATATCCTTCCCGTAAGGATCGTAATATCATCTGTACTTGCAGTCTTTCCTTGGCTTGCGATAACAGACAAGTTCTATGCTTCAAGATACACACATCTAAGGACTCAGTTACTGGTCCTTCTCCAAACGCTATGCACAAGTGTCAGCAGCGGTTATTCGATAGAAAGAGCTCTTACGAATGTAAGGCCTGTATTAGAGCAGACATTCGGTAAGAAATGTACAGTCATAAAACCGCTCATAAAACTCGAACATAATATCAATATGCATCGTGATCTGGATAAAAGTTTAGACTCTTTTGCCAAAGAGCTCTGTTTCCCTGAGGTCCTTCCTGTGTTCCATGCCCTCGGTATCGCAGGAAGGATCGGAAACAGTTCTCTCGAGATACTTCGAAGCAGCTGTCAGATGCTCTCTGAGATGAGCGCCGTAAAAGATGAGATAGATGCACAAAACTCAGGGAAAAATGCCGAAGCAATGATACTTTGCTTTATGCCGTTTGCGATAACCTTCGCCCTTAATCACATGGGGTCTGATTATGTTTCTGAGGCAAGATCAAAACCGCTCGGAGCTCTTCTCATGGGTGCTGCATTCATTCTTTGCATAATAGCTGCTGCACTGCTTTTTAAATACATGACACATTCAAATACTACGATAAAGAACAAAGACAACAAGATCGAAAGATCAACAAGACTCCTTCTTACAAAATATGCTCATATCCTTCTGCCTCAGTCATTCATATCCTCAAGATACGAACTGTTTAGCGAACTCTCCTCAGACCCGAGGCAGGGATATGAGCATTATCTCAAAAGGCAACTTATTGCATGTTCTATCGGAACGCTCATAACGGGAATGATCCTTTTCCTTTTAGGAAAACCTCTGATCCTTGCAGTCTTATCCCCTGTTCCGATCGCTTACCTTACCTACTTTGATGTTAAAAGGGATTGTGAACTAAGAAAGGAAGAACTCATGAGAGATATCCCTCTGTTTCTTTGTCTCATCTCTACTTTACTTGAAGCGGGAATGCTCCTTCCAAGAGCGATAGAAACCTGTAGCGAAGCATTTCCGAACAATAAGAGTCTTTCTAATGAGATAAAGAACCTTAGGGCAATGATACTAAGCGGTATCTCAGCACCTGAGGCTGTAGAAAAGCTGTCTTTAAGGATCAAAGTCCCGGAAGCACAATCCGCACTTCTACTCATATCCCGTTACGGAAGGCTCGGAACCTCGGAAGTGCTGAACCTTCTTTCTTTACAGGCATCAGCCTGTTGGAATCTGACCAGGAACGCAGCACGTAAAAAACAGGAACGCGAATCACTTGGAATGATACTTCCAATGACACTTGATTTTATCTGTGTCTTGCTCGTTGCAATGACACCGGCGATCATATCACTCAGCATTTAGAAAGGAGGTAAAATGAAGTCTGTTCATAACAAGAAAGGAATGGGTACGGTTGAGATAGTTATCATCATCGCGGTCCTCGTAACTTTGGCATTGATATTCAGACAAGGTCTCATATCATATGGTCAGAAAGTTATGGATTATTGCTTCGACGATAATAAAGTAATCGGCTCACTCTGACACAAATTGACCCAAACAAAAAACTAAACTAACTGTCTATATAATACATTCAAATTTTCTTATCAACATATACGGAGATTAAAACATGAAAACCAGAAAAGGTCCCTATGGCTACTTCGCAGTCTTTGAAAAGGACAATATGCAACCTGTTTACAATTATGCATTGGACATCATTGAAAACACGTCGCAGGAGGGGCTCTTAAAAGCCTTTGACGAAGAAAAAAGGAGTGGACTTGAGATTTCTTATGACTTCTCCGGTTTATTTAGTATCAGCGAGAAAGACATTATAAACACAGATAAAAATACAAGGCGGAAAGCCATAGGAGATCTTTTCTTAAATATGATCGGGTTAATGGACATACTCCTTCCCCCGGACCGTATCGTCCTTAATCCCGATTATATTTTTTATGATACGAACGAAGCAAAACTTAAGATATGTTACATACCTATCATCACTGAATATGATAACGAGATATCTTCTCTGGGAGCACAAAGACTTGAAGAATTATTAGATCATCCATTCTTTAGTTCCTCCCTATCAGGTGATGAATCAAGCGCACTTATCTATTCGGTAAAGGCCAATGATGAGAATATGTTTAAGGAAACATTGGAATCTATAAAAAAGCCGGTCAAAGAATCAAACTCTCACGGGAAAGATACTGCGCTTATCCTTATGATATTAGTCTCGCTTGCTGTACTTATAGTCTCTACTTTTCTTTTGGATAAGATCTTCACATACATACTCGGAACAGTTTTCATAGGGCTTATGATAAAGATCCTGATCGACAGGAAAAGATCCGGAAAAAACGAACAGACCGATGATCTTAAAAACGAGAGAACAAAGATACTTTTCGATAATGAACCTGAAGAGACAGAAACTTACGAAGACCTTTTTTCATTTGCTTCTCTCGAATCACTTGAGGATAAGAGTGCGTACGGATTATATGCCAGAGAGACCAAGATCGGTTCAGACAGATTTCTTTCGGATATACATATAGAAGATCCCAAAGTATCATCTCTTCAGGCAATACTAACTCATGAAGACAATTCTTTTTTCATTACAGATTGTTCCCAAAGAAATAATACCTATCTTGAAGACAGGGCTTTGATAAAAGACAAGAAATATGAGATCAAGAACGGACAAAAGATCACATTCGGAGAAAAGAGCTTTGTCTTCAGAGCAAATTAAGACTCGCCTTTTTTAAGAGACTGGAGAATGCTCTGTTGTTGAGGACTTCCATATAGTTCAATAAGGTGAAGTCTTGCTTTAGCTCGGTCTACCCTATCCTTATACGCCTTGGCTCTGATATCGCCCGGAGCAAAGTCGTCAACTCTATCCTGATTTTCAAGGACAGTCTTATATGCTCGTCTTACATCGATCTCTTCAGGCCATTCAGCCGCATTAGTTACGATAAGGACCATGTGCTGAGAGATCTCGGCATACCCTTCGGTAAGAACGCAGTGCTTAACTTCATCACCCAGCTTAATGGAACAGATCCCGGGAAACAGAGCGATAACTAAAGGCATATGCCCTGACATGATTCCGACAGAACCGTCCTGAGAAGGCAGATTAACGATATCAGCCCTCTGCTCGAGAAAGTTGGTATAAGGTGTAACTATAGTCACTCTTGTTTGATGTAGTTTCTGCTCAGCCATTATCAGATCTTCTCATTCTTATAAGATTCATAGACGTCATCGATATCGCCCTTCATAAAGAAGTGCTGCTCAGGGATATGATCAAGAGTACCGGAGATGATCTCACCGAATGCCTTAACTGTCTTATCTACAGGAACATATCTAGGAGCAAATCCCGTTGAATCAGCAGTTACGAAGAAAGGCTGTGACAGGAACTTCTGAACTTTACGAGCTCTTGAAACCATCTGTCTGTCTTTCTCTGACAACTCCTCCATACCGAGGATCGCAATGATATCCTGAAGTTCCTTATATCTCTGAAGAGTCTCCTGAACCATTCTTGCAACATGATAATGCTCTGTTCCGACAACATCCTCAGTAAGGATCCTGGAAAATGACTCCAAAGGATCAACAGCCGGATAGATACCAAGCTCAACTACTGAACGTGAAAGAACGATATTAGCATCAAGGTGTGCAAATGTAGTAGCCGGAGCAGGGTCAGTAAGGTCATCTGCAGGAACGTATACTGCCTGGATAGACGTAATGGAACCGTTCTTGGTAGACGTGATCCTTTCCTGAAGTTCACCGACCTCGTTAGCAAGTGTAGGCTGATAACCTACGGCTGAAGGAATACGTCCGAGAAGAGCGGATACCTCTGAACCTGCCTGAACGAAACGGTAGATATTATCGATAAAGAGCAAAACGTCTTTCTTCTTAACATCACGAAGATACTCAGCCATCGAAAGACCTGTAAGAGGAGCTCTCATACGAGAACCAGAAGTCTCATTCATCTGACCGAATACCATTATTGTCTTATCAAGTACTCCGGAAGCTTTCATCTCGCCCCAGAGATCATTTCCTTCACGGCTTCTCTCACCTACACCGGTAAATACCGAATAACCACCGTGCTCGGATGCGATGTTTCTTATGAGCTCGAGGATAAGGACAGTCTTACCTACACCTGCACCACCGAAAAGACCGATCTTACCGCCTCGTGCGAACGGAACCAAAAGGTCGATGACTTTGATACCTGTCTCGAGCATGGACTCGGAAGAATACTGTTCGATAAATGAAGGAGCTTTTCTATGGATAGACCAGTAATCAGCTGCCTTTACTTCACCCAATTCATCGATCGGCTGACCGAGAGCATTAAAAAGTCGTCCTGTAATCTCTTCACCTACAGGAACTTTAAGCGGTGAGCCTGTTGATTCACAGTCAAGGCCTCTCATAAGACCTTCAGTAGCATTAAAGGAAACGCATCTTACGATACCTTCACCTCTCTGCTGAAGGACTTCAGCATAAATGGTCTCTTTACCGTTTATGATCTTGACAGCCTCATTTATATGAGGAAGTTCTGCCTCATTGAATTTGCAGTCTATAACAGGTCCTATGATCTGTACTACTTTTCCCAAAGCCATATTAGCTCACCTCTCGTCAAATATTATCAGCCTGTTCGGCACCGTTTATGATCTCCGTCAGTTCATTGGTGATCTTAGATTGTCGTGCCCGGTTACTTAAAAGCTCGAGTTTCTTGATCATCTCATCGGCATTCTTGGATGCATTGTCCATAGCCGTCATCCTTGCCGTCTGCTCACTTGAATAGGATTCAACCATCGCGCCGTAAACCATAGCATTAAGGTATGTATCGATAAGAAAGTTAAATACGGTAGATGCATTAGGGCTATACTCCATCTCGGATCCCTGCTCCAAAGCAACACCCGGTTCTCCTATATCAGGCGGAAGTACTGCAGTGATGGACTTACGATCGATAGGAACGAGCCTTATGATAACAGGCTTCATGTTGATCGCCGATTCCATCTTGGTATAGATGAGATAAACGAGATCATATTGATTTGTAAGGAATTTCTCCTTAATGATCATCGCAACTTCCCTTGCCTGGAAAAATGTCGGTTCAGCGATCGGGAATGAGAACTCAGGATCTACGTTATATCCGTTCTTCTTGAGTTTCTCTCTTGCAAGCTTTCCGAATACATACAAAGTGTACTTCGTCGAAAGTCCCTTGGATGTATTTTCAAGGATCTTCTTCTGAACATGCTGCTCAGTACTTTTAACAAGATCATTGTTGAAAACGCCTGCCAGACCCTGATCACCGCTTAATACAAAATAAGCGATCTTCCAGGTACCTTCTTTTTTCTGCTCAAGATTACAGTAAGGATTATCGATAACATAATCACCATGCAAGATCTCGAGCATACTCTCGGCACAAAGGGAGAAAAAAGGATAGACGGTATCATGAAGCGCCCTTGAACGACGCATCTTAGCTGCGCTGACAAGCTGCATTGCGCGAGTCATCTGCCCAATGTCGTCAACACTTTTTATCCTTTTTTTGATCTCATTAGGATTTTCCATTCAATATCCCTTCTTACCCGATCATTCTTCCAGATATTCGCTGTGCTCGGTTACATACTTTGTCTTATATTCCTCATAGATCTCAGCGATACGAGTCTCAGTTTCAGGCTTGAACTCACCGCTATACTTGATCTCTTCCAAGATACTGGAATAAAGAACGTGCATATAATCAAGGAAATCATCAACGAATTCCGTTATGTCTTCCTTAGCAAGGAAGTTGAGCTTATCCGTTGTTGCAAGATACAAGACAACGACCTGCTCTTCCATATCAAGCGGAGAGTACTGTGGCTGCTTAAGAACAACGTTAAGTACGACACCACGCTTGAGCTGGAGCTGTGTATTCTCGTCAAGGTCTGAACCGAACTGAGCAAAAGCCGCCATCTCTCGTGCCTGAGCAAGAGAGATACGAAGCGGTCCGCCGACCTTCTTTATTGCTTTTGTCTGCGCTGCACCACCGACACGTGATACGGAAAGACCAACGTTAATAGCAGGTCTTTGACCTGAGAAGAAAAGCTCAGACTCAAGATATATCTGACCATCCGTAATGGAGATTACGTTGGTAGGGATATATGCCGAGATATCTCCTCCCTGTGTCTCGATGATAGGAAGTGCCGTGATCGATGCACCACCAAGCTTCTGCGAGAGCTTTGCGGAACGCTCAAGAAGTCTTGAATGGAGATAGAAAACGTCACCAGGATATGCCTCACGTCCCGGAGGTCTTCTAAGAAGAAGGGAGATCGCACGGTATGCCTGAGCATGTTTACTCAAGTCATCGTATACGATAAGAACATCCTTCTTCTCGTTATACATAAATTCCTCGGCGATCGCACAGCCTGCATAAGGTGCAATGTACTGAAGCGAAGCTGAATCTGAGGAACTTGCTGCAACAACGACCGTATATGAAAGCGCATCATATTTAGCAAGAGTATTAACCGTAGATACGATAGTACTCATCTTCTGACCGATGGCTACATAAACACAAAGGACATCCTTATCCTTCTGGTTGATGATGGTATCGATCGCAATTGCTGTCTTACCTGTCTGACGGTCACCGATGATAAGCTCACGCTGACCTCTTCCGATAGGAGTAAGGGCATCTATGGCAGTAATACCTGTCTGCAAAGGCTTATTAACAGGAGATCTCTCTACGATAGAAGGAGCAGGAGACTCAATAGGACGTTTTGCGGTGTATCTGATGATACCCTTACCGTCGATAGCATTACCCAACGGGTTTACTACTCTTCCGAGAAGTCCCATACCTACAGGAACAGAAACCGTCTCACCTGTTCTCTTACAGATCATGCCCTGAGTTACCGTATCTGCATAAGTAAGAAGGACGACGCCGACCTTACTCATCTCAAGGTTCATGGCAATACCTGTAGCACCGCTCGAAAAATAGATAAGTTCAGTAGCTTTACACTTGTTAAGTCCTTCTACAACGGCAACACCGTCACTGACGCTCATTACAGTACCTACCTCGTCGATCGTGGTAACCTTAAGGAGTGTATCCTTTATCTGCTTTGTTACGCTCTTTTTGGTAATACTGTCATCGGCATCTATTTCTTCATCAGTTGCCCAAAGTCTCTTGTCATAGATAGCAGATGTAGGTCTTTCGGAGAACTTATCAAGTGCCTCTTCGATACTTTCCTTGATCTCTTGACCCGTAAAGTTGGAGATATCATTTTCCTTTATCTCCGACTCATCCACTACAGCACGGTTACGCTTGATAAAATCACTGATTCGACCAAGCTGACCTTTGACACTATAGTCATATCGAAGACCCATTGCATAAAACACAAAACCGCTGATCAAAGAATCATCGCGTGTTACTTCATAATCGTAATCTGCGATCTTATTGATCTCGACAAAACGCTTTATGATGAGCTCGATACGCTCTTCACTCAGATCTTCCGCATAGGTGAATCTGATGTGTATTGTCTTATCACTGTTCTGCATCGATCTTATTCACCTCAGCATCAAGTATGAGATTTGCATGCTTATTGCAAAGCTCTTCCAATGTACTCTTAGAAACGATCTCACCGATTACTTTCTCGGAAACCTCTACTGCAAGGTCTGTAACCTCATCTTTAACTTCCTCGAGAGCAGTCTTCTTGATCTTCTTAACTTCTTCATCAGCCTTAGCCAAAGTCTCCTGAGCTTCATCATGAGCCTTGGAAAGGATTACATTAGCCTGGCTTTCAGCTGTTTCTCTAGCCTCATTGACGATCTGAGCTGCTTCGCTTCTTGCCTGGTCGATGATCTGCTTACTTTCTTCGATCCTTGCCTGAGCTTCCTGCTCAGCCTTCTCAGCACCTTCAACCTTACCCTTGATAAGGTTCTGTCTGTCATTAAGGAGCTTCATCATCGGCTTGAAGATAACGAGCTTGATGATGATAAATGAGACCAAGAGCGTCAGTATTGCAATAACTGCTGTTGATGCGTAGCCGCCAAACTGCTCCGGGGAGAAAAGACCCGGCTCAGCTTCTGTCGCCAACGTAACAAATTGATAATGCATAATTTATCCTCTTTTCTAAACTTGCTTTCTTCCTTGTGATGATCAGAATGTAAAGATCAAGAGCAAAGCCGTAACGAGAGCGTAGATAGCAACTGACTCGATAAATACGATAGCCGTAAGAAGGAGTGTCTGGATCTTACTGAAGATCTCAGGCTGTCTAGCACCTGCTTCAACTGCCTTACCTGCTGCAATACCCATACCGAGACCAGCACCCAAAGCACCAAGGCCGATCGCTATACCGGCACCGATACCTGCAAAACCCTTAGGATCCATAGCGAGCATAACCGGCATAAAATCAATTAAAGTATTCATATTAAAACCTCCGCAAAGTTTAAATCTTATTTATTCTCGACAGCTGCAGCTGCGGCAGCCATCTTTGCTTTTTCTTTCTCAGCTTTCTTCAAAGCCTTCTTCTCTTTGTTTTCCTTATCAAGGATCTCGGCTTCATGAGCACCCTCGACTACTTCTCCTACATATGACATAAGAAGATATGCGAAAACCACTGCCTGAAGGATACCGTCGATAAGGTCAAACCACAGACCGAAGATACCAGGTAAGATAATAGGTGTTACGATGGACAAGAATTCCATGAATACGAAAGCACCGAATACGTTACCGAAAAGTCGGAGTGACAATGAGATCGGCTTAATGATGTAGTCCAAGATCTTGAACGGGATCATTGCAGGCATCGGGCTTTTAAGAGATCCCCAGAAACCTTTAAGTCCTACCATGCTTATCGAGACGCCGATAACATAGATGATCGCTACGACCGCCAAAGCTACCGGGAATGCGATGTTCTTGGCAGGTGGTGACACCTTAAACCATGAAATTACGTTACATGACAGAATGACCATTCCGAACGTTCCTATCATAGGAGCTATCTTTTCTGCCTGCTCCTTGTTAAGACCGAAGCTCATTCCTGTCGAAATGATAAGTTCAATGAGAAATTCAACTATAGTCTGTCCTTTTCCTGGGATCATGGACTTCTTTCTTACCGCAAGAGAGAAAGCAACGATTATTATCGTTATCGCAATCCATGAGACTATGGTAGCATCGGTGATCGCGAATGACTTTCCTCCCAAAGTGATATATTCTTTCCACTGAAGGATACCGTGGTTGATCTCTTCACCGATATTTCCACCCGGTATTATCGCTTCGACGAAATGTTCGACAAAGCTGTCCCAGAACCTGGAAAACCAAGAACCGGTGGATAACATAAGATCCATATAACTACCTCCGTATTCAATCTTTATACTCACAAAGGAGTCCAAGCGGTGAAACCTGAACTCCCGTCATTGAGCTAAATAATTCTCGGTATAAAATATCTTATTTCGTACCGAAAAGTCTGTCACCTGCATCTCCGAGACCCGGAACGATGTAAGAGTGATCATTGAGTTTCTCATCCTTAGCAGCACAGAAGATCCTTACATCAGGATGATCTGTTGAGAGCTTCTCGATACCGCATGGAGCAGCAATAAGGCACATGAACTTGATGTTCTTGATGCCTCGATCCTTAAGGAATGTGATCGCAGCAGAAGCAGATCCGCCTGTAGCAAGCATCGGATCAAGTACGATTACATCTCTTTCAACGATATCCTCAGGGAGCTTACAGTAGTACTCAACCGGCTTTAAGGTCTTAGGATCTCTGTAAAGGCCGATATGTCCTACTCTGACATTAGGAATGAGAGTTGAGAAACCGTCGCACATACCAAGTCCTGCGCGAAGGATCGGTACGATAGCGAGCTTCTTGCCTGCGATAACGTTTGTCTTGGCGATCGCAACAGGAGTCTCGATCTCAACTTGCTTAAGAGGAAGGTCACGAGTAGCCTCATATGCCATGAGCATTGAGATCTCGGATACGAGTTCTCTGAATTCTTTGGTGGAAGTGTTCTTGTCTCTCAAGATAGAGACCTTATGCTGGATCAACGGATGATCGAATACATAAACATTATTGCTTTCCATTTATAACCTCCTCTTTGTTTCCCTAAAAGAGTTTACCACTCATATATGGTATTTGAAACATTATTTTATTATTTGAAGAATTCTTCTTCCTGCTTACAGATGTCATTTACTCTTACAGCGTGTCTCTCGCCTGCAAACTGCTCGTCAAAGAAAGCATCTACCATGTTAAGAGCAACGCCCTGACCTACGACTCTTGCACCCATTGCAAGAACCTGGCCGTCATTATGCTGACGGAGCATCCTTGCCATATATTCGTTACAGCAAAGACCGCATCTTATACCCTTGAACTTGTTTACAACGATAGAGATACCGATTCCCGTGCCGCAGATAGCAATGCCTCTTTCTGCCTTGCCGCTTATAACGTCATTAGCAAGAGCCTGGCCTGCCTCAACGTAGCTATAGGGCTCAGTACCGCTTACGGCGCCTTCAACGATGACCTCATGGCCCATCTTCTCCAAATGTTCCTTGACCTTCATCTTAAGGTCATAACCTGCGTGATCTGATGAAACTACAACTTTCATATCTACTCTCCTGATCAGATTTTATGATGAATGTGCTTAAACGTGCACTTATTAGAAGCATAGTCAGCAACGATGTTTCCGCTTCCGATGAGCTTGTATTTGTAAGAAACAAGTCCTTCAAGTCCTACAGGGCCTCTTGCATGGAGCTTGCTCGTACTTACGCCGACCTCGGCACCGAATCCGAATCTGAATCCGTCCGAAAACCTTGTTGAACAGTTGACAAAGCAGCAACCGGAATCAACGGAAAGCGTAAACTTATCAGCCTTCTCCTTATCTGTCGTAAGGATGGCGTCAGTATGTCCGGAGCCGTACTTGTTGATATGGGCGATAGCTTCGTCGATACCGTCTACGATCTTAAGGGATACCATATAATCAAGATACTCATGATGCCATTCTGTTACCTGATCTATACCGTATTCCTTGGAGATCTCCTCATCACCGAACATTACGACATTACGCTCCTTATAAGCTTCGAAAAGCTTAGGAAGGATCTTATCCTTGATCTTTCTGTCGATAAGGACAGTCTCCGTAGCGTTACAAACTGAAACATACTGAGTCTTAGCATCGATAAGGATCTTCAAAGCCTCATCAACGTCAGCATCCTCGGATACATATGTGTGACAAACGCCGTCAGCGTGTCCGAGAACGGAGATCGTTGTATTTTTCATGATGTACTGAACGAACTCATTGGATCCTCTAGGAATGATGAGATCGATATAATCGTTAAGACCGAGCATCTCAGTAACATCAGCTCTGGATGTGATGAGATGGAGCCAGCCTTCCGGAAGTCCTGATTCAACACCTGTCTCATAGATGATCTTGGCAAGGACACTGTTGGTATTCATTGCTTCAGAACCACCCTTAAGAAATACGCTGTTTCCGCTCTTAAGGCAAAGGCTCGCGATCTGAACGAGAGCGTCAGGACGTGACTCGAAGATAACTCCGATAACACCGATAGGACATGTTACGCGGTAAAGCTCAAGTCCGTCATCCAAAGTTGTATGCATCGTGACCTTACCGAGAGGATCTTCAAGACCTATAAGGCTTCTGATACCTGCGGTAACGTCATTAAGTTTTGTCTCGTCGAATTTAAGTCTCTTAAGAAGCGGAGTTGCAAGGCCTGACTCTTCTGCCTTGGTCAGATCCTTGTGATTAGCCTCAAATATCTCGTCTTTACCTGCGATCAAAGCCTTGGCAATGCTCTCAAGTGCTGCATTCTTAAGTTCTGCCGAAGTACATGCAAGGACTCTGGAAGCATCTTTGGCTTTCTGCGCATTTATGGATAACTCACTCATTTATGTGCTACTCCCTAAAGTTTTTATTGATTATACCAAACACGGAAGCGTTTTTTGTAACATATTTGAAATTTTCAGACATTTTCCGATAAAAGCCTAACAAAAATCCGTCACATGTGCATCTTGCACAAATGAAACGCACTAGGATTGTGCATTGTGTATCGTTATGACGTTAAACACAAGTTATCCACACGCGGAAATGTGGAAAATGTGGAAAACTCGGTTGATAACTCACAGACAACTATTTCATGAGCAGGCAGTGGATTAAGCCTTGAAATAAGGGCATTTCAAAAAACTATTGACTTTTGTCTCAAAACGATTACGTAAATGTTACAGAATTGTTAACGGCTATTTGTGGGCTTTTTCGAGGAAAAGAACAAAATTTCTCAAAAATGGTGTCCACGACTCAAGGACAACAAATTTGCATTTTCGGCTTGCATACTAACAAAACGGCAGGTTTGCCGCAAAACCTTGCTCTTAAAGCACTTCTGACATATAATCACGATACTATTAAAGAGGAAATTTTATTTTATGAAGATAATAATTACAGCACTTTTCGGACTTGAAAGCCTGGTCAAGGAAGACCTTCTCTCGATCGGATACAAAAAGGAAAACATCACCGTTACTGACGGTGTCGTTACCCTGGATTCCACTGAGAACAACCTCGCTTCTGATGTTGCAGCCGTGAACATGTGGTGCCGCAGGGGCGAACGAGTCTTTTTCGAGGTCGGGTCTTTTAAGGCTGAGACGTTCGAGGACTTTTTCGATGGGGCCGAGAAGCTTCCGTGGAATGACTTTATTCCTAAGGACTATGCTTTTATAGTCAACGGTTTCTCGAGAAAGTCGAAGCTGTTCGGAATAAGTGCATGCCAGAGCCTCTCGAAGAAGGCGATCGTTAAGAGCATCCTGAACTCCAGAGGCCTTCCGGAAGGAACTTCGGTATATGAGGACAGGACAAAGGGCGAAGTCAGGATACAGTTCGGTATCGTTGAAGATGTCGTTCGTTTTATGATCGATACCTCGGGCGACGGACTTCATAAGCGCGGTTATCGTCCACTTACTCACGAAGCCCCAATAAAAGAGACCTTGGCTGCGGGAATGATCTCTCTTGCGCACTACAGACCCTTCGACATCGAGGCTCTCGTCGACCCATTCTGCGGAAGCGGTACGATACTTATCGAGGCAGCCATGATGGCACTTAATATCGCTCCGGGAAAGAACAGGCATTTTGCTTATGAGGCTCTCCCCTACATCGGACCAAAGGCGCGCGAACTCGCATATGAGGAAGCCGTGAGCCTGGAAAATACAGACCCGTTCGACGATATCTTCTACTTCGGATCAGACATAGATCCCAAGGCGGTCACAAATGCCCGTCAGAACGCGAGCAATGCCGGAGTCGGAAGTTTCATAAGGTTTGATGTCGCGGACGCCAAAGACAGGACCATAGAGGCTTTAAACAAGCTCACATCCTTCGACAGGCATCTGATAATAACCAATCCTCCGTACGGAAACAGGCTTCTTACAGAGGATGAAGCCAACAAGATCTATAAGATGATCGGCTATAACTACCTTACCAAGAACGGCCTTTGCAAGAAAGGCGTCAGGTTATCGGTAATAACGCCTGATGACTCCTTCGAGAAGGCAAACAGAGCCAAGGCCGATAAGCGTGTAAAGCTTTATAACGGCAACACCAAGTGCCAGCTCAACAATTACTTCAGACTTGATAAGAACATATGAAAAGGAGACGCGGTCAAAAGCGTCTCCTTCATTTTCCAGGTCATCTCATTTCCTTTTCCGAAGTTGTAAAAGCCTGTGTTTGATAAAACTTATCGTATTAACCTACTGCTTCACCTGAATAAGTGAATGACTCCTCATATAAAAGGAGCTCATTCTCCTTATCGTAGGTATACTTTCCTTCCCTAGGGCAATAACCCTTGCCGCCATCCTTGTACTCAGCTGTAGTATCGTCTTCTGATACGAGCTTAAGACCGAGTACGGACTCGATGTCTTCCTGAGGGATGAGGTATGCCTCTACATTGTAGTAAGTATCTCCATCCTCACCATAACCCGTAAAGCCGTTATAAAGATATGCTACGCCCCAGCCTGACTCTTCATCCATGATTCCCTGGCCGGTAAAGTAAAGAGCATTCTCTTCTGCTGAAGTGAGTTCATAACCCTTGTCCTGATATTCCTGTACAAGCTTCTTAAGACCCTCATTCTCAAAGTCGTCAGGCTTTACTTCCTTGTGCTCAGGCATCTCCATACTGTCCAGTTTGGAGTAATCATAGAACTTATAATACTTCTCATTGATCTCGATGTTCTGATCAGGGAGATCATCTGCGCTGATCGAATAGCAATCCGAATCATAATTCTCGAATTCATCACCTTCGTCAATAAATCCGAGATCTGATTCTTCATCATCCTCTTCTGCAGTTGTCTCTGCCGTTGTTTCCTCAGTCTTCTTATCTTCCTTTGTCTCTTCCTTCTTAGAACAGCCCGCGAAAACCATGATGAATGCGAGCGTGATTGCTGAAATCTTTAAAACTTTTCTCAGTTTCATTTGCTTCCTCCAATATATGAATGATTCTGTCGCTTCCGACATCTATATGACGAAGCTGTTTTGGTGTCCGTTGCACCTTTTTTCCTTTGCCACATTTTTTCCTGTTTTTTCTTCTCGAAAAACGGAGCCGCACAGGGCGACTCCGCTGTTATCAGTTAATGACTTATCAGAGCTTATATCCCGGATATGGAAGGATACCTGCCTCGATACAGCGCTTACCGAACTCCTCTGAATAGATGAATCCGTTAAATACCTGCTGGCGGGATGTTCCCTTCTTAAGCTCACCTGTCCAGTATGCCTTACCGTCTGCATCGGATGTACGGTCAAGGAAGATCTTGTAGAGGACTTCTACAAACTCCTCATCGGACAAGCTCTTGTTGCTGAGCTCCTGGCTGAATACGAATCCGTATGCAACGTCACGTCCGTTGGCACCGCTCTTGAACTGACCTACCCAGTAGTTAAATCCGTCCGGATCAGGTTCACGGCCGAGAGCCAATGAGTAAAGTCTTGTAACGAATGCCTCTGTCTTCTCCTGGCTGAATACGAGCTGGTATGTCGTCGGAGAATAGTATGTGGACTTGTTGATCTTATACTGATCGCAGAGCTGGTTAAACTCGGCAGAGTTAAGGAAGCCCTGGAGCACCCATGTCTTGGAGTGATGCTCGTTGTCGAACTGACCGAGCCAGTACTTAAGTCCGTCAGCATCAGCTTCACGGCCGAGGCAGACGTTATAAAGTCTCTTGATGAACTCTTCATTACCGAGGTTCAGTCCCTGGAACTCAGGGCTGCCATAGAAGAACTCGGCAACTTCCTGACCTGTCATCTTCTTTGTTGAGAGCTGTACCATCCAGTGTCTCAAGCCCTCAGCATCATATGTTCTGCCCATGAAACCGGAGTAGAGACGCTCAACGAACGGTTTAACAGCCATGTTGTTATCTGTTACGTCCTTATCTACATATGTACCGGCGTTAACACTGTAGATATCCATGAAGTCACGGCATTCCTTGCTGTTCGCGATGATGGCGTACGGGTAAAGGATACCGTAACCGTTGCTCATGAGATCCTTGTAGTACTTGAATCCTGCCTCATCGGCATCGCGGTTAAGAAGCACCTTATAAACGAGCTTGATCTGATCGTCGATGGAGAGCTTACGTCTTGCGAACTCATCAGACTCGAACAAAGATCCTACGAGGTCAACTGCCTCTTCACCGTTAACGAGCTTAGTGGACATTGCCTTAAGTTCGTCAGCGGAAGGCTTACGGTTGAGAACGAGCTCATATGCACGATTTACAAAATCTGCTGCAGCATTCTCCGGTGTAGGAAGCTGACATACCTCTGAAGGCATACCCGTGTAAACAGGGATGACGAATGTGAGCTCTGTATCGAGAAGCTCGGACTTGGAATATGCATTGTACATTCTCTTAGCTTCAGACGTAGCAGACTGAGTTGCAGTCATGTACTGGTGATAGCATGTCTTTGTTGCAGACTTAGGAGAAACGTTAAATCTCATGTAATAGATCGTGTTCTGACCCTTTGATACATAGAAGTCACCGATCCATCTTGCACCGCCGATGATGGAGAAGCCTTCGCAGTTCCATGGAATGAGATACTTGGAATTGAACTCGGAACCGCTCACGCCGTTACCGTACTGAGCGAACTTAAGTCCGACATATGCGGAATTGGTCGCATCGGAATATGCACCGATATTATAGAAGTTGTAGTAACCTGTCTTACCGTCAGATGAGGAACTTCCGTTAACGCCTACTTCCTGAACAGAACGTGCTGCAAGGAAGATCGGGTTTGTCTTGCCTTCGTATCCGCCCATGGAGAAGAGCTTGCTGAACTCGATCTCGAGGCCGTCATACTTAGCCTTCTTGTTGTGCATGAATGTACCGTTAAGTACCTTTGCAACTGCGTTATCAGGGTTGGCACCGATTCCGGACTTATCATAGCTTAAGTCGAGGAACTGGAAGATACCGTCATTATTGAGGTTGGTCCTAGGGTCAAGGTAGTAAGCGATAAGGCCTCTTGAAGCATTGACCCAGTTAGGTGAATCGATAACCTTGTATGTCTTTGTAGCAGGATCATATGCACCTGCAGCCTTTGACTTCCATGCGTTATCAACTGAGTTCTGTACGAGTGAACAGCCGTTTCTGGACTCGAGATCGAGGACCTCATTCCAGTTCTTCGGAGCTGTCTCCATAACGAACTTCCACTTCGGATGCTGCTTATGAAGATCTCTCAAAGAGGACTTATAGCTGTCCGGAAAACCTGCGATGGAATCTTCGAATGCCTTATCCGAGGACGGAGCCGTCGTAGTTGTAGGCGTCGGAGATGTCGTTGTCGTAGGTGTAGGTGTTGTTGTGGTAGTTGATGTACCTGTGATCTTTACATAAGTCTCAGCGATATAACCTGTGTATGTCTGGTTATTCTTTGTAACCGTGACCTTGCACCACTTGGCACTGCCGGATGTGTCACCGGCCTTGGCTGCTACCGTGTCTTCCACCTTGATCTTGGTAGCATTTGTAAGGGATACAACGATATCTGACTTTGTCGTAGGTTCCTTACGAACGTTAACACTCGTTGTAACATTTACGATCTCGCCGTCTTTGGTATCAGCGCGGAGCATGGCATTCGGCGCGATGAACGTGATCGTACTGAGCACCAGAAGTATCGTAGCAAGAACTACCGATGCTCTCTTGAGGGTATGGGTAAATTTATCCATAAATTCTTCCTTTCAAAGTTTCTTCCATGTAAGTTAACGATTTACTACATAATATTGTTGCATTCTTTCGAAAATTATCAAGCAGTGATATCCTATAAAAAAACCTCAGGGGTCATATATGCAGCAAAGAGTAGCCGTCATCGGCATTATCATCGAAAACAGGTCCTCCATTGACGAACTTAACCACATCATCTCCGAATACTCGGACTATGTCATCGGAAGGATGGGTATCCCCTACCGTAAAAGAGGCATCAGCATCATCTGTCTGTCGGTCGAAGCGCCTCAGGATATCATCAGCGGACTTTCGGGCAAGATAGGAAGACTTGAGGGGATTTCGGCGAAGACCGCTTATTCGAATAATTTTTTCGAATAGTATTTGAATAATCATTATAAATGTGCTATAACCTATCCTGACTAAAGAGGAAGTATTGCTCTGACTCTGAAGAAAGGAAAATTTAATATGTACGATCCTAAATCGCTTAAGGCTGAGGAATTTATCAACCATGAGGAGATCGAAGAGACTCTCGCTTATGCCGAAGCCAATAAGAATAACTTTGAATTAATCGATTCCATCATTGAAAAGGCAAAAGACAGAAAAGGCTTGTCACACCGCGAGGCATCCGTGCTTTTGGCGTGCGAGGACGAGTCCAGGATCAAGGAGATGTATGCCCTTGCCGAGCAGTTCAAGAAGGATTTCTACGGCAACAGGATCGTAATGTTTGCTCCTTTGTACCTCTCCAATTACTGTGTCAACGGCTGTGTTTACTGTCCTTACCACATGAAGAACAAGCACATCTGCCGTAAGAAGCTCACACAGGAAGAGGTCAAGAAGGAAGTCATAGCTCTTCAGGACATGGGTCACAAGCGTCTGGCGATCGAGGCCGGCGAAGATCCTGTCAACAACCCTATCGAATATATCCTCGAGTGCATCAAGACGATCTACTCCATTAAGCATAAGAACGGCGCGATCCGTCGTGTCAACGTAAATATCGCTGCTACGACAGTCGAGAACTACAGAAAGCTCAAGGAAGCAGGTATCGGTACATATATCCTCTTCCAGGAGACATACCACAAGGAAAGCTACGAGAAGCTCCATCCGACAGGACCTAAGCACAACTACGCTTACCACACTGAAGCAATGGACCGTGCCATGGAAGGCGGCATCGATGATGTAGGTCTCGGAGTTCTCTTCGGACTCGAGCTCTACAAGTACGAATTCGCAGGACTTCTCATGCATGCCGAGCACCTCGAGGCTGTTCACGGCGTAGGTCCTCACACAATTTCAGTACCGCGTATCAAGAGAGCTGATGATATCGATCCTTCTGCTTTCGACAACGGTATCGATGATGAGACATTCGCGAAGATCTGCGCGCTCATCCGTATCTCCGTTCCTTACACGGGTATGATCATCTCCACGAGAGAATCCAAGAAAGTCCGTGAGAAGGTCCTTCACCTCGGTGTATCACAGATCTCCGGTGCTTCAAGGACAAGCGTCGGCGGTTATGCAGAGCCGGAGCCTGAGGAAGACAATTCCGCTCAGTTCGACGTATCCGATAACCGTACCCTCGATGAGGTCGTTCACTGGCTCATGGATATGAAGTATATCCCTTCATTCTGTACTGCATGTTATCGTGAAGGAAGAACGGGAGACAGGTTCATGGCTCTTTGCAAGAGCAAGCAGATCCAGAACTGCTGCCACCCTAATGCTCTTCTCACATTGAAGGAATACCTTAACGACTACGCTTCAGAAGACACAAAGCGCATCGGTGAGGAACTTATTAAGCGTGAGCTCGAGAACATCCCTAACCCTGCTGCACGAGAGACATGTGAGAAGCGTCTCAAGATGATCGACGAAGGTAAGCGCGACCTCTACTTCTAAGCAACTTCCGCTGCTTGCGATAAGGACCCGTAAGACTCACTTCCCAACTTTTCTCTGAGGGTCCTTGCAACGAAAGCGTATAAAATAACGACCGGTCAACTTCATTGAAGAACCGGTCGTTCGTTTTGCTCTGAAATGATTTTTACAAGAAAATGATCAGACGATGTTCTTGATACCGTCGCAGATCTTCTTGGCAACCAGAGGATTATTCATCGTATAAAGATGTATGCCGTCGCTGCCGCTCGCGAGAAGATCGATGATCTGAGAGATGGCGTAATAGATGCCCGCGTCAAGGAGAGCGTCCTTATTGTCCTCATATCTTCTGACGATCCTCTCAAACCTTACAGGCAAAGAAGCACCGCATGTAGTGATCATTCTCTTGATCTGTGCCGCATTAACTACAGGCATGATACCCGGAGTGATCGGAACGTCGATTCCTGCGATCCTCGAGTCTTCCACAAATCTGAAGAAGAGATCATTATCGAAGAAGAGCTGAGAAAGGAGCACTTCCGCACCCGCATCGACCTTCGTACGAAGGTTGGCGAACTCGGAGACTCTGTCAGGAGAATCCGGATGACACTCAGGATAGCAGGCACCCGCGATACAGAAATCATACTTGCCTTTGATATATGTTATAAGATCCGAAGCATGCTTGAAATCATCCTTCATCTCAAGATTCGGATTGATGTCGCCTCGAAGCGCGAGGATATTCTCGATACCGTTATCCATGAGTTCCTTGCAGAAGTTGTCGATCTCTTCCCTGGAATATGTAAGACAGGTAAGATGTACGACAGGCTCGATATTGAACTGATCCTTGATCTTACGGGCAAGACGGATGGTCTTGTTATTGTTGGAAGAACCGCCTGCACCGAAGGTTACGCTGATGTAATCAGGATGAAGATCGCTCATGATCTCCAAAGTAGCATCGATATCGGTAAGCTCCTCATCATGCTTAGGCGGAAATATCTCGAATGACAGTACCCTGTCCTTACTGTTATATATATCAGATATCTTCATTTTCCCCTCCGAAAACACATTTGAATAATTTTACATCACACACCTTAAAAAGTGTATACTGAGATACATACAAAAACTTAAAGGAAACCATCATGATCACCAAGACTATTCCATTCTTCGACCCTCATAAGATCGCCCTGAGCGGCCAGGCCTTCCGCTTCGTCATCCTCGATGACACGCACGTGGAGCTTGTCGCCAAGGATAGATATCTCCAGATCGCCTGCCTTGGAGATAACAACTATGCTTTCTCCTGCAGCGAAGCGGAATTCGAAGAACTGTGGAAAGATTACTTCGACCTCGACCGTGATTATGTGAAGATATATGAGAGCATAGATCCCAGCGACTCGTATCTTAAGGAAGCCGCGAACTTCGGCTACGGCATAAGGATCCTTCGTCAGGAGCCGTTCGAGACACTCATAAGCTACATCATCTCCCAACGCCGCTCGATCCCCGCAATAACCACGTCAGTCGAGCGCATCTCAGAAACTTACGGCAGGAAGATCAAAGCCCCGTCGCTAAAATCTCCGTTCATTAAGCCTTCCCGCGATACCTATTATGCCTTCCCTACCTGCGTGGCCCTCTCGAAGGCAGACCTGTCCGCCATCTCTGACATGGGCGTAGGCTACAGGGACAGATACATCGTAGAAGCCGTACATGATATCAACTCAGGTAAGATTGACCTCTCTTCCCTCTCGAAAAAGTCCGACAACGACCTCTTCGAAGTCCTAACTTCCATGTTCGGAGTCGGTACCAAAGTAGCAAACTGCACCATGCTCTTCGGCTTCGGCCGCACGGGAAGATTTCCCGTCGACGTCTGGATAAAGAGGATCCTCGACAAATACTACGGCGGCTCCTTTGACACGTCACCGTATCCCGAGACCGCCGGTATAATGCAGCAATTCATGTTCTATTATGAGAGGAACGGCGCCTCCAGGTCATAATCAGCGATAGCCGTTATCTCGTGATCGAGCACGAGGCAGATCTTCGGATCTTTATAATTCAGCATTAGTGAGAACGCCTCATCCCCGCTCCTATCGACCGAATAACACTGGATAGTGTCATCATCGAGCGATAAAAAGCAGTGGCCGATCCCGGCAGGCACCAGGACCGTGAGCGCGTTAGTCTCGGAAAGCTCTATCTTCTCCCACTTAAGATAAGTCGGCGAATCCTCCCTGAGGTCGATCACGTAATCCATCCCCCTGCCCTTGATGACGGAAACAAGCTTGGTCATAGGATCTTCTACGTCACGATAATGGATCCCGAAGAAAGTGCCGGCCTTAGGCATCGTATATATTCGCGTATCAAGCGCCCTGAAATCATCAGATCCGTCGCACACTACCGTCATCGGCCCACGCCCGTCGACTCTGTAGCGGCGCTCCAAGACTTTAACACACCCGAAAATCTCTCTTATTAATTTCATACTTCACCTTTTTTCTCCAGGAATTCCCAGAAGGCAGTCAGTCCCTTCACAAGATCATTATATGTTGCATCGAAGTTATCGGTATACCAAGGATCCGCGACATCTCTACCTCTACCTTCCCCCGACACAAAATCAAGCATCTTGTATATCTTCTCTCCTCTTCCGCCGGCGATCCGTTCCATATTCCTGATGTTGGCCGAATCCATACCGATAAGATAATCATAATGATCATAATCGGCCATAGTCATCTGACGGGCACGATGCGGCACGAGCGGTATCCCTACCTCCCTTAATTTACCTACAGTCCCGTAATGTGGCGTATTTCCGATCTCCTCTCTACTAGTCGCAGCCGAATCTATCTCGAAAATATCCTCCACGCCTTTCTGCTTCACCATATAGGTGAACATACTCTCAGCCATTGTTGAACGGCAGATGTTGCCGTGGCAAA
>CAMVBS010000025.1 GCA_947165785.1 uncultured Clostridia bacterium | reverse complement strand
AATGCACCAAAGAAAAACCTGCCAACAAACTCTTGATTTTTGTTAGCAGGTTTTTCTTACCGAAAATGTTAAGAAACTATAAACAGAGCTGATTCGTGAAACAGTATGATCTCTTTTTTCGTTAATAAGACATGGAATAGAAAATTGGAGGATAGATCAATGAAAAAAAAGATCATTTCTATGATCCTTACAGGATCAGTGTTGCTTTCTTTAGCAGCTTGCAAAGCACAACCGGTAAAAGCATTAGATGAGTCAGTCAGTGACCAGGAAACTGAGCAAACCACAATATCTGTTATTGAGTCAACATCTGAAGATATAACAGATGAAACTGTTTTTATCACGAATACTTTTTTACCTGTGAATATCGAAGATGAAGACCCGCTTATCCATTTTGACCCATTAACATCTGCTACCAGGTTATTTCCGATTTATGTAATGATCGGTAAGAACTCACCGGTTTACACTTTTGATCCTGGATTCTATAACGATGCTGTTTACAGGATGGGATTTGTTGATATTAATGGTGAGATAGTAGGTGTTCCTGATTTTTCGTATGTAAGATATTTTGAATACAACGATTCATATATCGCAGTAAAGAAAGGTGAGTTCGGTATTACAAGTTGCGGTTTTATCTCTGCTGACGGAACAAAATGTACCGGCTTTGATTTTAACGGGTTCTACGTTGACTATGACGGTGTTGCTTACTTAAGTAAATATGAGAAAGGTAAGATGACGATCAGTTGTTATGATAAAGATCTTAACGTTGTTTTCGAGAATAAAGAGATAAACGTTGACGAAAATATAGCTTCTATATTTCATGATGGTAAAGGCGTGTGTGTAAGAGCTGTCTATGATAATACAACTCTTATCGGTAAGATGGATATCCTCCATTCAACGTATAATTGCCTTATTGATAACGAAAGCGGTAAAGTAATTAAGAGTGTTGATCGTTTCTATGGTGATGTTCTTGTAGATAACGGCAATATGAGCATCAGTGTATTTGACAAAGACGGAAATGAGATCTTAGACGGATATAAGAGATTTGAGTACCTGGACGGTAACGGTATTTTGCTTATCAATGACATCGAAGTAATTTCGATCGATAAAGAAGGTAACATTATCAATAAGGTAGATCTAAAAGAGGGATATACTATCTCTTTGTCTGATAATTTTGTTGTCATTAACAATGATTACAAGACACATATCTATGACGATCAGCTTAACTTGATCTCAAAGTGTCTTGATGTACACCTTGAATCCGGACTTCTATTTGAAATCGTTAAGGGTGATCCGTCTTCCATCGTCTTCACTTCATTTGTAGGTGGTTTTGTTGAAAATATAAATACGGGAAAAAAGATCAGTTTTGATCTTAACAATAGTGATTGGACCGTTAATACAAAGAGCAATTATCTGTACGTAGATAATTCCAATGATCCTAATGCTACGGAAGAGATCATCGGATATTTTGATAAAGACTTGAATAAGATAGATGTTCCCAACGGTAAGGGCTATTCTTCCAAAGACATGGTAACCGGTGAAGTATATGTTTCTTACTATGATGAAGAAACAAACAAGTCGATAGTCTATAACGTTACTACCGGTGAGAAATACTGTGAACTAGAGAATAAACTCTATGAATACTTTATTGTTTATGATGGAGTATTATGCGGATTGACCGGCAATGATATGATCTGGATCCAGAATATCAATCATAATGTTAATGTATTCAATAGTGTTCTTGTTGGAAAGGACGGAAATCTTATGGTTTCCTACGATGTCATTGCTGAATGATCGTTGTTTAGTGACCATAAACTAATCTGTATTAAAAGTTGTCTCCGAGATTATCGGGGACAATTTTTTGTTATAATCAGTAGAAAAAAGATGAGGTGATTATCATGAGAATCCCTACGCTGGAAACAAAAAGTTTGTTATTAAGGCCATTAAGTGTTGATGATGCTCAAAATGCCTATGATCGTTGGACCAGTGATCCTGATGTTTCCAGGTATATGATGTATTGCACTCATCAAAGCATAGAAGAGACAAATGAATGGCTTAAGTATGTTGATATCAATAGCGATGTCGCATATGATTTTGCAGTCTGCGTAAAGGATGAAGATAACTACCTTTGCGGCAGTTGCGGTGTTTATTATATAGAAGAAGATCAGGTCTTTGAGGTTGGATATAACATTGCCAAGGATCACTGGCGTAAAGGTTATGGAACAGAAATAATGCAGGCTCTCGTTAAGTTTCTCATCAATGATCTTCATCAAACAGCTATCAAAGGACGATATGAGATCCATAATGAAGTATCAGGTCACGTAATGAAGAAGTGTGGTTTTGAGTATGTATATGATGAAGATGATTATAAGTTTGATGGTGTGACTAAGCATGAATGCCATGTTCTGCGTTATAACGTCAAGGGTCAGAAAAAACAATTTGAACTTTATAATGGCGTATCCTTTGATCCTGTTGCTTATGGTACTTACAAAGCTGAACCTGGATCTGTGACAAAAGCCCTCAAAGCCGGTTACAGATATTTTGATACTGCTTCATTTTATAAGAACGAAGAAATGGTCGGATCTGAGCTTAAAGCTTCAGGGATACCTCGTGAGGAATTGTTCATCGCAAGTAAGATCTGGCCTGATGAATTCGGATATAAAGAGACATTTGAGGCTTTTGAGCGTTCGATAAGCAAACTTCAGACAGATCATCTTGATCTATATCTTATACATTGGCCTATCGCCGAAGGTGATAAACAATGGAGAAGCAGGGTAGTAGATACCTGGAATGCAATGTCAGAACTTTATAAAGCAGGGAAGATCAGGGCGATAGGCGTAAGTAATTTCCTTCCTCATCATATGAAGGTTATTCTTGATAACTGCGAGATCAAGCCTATGGTAGATCAGCTCGAACTTCATATCGGATATATGCAGCAATATGCCGTTGATTTTTGCAGGGCAAATGATATCCATGTTCAGGCATGGAGCCCTCTTGGAAGAGGCAGGCTCAAAGAAGACCCTGTTATCACTAAAATGGCCAATAAATACCTTGTATCTCCCGAAAAACTGATGCTTCGATTCTTAAACCAGAACGATATATCGATTCTTCCTAAATCAAACGATCTGGCGAGAATGTCGGATAATCTGGATATATTCGGTTTCACTATAGATGATTACGATATGTCATTTTTGCTCTCGTTGCCTCAATTAGGCTATTCCGGCGAGCATCCTGATATTTGATTATTGTTCTGTAGCCGTTGGCATACAGTCCGATTGTTGACACATTTAATATTTATTTCTATAATTTATTAGACAATTTTTTGTCTATTTTAATCGAACATTGATAATTAAATATTTGGAGGTGAATACCAAGATGGAGTGGTTATATGCTCTCATCGGTTCTGTGCTTGGTATTCTTTTGGGTATTTTTGGAACTGTTTTTTATTTTAAGCGAGGATTATCTTCGCAGCAGAAGCAATTGCAGGATGATATTCAGAAGGCTGAAGCAGAAAATGCCAAGCTTTTGGGTGAAGCTCAGAAGAATGCAGAGAACCGCAAGAGAGATTTACTGTTGCAGGCAAAAGAGGAGATCTCTAAGGCACGTGTTGAATTAGAGCGTGATGTTAGAGAACGTAAACAGGAGCTTGCAAAAGAGAGGAACAGGCTTGACCAGAAAGAAGAAACACTTGATAAGAAGATCAGCAACATTGAGTTGAAGGAATCAGAGATCGAGAATGTAAGGAAAGAGATTTCCGCGACTGAACAGCGTACGAGAGAGATCGAAGCTAAGAAGTCGGCAGAACTCGAGAAGATCTCAGGACTCAGCATTGCAGATGCGAGATCACTTGTTTTGGAAGCTGCTGAGAGAGAATACAGTCATGATATGGCTACAATGCTCAAGCAGATGGAGGAAAAGACCAAAGCTGAAGCTGATAAGGTCGCTAAGGATATTATCGTTAGTTCTATCCAGAGATATGCTTCAGATTATGTTTCAGAAGTTACAGTATCAGTCGTTTCACTGCCTAGCGATGAGATGAAGGGACGTATTATCGGACGTGAAGGCCGTAATATCCGTGCTATCGAGACGATCACAGGTGTCGATCTTATTATCGACGATACACCTGAAGCAGTTATCTTATCATCATTCGACCCGATAAGAAGAGAGATCGCAAGACTTACGATCGAGAAACTCGTTGTTGATGGTCGAATCCACCCGGCTAGGATCGAAGAAATGGCTAACAAGGCCAGAAAAGAAGTCAATAACACCATCAAACAGGAAGGTGAGCGCGCAGCTTATGACACAGGCGTCATGAATCTGCATCCTGAGATCATCAAGTATCTCGGCCGTTTGCGCTATCGTACCAGTTTTGGACAGAATGTATTGCAGCATTCTATCGAAGTTTGTTGGATCGCAGGAATGATGGCTTCGGAATTGGGCCTCGACGTACAGACAGCAAGACGTGCGGGACTGTTGCATGATATCGGTAAAGCAGCTGACTTTGAACAGGACGGCTCACATATCGAACTCGGTGCCGAGATTGCTCGTAAGTACAAGGAATCACCATTGATCATCAACGCTATCGAAGCACATCATGGCGATGTTGATCCACAATCTGCAATTGCAGTATTGGTAGCAGCGGCTGATGCAATTTCCGCAGCAAGGCCGGGCGCACGAAGAGAGAATCTTGAGACTTATATCAAGAGGATCCAGAAGCTTGAGGAGATCGCTACATCCTTTGAGGGTGTCGAGAAGAGTTATGCGATCCAGGCAGGCCGTGAAATTCGTGTAATTGTTTCCCCTGAGAAGGTTGGAGACGATGATATGATCTTGAAGGCAAGACAGATCTGTAAAAAGATCGAGGATGAGCTTGATTATCCTGGCCAGATCAAGGTCAACATTATTAGAGAGACTAGAGCAACAGATGTTGCAAAATAATAGATTTTATTGTTTTACATATAGATTTTTAATTTGCGATACCATATTGTTGTATGTCACCTACAAGGGACCGTTCGTAAGGACGGTCCTTTTTTTATTCTCGAAAAAGTGAATATGCGCGCACAAAGTCACGGATTGGGTTTTTCGAGCAAGATATGGTAAAATACTCGGAGTTTGATTGGAGGAAAAGGTATTGAAGATATGTTTTGTTGGCGACCTTGTTGCTTCTCCCGGAAGAAGAGTTGTTAAGCAGCAGTTACCGTCATTTCTTAAAGACAATTCTATCGATTTTTGCATCGTAAATGCCGAGAATGCCGTTCACGGACTCGGAGTTTCACCTAAGGTTGCCGATGAATTATTCTCCTTGGGAGCTGATGTTATCACTCTTGGAAATCATACTTTTTCTTTCTATGATTTCGTTAAACAGTGCAACAGATATAAGAATGTAGTCGTTCCCGCAAATGTATCAGCCAAGTGGCCCGGTACCAGGTACACGATAGTTGAGAAGAACGGCTTTAAGCTTGCGGTCTTTAATCTTTTGGGTCAGGTCGATATGGGTATGTACTGTGATTCTCCTTTCGAGAAGGCAGATGATATGCTTTCACAGATCGAGAAGGAAAGACCAAACGCTGTTTTCCTGGACTTCCATGCAGAAGCTACCTCAGAGAAACAGGCTATGGGTTATTATCTTGACGGACGTGTATCCGTTGTGGCAGGTACCCATACTCATGTTCAGACTGCTGATGATAAGATCCTTCCTCAGGGAACCGGATATATCACGGATGCGGGAATGTCAGGTTGTACTGATTCTATTATCGGAATGGATATAGATACGTCGTTAAGGCGCTTCGTTTATAAGCTTCCTGCAAAGTATGCTCCGGCTGAGGGAGAGGCTTCTATGAGTGGTATTATTTGCGAAGTAGATTATAATGGAAGATGTAGTTCTATAAGTAGGTTTTGTATATATGAATGATTATTTGGTAGATAAGAAAGAAGTTAAATATTGGAAACTTGCGTTAAGCCTTGTTTCTGTAGCAGTTTTGATATTTATTGATCAGATCACAAAGTATCTGATCGTTAAGAAGATCCCTTTATATGGTCAGCATGTGATCATCAAGGATTTCTTCTCGCTTTATTATGTTCAGAATACGGGAAGTGCCTTCAGTATGTTTGCAGACAGATCCTGGGGTATTTACTTCTTGTCGGGTATATCGACTATCATGTCAGTAGTCATTGTTTATGCACTTTATAAGTCATTGAGACATAAGAGCTTTTTTCTTAAGCTCGCTCTCATTCTTTATCTTGCAGGAGCGATCGGTAATCTCATCGATCGATTCAGATTCCATTATGTAGTCGATTTTTTAAGATTTGACTTCGGTTCATTTACATATCCGATCTTTAACTTTGCGGATATCTGTGCCGTTGTAGCAACGATAATCCTTATTGGTCTTGTTATCTTCCGTAATAAAGTCGTTGATCAGTTCTTGTCATTGTTTGAGCTATTTAAAGGAAATAAAAAGAATGATACACAAGCTTGAAGTAATTGAAGGCGGAATGCGAGTTGACGCATACATTGCATCTAATCTTCCTGAGATCTCAAGATCTTATGTTGCTTCATTGATGTCTTCCGGAAATATTACGGTTGAAGGCGTAAGTAAGCTCAAACCGAGTTATAAGGTAGTCGCAGGTGATAAGATAACGATCGATGTTCCTGCTCCTGTTGAGACAGATACAAAACCTCAGGAGATCCCTTTGGACATAGTCTATGAAGATTCTGACCTTATTATCATCAATAAACCGCAGGGAATGGTAGTCCATCCTGCCTGTGGCCATCATGAAGATACTCTCGTTAATGCTCTGCTTCATCATTGTGAGGGTAATCTTTCTGATATCAACGGTGTTATAAGACCCGGTATCGTTCATAGGATCGATAAAGATACATCCGGACTTATGGTAGCTTGCAAGAATAACGAGACTCATCAGGCTCTTGCCGAGATGCTCGCCAATCATGAGATAATAAGACAGTACAGATGTATTGTTCATGGCATTGTAGGACCTGATAAAGGTACGGTCGATGCGCCTATCGGAAGATCTTCCACAGACAGACGTAAGATGGTCGTAAGAGAAGAGGGTAAGCCTTCTATTACTCATTTTGAAGTTGTGGGCAGATATAAGGAAGCTACTGACCTCTCGCTTCTTTTGGAGACGGGAAGGACGCATCAGATAAGAGCCCACATGACTTTTATAGGTCATCCGCCTGTAGGAGATCCTATTTATGCAGGCAGAAGATCCAGTTATGGCCTTAAAGGTCAGGCGCTTCACAGTAAGTCCATTTCATTTATTCATCCCAGGACCAAAGAACGGTTGAGCTTTGAAGTCGATCTTCCTGATTATTACAAGGAAGCGTTATCCAAGCTTACAAAGATAGATCTTGATTGATGCGAGGTACAGATGGTAGAAAGAATTGACGGTTGCAGATCTGAAGTTATAAGTGTCGGTACGATACTTGGTAAAGTAAAGTCTGCCTATAATGTCGAGATCGAAGTTGACGGTGATTCTGTAGTTATCGAAGGCGACAATAACCTGATGGTCTTAAGGGCCAAAGAAACTGTCGAGGCATTGTCACTGTTGTCTTCTAACAGTGATATCGATCCCATGCTCGCTGATTATGTCATCCTTCTCGAAAACGACGGGAAACTTCAGGAATTTATAAATATGGAAGACGAAGTCTTCTTTACTACATATAGCGGCAGACCATTAAAGGCCAAAACATTGGGTCAGCGCTTTTATATCGATGCATTAAAAAGAAGTGAGCTCGTTATCTGCAGCGGTCCGGCCGGTTCCGGTAAGACTTTCCTCGGAGTAGCCATGGCCGTGAAGGCTTTCAGAAACAAGGAAGTTTCAAGGATCATCCTTACAAGACCTGCTGTAGAAGCAGGTGAGAAGCTTGGTTTTCTTCCTGGTGATATCGCTGAGAAAGTTAATCCTTACATGCGTCCTATCTATGATGCTCTTGTAGCGCTCCTCGGACAGGAAAACTTTGAGAAATACTACGAGAAGGGGCTTATCGAAGTCTCGCCTCTTGCATTTATGAGAGGACGTAATCTTGATGATGCATTTGTCCTTCTTGATGAAGCACAAAATACCACAGTCGATCAGATGAAGATGTTCCTTACAAGACTTGGCATGAACTGCAGAGCATGTGTCTGCGGTGATTTTACCCAGATAGACCTCCCGAGAGGCTCTGTATCGGGTCTTTACGATTCGATGGATGTACTAAAAGGCGTTGATGGTGTATCATTAATAAGTCTGAATGAGGCTGATATCGTGCGTAATCCGCTGGTTCAGAGGATCGTCAGAGCATATGCAGACAGGGACAGAAACAGGGCAGAGGAATTTTAAATGAGACGCGGACTTAAAAGGGCTATAAGTATCACCGTTGCCATCGCTGTAATGGTAACGATAATAGTTGCAGTCTTTTTCGGTTATATTCCGGAGAAGTATGATTATCATATCGGTTCTGTAGCAACTAAGGATATATATGCTGCACGTAACGTAATCGATAATTATCAGACCCATTACGATGCGGTCCTTGCAAAGAATTCGACCAAGACCATCCTTGTTCGTAATACGGATGATTCTTCCAAGAACATAAACAATATTATGTCATTCTTTCAGATCGTTCGTCAGGAACGTGCCAATACTATGGATGAGTACGGTACGCCTGTTAAAGATTATGTGAGTGTCAGAAACGAGCTTATCGAGAAGGTAAGTTCATCCGTTGGTTATGATCTTTCCGAAGAAGATGCGGATGCATATCTCACGCTCTCGTATCATTCGTTTAATTACCTCGAAGATAAGGCTAATGCAGTTACCGAGATCCTTATGATGGATCTTGCTGACGAAGAGAGTCTGAATCTTCAGCTTTCCAATAGTCTGAATAACATTTTCGAGGAAGATAATTCTTTTGCGACATACAGAGATCTTCTTATGAGGACCATGTCAGGTATCCTTAAGCCGAATGCCGAATTTGATGATGATGCAACAAGTGAGGCTGCTGAGAATGCTTATAATCAGGTCATGGAAGATCCTGTTGAGATCCAGAGAGGTACCAAGATCGTATCGGCAGGTGAAGTCATAAATGAACACAGCTATCAGATACTTTCGGATCTCGAGCTTATCTCTGATGATTCCTACGATTATGCGCTTTTGTTCAGAGTAACGCTTTACGTCGTTATCATCTCAGGCGTCCTTGTCGTTTTCTTACGACTTCGCGGAGATAAGTTTAATCCTGATTTCAGGATCCTGATATCCATCTGTATCATCTTTGTCATTCCTATACTGATCGGATTATACGCATCATCTTTTTCATATCAGGCTGTTGCGATCTTATTTTTTACGACTATATGTGCTGCTTTCCTGGGTGTTTCTGATGCGATCATCCTTTCCGTATTCCTCTTGGTATATATGTGGCCTATCTATTCATTCGATACTGAGATGTTCATGACTTCTCTTGCAGGTATCGTTGTATGCGCTTCTATCTCAGGAAGAAATAAAACTTCGAATAACTCTGCGGCTCTTATCGTATTCCCGACGTTAAGTGTTGTCATCATATCCTTTATCTTTAACTTCCTTAACGGATCTACCAAGAACGGATATATCAGTTCGCTTACTATGTCTGCGATATCATCTGCAGTATCTGTCGTTGCCGCTATCGGTCTTATGCCGATCTTTGAACTTATCTCGGGATCCGTATCTCCGGTTAAGCTCATTGATCTCTCGCAGCCTAGTCAGCCGCTTCTCAAGAGACTTTTTATCGAGGCACCAGGAACGTCCCAGCATTCCATGATGGTAGCTAATCTTGCCGATGCAGCTGCTGATGCTGTCGGATGTGATGCTTTGCTTTGCAGGGTAGGAGCATACTTCCACGATATAGGCAAACTTAATAATCCGAGTTATTTTACAGAGAACCAGAAGGATTATAATCCGCACGATGTATTAACTCCTGCAGAAAGCATCGCTATCATTACCGCGCATACGGATGACGGTGTTAAGATGGCTCAAAAGAACAGGCTTCCTCAGGCCATCATCGACATAATCGCTCAGCATCACGGTAATACATATCCTTCATATTTCTATAAGAAGGCTGTTGATGAGGCAAAATTAAAAGGACTTCCGGAGCCTGATCCTGATGCTTTCAGATACAGGAGCGTAATACCGCAGACAAAGGAAGCTGCTATCGTTATGCTGGCTGATACTTGTGAAGCAGCTATCAAATCATCTAAATCAACTGATATCAAAGAGGTTGAGGCACTCATACGTAAGCTTATCAAACGTAAGATCGACGAAGACCAGCTCGTTAATTCAGGCTTGTCTTTTGATGAGATCGAAAAGATAACAAAAGCGTTCCTGAATATCTATTCAGGACAGTTCCACGAAAGGATCCTTTATCCTGAATGAAGATCGTAGTTACTAATGAACAGCGTAAATATACTGATGAGATGATCGGCGAGTGGATGCCCCTTTTCGAGAAGGTGTGTCAGAAGATCATTGAAGAAGATTTCCTTACTTTTTATCTTTCGAAGAATCAGGACATCCTCTATTTGAATCTCACATTCGTAGGTTCTGAAAAGATCCGCAAGATGAATGCCGAGTATAGGGATGTTGATAAGGTTACGGACGTACTTTCGTTTCCGATGCTCGAGATGAAAGACGGTAAGCTCCTCAATAATATTGAAGTATCCGACTTTGAGTATGACAGTGATGGCAATAAAGTCATCTGTCTTGGTGATATCATCATGTGCCCGGAAGTCTGCGGTAAGCAGGCTTTGGAATACGGTCATAGTCAGGAGAGGGAAGCGGCATTTCTTTTTACGCATTCACTTCTCCATCTTCTCGGATTTGATCATATTAAGAAGGAAGATGAAGCCAATATGATCTTCTGGCAGAAGAAGATCATGTATGATATCGGTCTGGCTTTTGAAGAAGAGATCGAGTTTATTGATCATGCTAAGGAAGACAAAGCACCTAACGTAGTCTATGAAGCAGGAACTCCGTGTGCTCATGTCGGTTATGTTTCGATCCTTGGTCGTCCGAATGTCGGTAAGTCCACTTTATTAAACTACATTACCGGAATGAAGCTCGCGATCGTTTCTCATAAGCCTCAGACTACAAGGACCAATATCAGATCGATCTATAACGGCAAGGATTCTCAGCTGATCTTTGTAGACACTCCGGGTGTTCATAATCCGAAGTCCGAACTTTCCAAGATAATGGTAGAGAATTCATTTAAGAGTGCAAAGCATTCTGATCTTGTTCTTCTTATGGCTGACGGCAGATTTACCGAGCCGGCTTCTGTGGAGAAGAAACTTCTTGAACTTTGCAAAGAGAACAAGAAGAAAGTCATCCTTGCGATCAATAAATCCGATGATATCTCTAAGGAATCATTGCTTCCGACCATTAGTAATTATTCGAGACTCTATGATTTTGAAGATATAGTTCCTATTAGTGCGAGAACAGGTGATAACGTTGATGTTCTTCTAAAGGCGATCGAAGATAAGCTCCCTGAGGGCCCGAGGCTCTTTGATTCTGAGGTCATGACCAATCAGACTGAGCGTGAGATCGCAGCTGAACTTATCCGTGAGCAGATCCTTCATTATACAAACCAGGAGATACCGCACGGAACCACAGTCGTTATCGATGAATTCAAGGAAAAGTATAAGGATGATGCAAAGGATGAATATGACAGAGAAATGGTCGTTATTCATGCCTCCATTATCTGTGAGCGCAAATCGCATAAGGCTATCCTTCTCGGAAAGGACGGTCAGATGATCAAAAGGCTCAGTACCAAGTCCAGGATCAATATAGAAAGGCTTACGGGATGTAAGGTATACCTCGAACTGTTTGTTAAGGTAAGGGAAGATTGGAAGAATGATGAACTTTACCTTAAGCAGTATGGTTATTTTGTCGAGGAGGATGACTGATGGCATCAGAGCCGATCTCCCTTCGCGGCGTCATCTTATCTTCCCGTGAGTTCAAGGACAAGGACAGGATCATTTCTTTTTTGTCCTCAACGGCAGGCGTGATCGATATCTGTGTTAAATGCTCCGGTAAACAGTCAAGTAAGTTTCAGGCTGCAACGATCCCTTTTGTAGTCTGTGATGTTGTGATCTCGATGACAGGCACTTTTTATTATCTTAAGGAGTTTTCTGTTGTCTATTCCAATTCGTCCATATTAAACGACCTTGAAGCAATGACTGTTGCTTCGCATATCGGTAAGCTTTTATCAACATCATATATCGATAATACGAATTCGAAGGATTTTTACGAGCTTTGTGTCTATTCATATTATGCACTCTCGGAATCTCATAACAGCCTTCTTATATATTCCGCATTTAACTGGAGGTTTCTCTATCTTCTCGGTTATTGCATCGTTTATGATACTTGTTCTAACTGCGGTAATGAGCTGGGATCGGCTTATTTAAGCTATTCATCGGGAGAAGCATATTGTGAACCGTGTTTTTCGAAGATAAGATCTTATGAAGACAGGTTCCTTATGACATGGGCCGGAATAAAAGCCCTGGATCATTTTATTGAAGCAGGCGTAAATAAGCTCTTTTCCATAAATGTCGATGAAGATACTCTTCATAAGCTCGTTCTTTTTACGACAAGGTATCTTAATGCGATGATCGACGGCGAGTTTAATTCATTACTGGATCTGATGAAAGACTTAAATCTATAACTGCCAGTTATCGGGATAAAGGCTTAAGTATTCAGGCTTCTCGAGACGGTCATCTATAAGCAGCACGAAGCCTTCGTCTGTCTCCGTCCTTATTACTCTACCTGCAGCCTGAAGGACTTTCTCCCATCCCGGAAATCTGTACGCGAATGCATATCCGTCACCGAATTTCTCTGTATAGTAATTGCATAATATCTCACGCTCCGGGCTTATCTGAGGGATTCCGACACCTACGATTATAACGCCTTTGAGGCGGTCTCCTACCAGGTCGATACCTTCTCCGAAGTGGCCTCCGAGGACCGCGCCTCCGAGAAGTATCTTTTCGGAAGGCTCATCGAAAAGGTGAAGATATTCCTCTTTCTCAGTAGAAGTCATATTAGGATGCTGCGAAACTATCTTAATATCATCTCCGCAGTTGTTTTCGAGAATTGCGGTGACTTTGTTCAGATAATCAAAGGAAGGGAAGAACATCATGTAATTTCCGGTCCTTCCTTCAAGTTCCTCCATGATCCTTTCTGCAACCCTGTTAAGAGTAAAATGTCTCTCTTTGTAAGTAGTTGAAATGGAAGAATCAATGATCACCTCGAGGTTTTCGGGAGGGAAAGGTGACGGTAAGGAAAAGTTTCTTACAAAGTCGGTATCCTTTCCGACAAGTACGTTTCTATAGTATTCAAAAGGTGTCAGCGTAGCAGAGAAGAAGATGACTGAAAGCTTGTCTTTGATAAGATCGCAAAGCTTATTGGATGCATCAAGACAGACTGCCTTGATCTTAAGACCGTCAGGGTCTTTCTGAAGACACATGATATATGAATCATCATAGTATTGCTCGAGTACGGTAAGGAAAAACCTTGCCTCGAAAAAGAATTCCAAAGCAACCTTGCGAAGCTCGCCGTGTGGAAGTTCATCAAGGTAAGGTGACAGAAACCTTGTAGCTCTCCACATCATCTCGTAGAGGACCTTAGGCGTTTCTCTGGTGCCTTCGAAGCCGTCAGCTAAAAGGCACTTCTTGTCATTGATGCCTTCTGTTGCCGAAAAAGCTGACTGGTGGGCATTCATACAATGTGTTACTACATCAAAATACTGATGCATCTTGATAAGATATTTCTCGATCTTCGGATTCTTGCCCTTAATGACCCTTAGAAGGTCATCTATAAGACTTACACGGAATTCTCCGCTGTACATGGTCCTTGATCTGTCGACCATGTTGTGAGCCTCGTCTATGAGGACGACATTAGAATCGGAAGGATCGTCGAATGCACGCATTATATGGACTCTCGGGTCAAAAGCATGATTATAATCGCCGATTACGATATGACAGTAATTCAATACATCAAGCGACAGCTCATGAGGACATACGTCATATTTAAGTGCTATCTTGCCTATAAGCTCAGGCGTGATCTCATCGTAGCCCAAAGCTTCGTCTATGGCAGGCTTTACTCTGCCGTAATATCCGATCGCAAGCTTACAGAATTTCGCATCACACTTATCGTTGAACGGACACATGGATTCTTTGGAAGCAAGGAGTATCGACCTTAGGATAAGACCTTTTCTTCGCATGTCATTTATTGCTTTGCATGCGACGGATCTGGTAGCGGTCTTAGCCGTAAGATAATAGATCTGACTATACTGATGCTTAACAAGGCCTTTGATCGCAGGATAAAGGACCGATATGGTCTTACCGGTACCTGTCGGTGCTTCAACAAAGAGCACTTCTTTTGAAAGCATCGAAAAAAGTGCGTTCTTCATGAACTGCGCCTGACCTGATCTTACCGTGTCATAAGGAAATCCGGTGTTTCTTATCGATTCCATGCTCGAAGCTTCGTAGTTGATGAGCATAAGAGCAAAATCAGCATATTTGGATGAGACGTCATCGAGAAAATCCAGCGCTTCATCACGCTTATAGTTGATAACGTTCTCACAGTATTCAAGTGTAGTAATGGAGACGTAGCGAAGGCTTATTACAACTTCGTCGATGTCTTCGTTGTTCATGAAGTACAAAGCAGCGTATATCTTGAGTTGTGCTTCGTGTTCTTCGCGTCGAAGTTTGTCATACTGGTTTTTGGTCGAGTTAACGGATTTGATCTCTATAATGTGCTTTTGTCCATCCTTTTCGAGAAAGACATCAGCTCTGCCTCTAATATTCAAGACGATCGCAGCAAGATCGATCTTGCCTGCAAGAGAGTACTCAGTCTGCATGTCTTCGCCGTATTCTTTTTTGAGCTGGGCGAAGATCTTGCGGTGAAGCTGCGTGCCCTGAAGTCCGGAGACAGAATTAAAAGACCCTCCGGAAAGGTCTCCTGAGCGGCATACATACTGTGCGATGGTCGTAACTGATACATTTAGTTCTTGAGGCATGTATAAATTATAGCTTTATATTTGCATTTTAGGGAACAGTAATGTAAAATTACGAAAGCCAATTGATATGCGGATGTGGCGGAATTGGCAGACGCGCTAGCTTCAGGTGCTAGTTTGGGCAACCAAGTGCAGGTTCAAGTCCTGTCATCCGCACCATTTTTGTTTTTGGTTGATATATTTATGGAAAACTCTCTTACCTTAAAAAAGAATATCCCCTGGGTTGGTATCGTTAAAAGTATAGGTGTATTTCTCGTTTTTATAGGTCATATCTGGTCCCATAGTCGTTTGGAGATGATCTACAAGGCTATTTATTCTTTTCACATGCCGCTTTTCTTCATTCTTGCGGGTTTTCTTTTTAGTTCCAAAGACACTTTCATGGAGATGACAAAGAAGAAACTTTTCAGGGTCCTGCTTCCGGGATTGTTTTACAATATTCTTTTTTCTCCGCTTTATTTTGTTTATACGGAAAAGATAGATATCAGTGAATTCATCTCGGGTCTTTTTTTCTTCAGGGGAGAAGTAACGGCTAATCCGCCTTGCTGGTTCTTCTTTACCTTGTTCTTTACTTTTATCGTTGCCAAGTTAGTAAGGGTGGATAGAAATAAGGCTTGGGTTAACCTTATGATAAGTTTGCTTTCCTTCGGGATCGGTTATGTGTTATTCAGACATGTAGCCGTGAAAAATGATTTTTTCGGAGTAAAGGAATTATTCCCGGCTTTAGGACTGTTTTCATTTGGCATTATCGTACGTAAGCTTGATCTTTCGGGTAAAGTTGAAAGGAATCGTATAGCTTCTTTTATCACTTTTACCGTTAGCGGTATCATTTGGTTTATCTTTGGTTTGAGACTTAATGGCAAGGTTGCATTTTATGGTGCTGATTTCGGTAATTATCTTTATTTCGTTATTTCAGGTATTGCAGGTTCAGTAGCGCTCATCTGCCTTGTCATCTTCATTACATCATTTAAGCCTTTGGATAAGGCCTTTTCTAAGATCAACAACTATCCTTCAGCGGGATCGATACTTCTTATCGGTTCACACTATTTTTTCATGATGATGTATGTTTCCTATATGGTCATTGACGGATATGAGAAAACATTGGTATTTGATATCGTATCTCCGATATTTGTTCTTATCACGTTGATCATTTACTATCCTGTATATAAATTCTGTTCAAAAAGACTTCCGTTCCTGGTCGGAGAATATATTCCTAATAATTCGACACATTAAATCTACAATGATAAAATCTCATAAGAATAATATAAAGAAGGTATTACTATGAGGTTAAGGTTTTATAATGCTTCCATCCTCAGTATGGAAGACCGTAATGTTACTAAAGGTGAAGTCTGGATCAATGACAAGACTATAGAATATGTCGGACCTTCCAAAGAAACGGATGGATTTGATGAGCAGATCGATTGTGAAGGTAATCTTTTAATGCCGACATTTAAGAATGCTCACACTCATTCTGCCATGACTTTTTCGAGATCTCTTGCAGATAATCTTCCTTTGGATGTATGGCTCAATACCAAGATCTTTCCTATGGAGGCCAAGCTTAATTTCGATCATGTATACTGGTTTACCAAGCTTGCGATAATGGAGTATTTAAGAAACGGTATTTCCACTGCATTTGACATGTATATGATAAGGGACGCTTCCAATAAAGCTGCTATCGAGTCAGGTTTCAGGATCAGTTATGTATCAGGCGCCAATGACTTCGGCGGAGTTGAGGAACTCGAAGAAGAGTATCTTAAGCATAATGAGCAGCACGAACTTATCAATATGCAGCTCGGTTTTCATGCCGAATATACCACGAGTAAAGAGAATATGATGAAGATCGCAGCCCTTGCAGATAAGTACAAGGCACCTGTCTTCGTTCATAATTCCGAGACAAGAAAAGAAGTCGATGAGTGTATCGGAAGATATAACATGACTCCGACACAGATCATGGATGAACTCGGTATGTTCAACTATGGCGGCGGCGGATATCACTGCGTACATTTTGATGACAAGGATTATGAGATCTTTAAGAAGAGAAATATGCTTGCCGTATTTAATCCATGTTCCAACCTTAAGCTCTCTTCGGGAATCGCTGATGTTAAGAGATTTATTGATGAAGGTATCGATATCTCTGTCGGTACTGACGGAGCAGGAAGTAATAACAGCCTTAATATGTTCCGTGATCTTTATCTTGCATGTGTCCTTCCGAACGTAAGAGGTGAGGGAAATGCAAATATCGACCCGTTCATCCTTCTTAACGGTCTTACTTCCGTTGGCCCTAAATACATGAAACTCGAGGATGCCAGATTTATCAAAGCCGGTCAGAAAGCCGACATCATGATGATCGATATGAGTAATCCTGCTATGCAACCTGTTAACAGTATTGTCGAAAACATCGTCTACAGCGGCTCTCCGGATATCGTTAAGATGACGATGATCAACGGTAAGATCGTTTATAAGGACGGTGAATATCTGACTTTGGATAAGAAAGAGATCATCGAAAACTGCAACAAACTCGTACAGGAACTTAAGCTCTGATGAAATTTATACTCGATTACATGAAGCGATATAAGATCCAGTGCCTCATTGGACCTTTGTTTAAGGTCTTTGAGGTAGTGTTTGAGTTGCTCGTTCCCATGATAATAGCAAACATCATAGACAAGGGTATCCTTAAGGACGATACATCTTATATCAAACACTCAGTGCTCCTTCTTATATTGTTTTCGATAATAGGGTTTTCCTGTACTTTGCTTGCTCAGTATATGAGCGCATATTCAGCGATAAATATCTGTTCCGACATCCGAGAGGATACATTCGGTAAAGTCCTTAAGTATAAAACACTGGATATCGACAGATTAGGTACTTCAAGGCTTCTTACTACGCTCACTTCTGATATAAATCAGATCCAGACTGGTATCAATCTTGCACTAAGGCTTCTTTTAAGATCACCTTTTGTTGTTCTTGGTGCCGTATTCATGGCGTTTTTGTATAGTCCGAAGATCTCGCTTTTATATGTAGCTGTAGTGGTTATCCTGTCTTTGATCATCGGCATGAATTTCAAAAGATCCATCCCTGCATTTAAAAAGGTAAGAAATGAGCTCGATCAGGTGGTTACCGAGACAGATGACGGACTTACCGGCGTAAGAGTCATAAGAGGTTTTGTCCAGACCGAGAATGAGACCAAGGTCTTTAAGGAACATACTGATAGACTAAATAAGTTTCAGAAGATCTCAGCTAAGATCACTACTGTTTTAAATCCGCTTACGTTTCTTACGATAAATCTTTTTATTTGCCTTCTTATTTATTCCGGAGCTGTTGAAGTTCAGGTAGGTGCACTTACTTCAGGTGCCGTAGTTGCTCTTTACAACTACATGAATCAGATCCTTGTTGAACTTATTAAGTTTACGAATCTCATTATTCAGATTAGCAGGGCTCTGGCTTGTGCTAACCGAGTTCAATCTGTGGCAGAGAAGAAATTCGATCCGGATATCGAAGCTAAGATCTCTGAAGATTCTCTTATTACTTTGAAGGGTGTATCGTTCTCTTATAACGGTGATGACAATTATGCTCTTAAAGACATCGACCTTTCTTTGAAAAAAGGTGAGTCGCTCGGTATTATCGGCAAGACTGGAAGCGGAAAATCAACTCTTGGTGCGATCATTGCAAGAGCATATGATCCTACATCAGGTGAGATATCCTGTTCTGACGGCAGTTTTCCGACTATCGGTTATACAATGCAAAAGACAAGGCTCTTCTCGGGTACTGTTGAGTATAATGTAAGACTTGACAGGGAAGGCATATCTTCCGATGATGTTTCAAATGCTCTTAAGATCTCCTGTGCTGATGATTTTGCAACTCCTGAGAAAGAACTTACAGAGAGCGGTAAGAATCTCTCGGGCGGTCAAAGGCAGAGACTTAATATTGCAAGATCGCTCGCATCTTCGCCTGATATCCTTATCCTTGATGATGCAACGGCAAGTCTTGATGCCATTACCGAAAATAAGCTCATAGATAATATTTCCAAACTTGATATGGCAAGGGTAATAATCTCTCAGAAGATCAAATCCGTTAAGAACTGCGATAAGATCATTGTTCTTGATGACGGTGTGATCGTGGATTCGGGTGATCATGAATCACTCCTTTCTACGAGCAGTATCTATAAAGAGATGTATATCCTTCAGACAAAGGAGGCGAACACATGAATAAAAAAGGTTCGATCTCCGCACTTATAAGACTTTTAAAGATGTCCAGGGGCAGTACGGGTAAACTTATCTTCTCGATATTGCTTGCTGCTCTTACATCGATCATGACGCTCCTTATTCCGTATTTCTTCGGTGAGACCGTCGATCTTTTGACGGATAAGGTAGACCTTGACGCTATCGTTAAGAACATTGCCATCATTGTCGTTCTCGTTATCGTAACGGCTGTTCTTACGTACATAATGAATACACTGAATTACAAGATATCTTATGATACGGTCCAGAAGATCAGAAATGCAGCTTATGAAAAGATAAACAGACTTCCTGTCTCCTTTATCGAGAAAACATCCGTAGGTTCGGTAGAGAGCCTTATCATCAACGACTGTGAATCGATAAGTGACGGACTTTTGATGTCTCTTAATCAGTTCTTTACAGGCGTTGTAACGATCATAGTCGTCTTTGTCATCATGTTCATCATTAATTGGAAACTGGCACTTCTGATCGCTGTCATTACGCCGGTTACCTTATTCATCACGGCGGTATTTCTTAAGACGATCAATAAGAATCTTAAGGCGCATTCAGCTCAGAAGGGTGTTCAGGCAGCTTTCCTTAATGAGAAGATAGCAAACTTAAGAGAGATCAAGGCTTACGGCATAGAAAAGAGCATGGATTCCAAGCTTAAGGATGTTGATTCTACTTATCGAAAAGTCGCTGTTAAGGCAACTTTCCTTTCTTCGCTCGTTAATCCGTCTACAAGGCTTTTTAACGGCATCATTTATGCATTGGTAGCTTTACTCGGTTCGTTAAGCGTTGTATCCGGTGGAATGACTATCGGTGCTCTTTCAAAGCTCCTTGCTTATGCTACGACCTATATGAAGCCTATAAATGAGATCTCCGGAGTTTTCTCTGAATTATCTGACTCTCTTGCATGTGCTTCTCGTGTTTTCGAGTTCCTGGATGAAGAAGAATCAGAGGCTTTGGATAAGGAATCCTCTTTTGAGTTCGACGGTGAGATCGAGTTTAAGGATCTTGTCTTCTCTTATGACGGAAAACGCAATGTCATTGACGGCATGAACCTTAAGATCCCTTCAGGTACCAAGGTTGCGATCGTCGGAACGACAGGATGCGGTAAGACTACACTTATCAATCTTCTCATGCGTTTTTATGAGCCGTGCTCCGGACAGGTCCTGTTTGACGGCAAACCATCGACCGAACTTTCCAAGAATGTACTCAGATCAAATATGGGAATGGTCCCTCAGGATACGTGGTTTAAGACAACGACGATCAGAAATAATCTCTTGTATGGTGTGCATGACAGGGAAGTTTCTGATGAAGAGATCATCTCTAATTCCAAAAAGATCGGTGCTCATTCATTTATCAATAATCTTCCGAAAAAATACGAGGAGATCATAACGACTAAGCGTGAGGACATTTCTGATGGTCAAAGACAGCTATTAAGTATCGACAGAGCTTTTATGAGCGATCCTAAGATCCTCATCCTTGATGAGGCTACGTCTTCTGTCGATGCCATCACTGAAAACTCCATTACATCTGCCGTTCGTGTACTTTGTAAGGGAAGGACATCGATCATTATCGCTCACAGATTATCGACTATAATAGATGCAGACATGATCGTTGTTATGGATAAAGGAAAGATAATCGAGCTTGGTGATCATAAGACCTTGGTCCAAAAGGGCGGATATTATTCCAAGCTCTATGAATCGTTCGTCAGCTGACAAGATGCCTTGACAGTTAGCCTAAGATTCGTTATCTTTATTTCATAAGTAAACGCGTTGATAAGGAATATTACCTTTATCGTTGTCATACAGAGAGTTGTCGTCTGGTGCGAGACAATTGATCATGATATTGGGAACTCACCTTTGAGCGGCTGAGCAGAACGCATGAGGTTAGTAAGTTCAGACGGATGGTTCACCGTTATCGGGAACAGAATATCAGGTGATCAAACCTTGTATTCGACGAGTGCATCCAATGACGGATGAATTAGAGTGGTACCGCGAACGCCCCTTCGTCTCTAAGCAGAACGAAGGGGCTTTTTGTTTGGAGGTATCGACAATGATGAATTATGAAAAGTACAAGAGGATCCCCGCTGTACCGATCACTGATCGTAAGTGGCCCGGAAACAGGATCGAAGAAGCTCCGATATGGTGCAGTGTTGATCTTCGTGACGGTAACCAGGCTTTGGAAGTTCCGATGGATCTTGAGCAAAAGCTCCGCTTTTTCGAGATGCTTCTTAAGCTTGGATTTAAGACCATAGAGATCGGATATCCTGCTGCTTCTGATACTGAGTATGAGTTTACGCGTCATCTCATCGAGAATAACCTTATTCCTGATGATGTTGTGGTCCAGGTGCTCACAATGGCAAGACAGGATGTTATAGATAAGACATTTGAAGCCGTAAATGGCGCTAAACAGGTTATCATACATCTTTATAATTCTACTTCCAAACTTCAAAGGGAAGTTGTCTTCGGCTTTGACAGGCAAAAATGCAAAGAACTCGCCGTGAAGGGCGCGAAGATGATAAAAGAGCGCATCGATAGTGATACCAGTGATACAAAATGGCTCCTTGAATATTCACCGGAGAATTTCTCTGAAACAGAGCCTGATTTTGCTGTTGAGATAGTTGATGCAGTTCTTGATATATGGCAGCCGACGCCTGATAACAAGGTCATCATTAATCTTCCTGAAACGGTTGAGATGACGACTCCTAATGAGTTTGCCGATATGGTCGAATACTTTGCAACTCATACGAAATACAGGGATTCGATCATAATCTCCGTACATACTCATAATGACAGGGGAACAGGTGTCGCATCTACTGAACTTGCGATCCTTGCAGGTGCTCAGAGAGTGGAAGGCACGCTCTTCGGTAACGGTGAGAGAACGGGTAATGCTGATATCGTGACACTTGCAATGAATCTTTTTATGCAGGGCATCGATCCTAAGCTCGATCTGTCCTCCATAGATGATGTCGTAGATCTTTATATCAGCTGCACGGGAATGGAGATCGGCGACAGGCAGCCTTGGGTCGGAAGGCTTGTTTATTCGGCATTTTCGGGAACTCATCAAAATGCAATTCAGAAAGGTATGGATCATGTTAAGCATGAATCCTACTGGTATGTTCCTTATCTTCCGATCGATCCGGTCGATGTAGGGCGTAATTACGATCCTATCATCAGGATCAACAGTCAGTCCGGTAAGGGTGGAGTATCTTACATACTTGAGCAGTATTATGGTCTAATGCTTCCTAAGAGTTTCCTGAACGATCTCATTCCTGTCATAAAGGCAGAGTCTGACAGGAATAATACCGAGCTGACTCCTCAGCAGATCTTTGACCTGTTCGATGATACTTATATCAATGTAACAACACCGTTCAGGCTTGTATCTTTCTCTGAGATCGCTCATGATGACAAGCATTCAGAGGTTGCTGCCAAGATCGTTTACCGTGGTGAGGAAAGAAGGATCAAGGGAAGAGGAACAGGTCTTTTGGATGCTTTCGTCAATGCATTCAAAGAGGCATTTGATATCAGCTTCACGATCAACATGTATAACGAGCATGCTATGAAGAGCGGTACTGATTCCGCAGCTATCACATACATCGAGATCAAGAAGGAGCATGACAGGAAGATCTACCTGGGCGCAGGTGTATCAAGCTCAGTAACCAAGTCATCGGTAAGAGCCATAATCAGTGCCGTTAACAGGATGATCAAGTGATCAGAGCATCTTATTTCTGTTCCTGAATTCTCTGTCGCGTCTTTGGATGTTCTTTCTTCTGAAGATGAATACAGCGAATATGAGAATGATCGCAAGGACTGAGATCCCGAGTATCGTGATTATTACATTCTTGAATCGTCCCCAGTTACGGCTGGCGGACTTTTCAGGAGTTATCTCGATGAGTCTTTCCTTGGAACTGATCTCGAGATGGATAGTTCCGACAACATATGTATAACCGTCGTTGTATCTGCGGTAAAGCGGAATATCGAATGTCTGATAAGTAAGGTTCGGGTCGATTACAACATCAGAAAGTTCGATAACGGCTGTGTATCCTGACAATACTCGTGAAGTAAGTGTCGTATGATACTGGTCTACATTAAGTACGTAATCGGTGATCTCCAGATCTGTCTCTGAAATGACCTTGGAGATCTGAACCTTTGTCTCGTCGTAGATAGTCGTATAGTCATTCTCATCGATGGTAACGGTAGTATATTTTGAGAAGCCGAATTCGAACATCTTTATAAGATCCGAATACCTGATCTCAGAGTCTTCTGCTCCGAAGATTACACCGATAAGGATCCTGTCGTTTTTCTTTGCTGCTGCAACGATAGTGTTTCTCGCAGTCTCGGTAAAACCAGTCTTGCCTCCGATATAGTAGTCGTATGAATACTGCTGGGTCGAGATGAACCTGTTGGCATTCTGGATGACTCTTACATCACTGTATTTATTGGTGGAACTGATCTCGTAAGACGGGCTTGTTGATATCTCTGAAAAGACCGGATAGGAGATGCATTTTTCCATGATCTTACTCATATCGCTTACGGAGAGAGTATTATTAGGATCCGAAAGTCCGTAGCATGAAGAAAAATGCGTATGTGTGCATCCGAGTTCAGCGGCTTTCTCGTTCATGAGATTGCAGAACTCTTCTTCGCTGCCGCTTATGTGGATCGCGAGTGCCAAAGATGCGTCATTACAGGACTTAAGAAGTGCGGCATATACAAGATCTCTTACCGTAAACTCCTCGCCCTCGGTCATTCCGAGCTTTACATAATCGTCAGGGATACCGGAATACATAGTCGGTGTGATCGTTACGACATCATCGAGATCGCAGTTCTCCAAAGTAAGAAGAACCGTCATGAGCTTTGTAGTTGAAGCAGGTTCGAGAGGCGTATCGATGTCTTTTCCGTAAAGATATGTCTGAGCCTGAACATCGTAAAGAACATAGGACAATCCACTGACTTCAGGAGCTTCCGGAACTTCTTCCAAAAGATAAGCATTCTTGGCTTCGTCCTGTGTGATTATGTGTTGATCTTCGTCAGTCTGAGTCTCTGAAGTTTCTGTTGTATCTGAAATATCGGTCGTATCAGTTGAATCTATAGTCTCCTCCGAGGCTGTTGTTTCATCCTCTGGATCAGCTTTAACATTTTCGAAAACACCAAAGACGATGACAAATGCAAGCAACGCCGTCAGTATTCTTGTGGCAAGATTTCTCATTGTGCCTCCCGTTACGCTTTTTGTCTGTACATTAGTCTATTATACCCCTAGTTGTTTTGTTCACAAACATGCAGTTTTTTGCTATATTATTTATTATTAAATTTAAAAAGGAAACACCAATGGCGATAACAAAAGTAACGGCTCAGGATTTTGATAAAGTGAATGCAGCCGTAACAGAACTGCGTGACTATTTTACAAACAGGTCTTGTGAACTCGGAAGACCTTTAACATACAACATAAGGACATACGGATGTCAGCTTAATGAATCAGACAGTGAGAAACTGTCGGGCTATCTTGAACAGATGGGACTTGTACCGGTTGAAGAGGGTCCTGCTGACGTCAATTTCTTCAATACATGCTCTATCCGTGAGAACGCCGATGACAGGCTTTACGGAAATCTCGGCGTATATAAGGCTCATAAGAAACAGAACCGCGACATGATAATCGCTGTTTGCGGCTGCATGATGAAAGTCGATAAGAATATCCAAAAGATCAAGAACAGTTATCCGTTCGTTGATCTCCTTTTCGATCCTCAGCAGCTTCATCTAATGCCTGTACTTCTTAAAAGGAGCATCAGTTCCAAGAAGACTGCAGTCGATATCGAAGATGTCGATTATATTGCAGATGACAACAATATGCCTGTTTCCAGAAAGCGTAAGTTCAGAGCCCTTGTTCCGATCATGTACGGTTGTAACAATTTCTGTACTTATTGCATCGTTCCTTTTACCAGGGGCCGTGAGAGATCCCGTGACTTTGATGAGATCATAAAGCAGATGGAGGAACTTGCCAAAGAGGGCTACAAGGAAGTAATGCTCCTGGGCCAGAATGTTAATTCTTACGGCAAGGATCTTGGTGAGAACAGGAGTTTTCCTGATCTTTTGGAAGCATGTGCAAAGATCAAGGGCTTTTCGAGAATAAGATTCATGACTTCTCATCCTAAGGATCTTTCAGACAGAGTTATCGAGATAATGGCTAAATACGATTCCATCGAGACACATCTTCATCTTCCTTGTCAGTCCGGTTCTGATGCCGTTTTGAAGCGTATGAACAGGCATTATACGAGAGAACAGTTCGTAAGGACCGCAAAGCTTTTCAGACAGATGATCCCTGAAGGTGCGATATCGACTGATATCATTGTCGGTTTCCCGGGTGAGACCGAGGAGGATTTCGAGCAGACGTTGTCACTTGTTAAAGAGATCAGATTTGATTCTGCTTTTACATTCCAGTATTCCAAGAGACCGGGTACAAAAGCAGCAGAGTACGAAGATCAGGTGCCTGCTGATGTAGTGACGGAGCGTTTCGGACGTCTTCTTGAACTTCAAAACGAGATCGTTTTCGAATCAAATAAGAGCCTTGTCGGAAAGACAATGGAAGTGCTTATAGAAGGTGAGAGTAACACTGCTCCCGATATCCTTACCGGAAGGACCAAGTGCAACCATCTGGTTAATTTTACGATCCCTGCTGAACTTGGGATCAGTAAAAGTGCTTCTGAATTGGAAGGCTATCTTGGAATGGTAAAGATCACCAATGCCAAGCCTTATTCCGTAGAAGGTGTTTTGGAGTGTTTGAAATATGAGTGAGAATAAAGAACTGCTTCGCATTGAAGATATCAATATCGATGATCTTTCACCGATGATGAAACAATATGTTGAACTTCGTAAGACGCTTGGTGACACTGTACTTTTCTACCGTCTTGGTGACTTTTACGAGATGTTCTTTGATGATGCTATCCTCATCTCGAAAACATTGGAATTGACACTTACCGGAAGAGACTGCGGAAACAACATGAGAGCTCCGATGTGCGGAGTTCCTTTTCATGCCTGTTCCACTTATACCAGTAAACTTTTAAACCAGGGCTTTAAGATCGCTATCTGTGAGCAGCTTGAAGATCCGGCTACATGTAAAGGCCTTGTTAAACGAGGCATTATTCAGGTGCTTACCCCTGGAACATTAACGGATAACAATGGCCTTGAGGATCGTAAGAATAACTTCCTCATGAGCATCTATTCCGTCGGCACTCAGTATGGTGTCTGCGTTGCTGACATTACGACCGGCGTTTTCGAGGGAACTCAGCTTACGACGCTTGATAATGACGAACATCTCTTAAATCTTGTAGGTAAATATCTGCCTTCTGAGATCATACATAATGAATCTTTTTCGAGCCTTGATGTATATAAGAACATCAAGCTTCATTTTACGACTGCTTTTACTTCCAAGAGCGACAGATACTTTACTTCTGCAAGAGCCGTTGAACGTAAAAATGAAGGTAAGAGTGCGATAAATATCTCCATCTTCAAAGATCCGGAGCTCATAAATTGTGCTGCAGGCGGACTTTTGAACTATGCTGATGAGACTCAGGCAGGAAAGATATATCATCTTGATGCGCTGAATGTATTTAAGCTCTCTGATTCCATGGAACTTGATTATTCGACAAGGATGAATCTCGAGCTTACATCGACGATAAGATCCAAGTCCAAGAAAGGATCACTTCTTTGGGCTATCGACAGAACAAAGACTGCCATGGGCGGAAGACTTCTCCGTAAATGGCTTGAAGAACCTCTCGTTAATGCGGCTGCCATCAATTCTCGTCTTGATGCAGTTGAAGAAGCTCATGATAAGTTTATGGCACGTCAGGAGATTATCGAGGCTCTTACAGGTCTTTATGATATCGAAAGACTTATATCAAGAGTTGCACTCGGAAGCTGTAATGCAAGAGAACTACTGTCTCTTAAGCATGCGATCGGAAAGATACCTTATATCATTGACAGGACCAAGGAGTTTTCCAAAGGTGCTTTCAGAGAGATCAATCAAAATCTCGATCCTCTTGATGACTTATACGATCTTCTTGATGCTTCAATAGCTGAAGAGCCTCCTGTTGGTGTTAAGGACGGAGACATAATAAAGAAGGGATATTCTCAGGAATGCGATGAACTTGCCGAGATCTCTTCCAATGCTAAGGCTTTCATCATGAAGCTCGAAAATGATGAGAAAGAAAAGACAGGTATAAGGACTCTTAAGATCGGCTATAACAAAGTCTTCGGTTACTATATCGAAGTCAGTAAATCCTTTGCTGATCAGGTTCCGGAGAATTATATCCGTAAGCAGACACTTGTTAATGCTGAACGATTCATAACTCCTGAGATCAAGGAACTTGAAGATAAGATCATAGGAGCATCGGCTAAACGTAATGCTCTTGAATATGAGATATTCTGTGCGATAAGACAAAAGGTCTCGGATGAACAAAGACGAGTATTCCTTACAGCAAAAGCCGTCAGCCTTCTCGATGTAATTACGTCGTTAGCTGAACTTGCTTCAACAGATAATTATGTAAGGCCAAAGGTTGATGATTCGGAAGATATCGAGATCGTCGGTGGCCGCCATCCTGTCGTCGAACAGATGCTCAAGGATGACAGGTTCATTCCTAACGATACGACTTTGAATACCGAAGACAGACTCATGGTCCTTACAGGTCCTAACATGGCCGGTAAATCCACTTATATGAGACAGGTAGCTCTTATTGTTCTCCTGGCTCAGATAGGTTCGTTCGTTCCTGCCAAGAGTGCAAGGATCGGTCTTGTTGACAGGATATTTACAAGGATCGGTGCGTCAGATGATATATCTCTCGGCCAGTCGACATTTATGGTCGAGATGAGTGAGGTTTCCAATATATTGAATAACGCTACCAGAAGAAGTCTTCTCCTTTTGGATGAAGTTGGAAGAGGTACGAGTACTTACGACGGTCTTTCGATTGCATGGGCTGTCATTGAATATATCATCGATCCGAATATCCTTTTCGCGAGAACGATATTTGCAACACATTATCATGAACTTAACCAACTTACCAAGCTTAATCAGGGAGTGTTTAACTGTCATGTCGATGTGAAAGAGAAGGAAGACGGTGTCGTATTCCTTCATAAGATCGTCAGTGGCGGTACATCAGACAGCTACGGTATCGAAGTTGCAAGACTTGCAGGTATCCCTGATGATGTCCTTAGAAGAAGTAAGGCGATCTTGTCGGAACTCGAGAGGATCGGAAATTTCAAGGTCAATGCGAACGTTGATATAGAAGGCGGTGACAGGGTAGTGACATCCAAGGCTATGCCTGGTCAGGAATCACTCTTTAATCCTGATAATGTCTTCTACCAGAAAGAAGATAAGCTACGTAAACATATCCGCGAGATTGACATAACCAAGATAACGCCTCTTGAGGCAATGAACATATTGTATGAATTATCCGAGATGATAGATAAGGAGATTAAACTTGAGTAGGATCGAAGTACTTGATAAGAAAACATCTAATGCCATTAAAGCCGGTGAGGTAATCGAAAGACCTGTTTCCGTTGTAAAAGAATTATTTGATAATGCAGTAGACAGCGGAGCCGGCAGGATAACCGTAGAATTTCGAGGTGGCGGTATTACCCTTATCAGAGTTTCCGATAACGGAGTCGGTATGGATAGGGAAGATGCCAAGAATTGTTTTCTTCTTC
>CAMVBS010000024.1 GCA_947165785.1 uncultured Clostridia bacterium | reverse complement strand
GCGAATGATCTTCCACGTGTCGATCATTCAAGTCCCGCATAACCCGTTGCTTCGATCATGGTCTGTCCTTCTTCTGAGCACAGCCAGTCAACGACCTTTGTAACGTTAGGGTTAGTATTATCTTTTCTGTAGATAACATAAAACTCGGCAGTAAGCGGATAAGATCCGTCCTTGATACTCTCGTTATCCGGATATATCCCGTTGATCGAGAGCATCTTTACATCATCATTTGCAACTATATTCGTAAGGTAGATCCTGAAGGAATAACCGAGGGATCCGCCGAACAGCGTAAGCGGATTCTTGGTCAGGTACGGGGTGTCGCCCATGACACGGTCCATCGTTGTCTGACTTCCGCTTCCCTTGATCCTCAGGAGCGGGTTTATCGTCTTATCAGGACCGCCGACATCCTTCCAGTTGGTGATCTTGCCGCTGTAGATATTTCTTATGTCATCCACTGATATATCATCTACCGGATTATCTTTATTTACGAAGAAAACAAAGGCTTCCTTTCCTACCGGCACGATCTCGAGTTCAACTCCCTGATCCTCCGCATATTTAAGCTGATCCGGTGAAGGATAAGCCGTGAAGAAGATATCCGTCTGCCCGTCAACTACAGCATTAAAGCCCCTGACGGTATTCTTGTACTGCATCGCGCTGTCTTCTGCGAAGTTCTCGCCATAATAATTATCATCATCGAAAACACCACCCTCATAAGTTACACAACCTTCAGGGTACATATTATCGATAACTGATGCATATACGGGAACGAGTGCTGCAGCTCCGTCGAGTTTGGGAAGATCACCGTCGATCTTGACCGAAGATCCGGTCCTTGCAAGTTTGGAGTCTTCTTCGAACGGAAGATAAGTTCCCACATCGATCATCTTGAGCTGCGAGGCTCCGCTGAAATTATTGGCGCATCTTCTCGTTACGGAGAACCAGATAAGGAAATTCATCGCAGCGAAGAACAGGAGTACGCCTGCTATCTGTAATGCTCTTTTCATGGCCAGAACTCCTTCGATACGAAGTATATGATCGAGGAATTCTCATAGGCATGATAAGCATAGATCATATGCCCTATGGTCATGATCGTTCCGAGTATAAGTATTGCCGATAAGATGATGATAAACTTCTTGTCTTTCATGATCACATACTCGTCATTATTCCGTAACCTACATAGGTTAGGAATGCTGCACCTGCAAGAAGATTTGAAAAGATGGCTATCAAAACGATCGGAGCGGTTAAAGTAACTCGTCGATCCTGCTTATTCTTCCTGATCCTGACGATAAGGAATATGACTGACGCGATAAGCACGAGCGTAAATACGACAATTGCTTCCGGTAACGGAGACAGAGGTCCAAAGAATATTTTTCCACCCATAGTGTCTTCCTCCAATGGTGTAAATTTACACTAATTGTAGTTTCTAAAGAATGACTTGTCAATATTACATGCTGAATTACAAGCGTTTATCACGCGATATCAGATTACTATCCCGAAGTGAAAGATGCTATCATAGAAAAGTAATGGTCATTGAGGGAGGGAAGAATATGGCTGCTCTGAAAAGTTATACCTGTGCCAAGTGCGGCGGTATCCTGAATTATGATAAGGATCAGGAAGTTTTCGGCTGTCCTTTCTGCGGAGCAGACTTCGCGGTCGGTAACTTTCATCGCAATGAACTCTTGAAAGAAGTGGACGTCTGTCTTCAGGACATGGAATTCCACGCTGCAAGAGAGAAGATCGACAACATCCTCGATCAATATCCCAATGATCCTTTGGTCCTTCGCGCTCTCATCCTCTGTGAAGGCAGATGCAATTCAGTGGAGACGCTGGCGTATCCCGACAGGATGGGTGCCTGTGATCTCACGATGATGGAACAGGCGGCTGTCGACGTTCAGGGAAGATGTGATGACAAAGACAAGCCGTATTTTGATAAGCTTCTTGAACTGATCCGGACCGCCGAGAAATATAATGACCTTAAGACAGGGGTCAGGGCAGTCCCTCAGGCGGGAACCGATCACTTAAAGCAGATCGCCAAGGCTGATGAAGCTTATGAGAGATCCTGGAAAGAGTCACTGACTTTCCTTTTGGGAGACCCGCACGGTAAAGACGGCGAGGGTTCTCTCGGTATCTTTGTACTCGGTGCCATTATAGTCGTTGCAGTATTTTTCATAGGCGGCAAGAGAAACGGCCTTATAGCGCTGGCGATACTCTTGGGTGTAGCGATAGCTTACCTTTTATTGACCACGCTCATTAGAAGACTCGTATATCATTTCAGAACAGCCCCGCTCAGGAAAGGAATGGATGATCTCCATAAGTTCGAAGACTCCTCCATTAAAGGATCGGAGTCTGCGGAGAGAACATATAAAGAGATCTACAAGAAACTTTTGGAACTTGCTCCGGATGAGCAGATTAATGCTCCTTCCGTAAGGCCCCGTGCACCGAAGATCCCTATGGCGGAGATCATCGATACGGATAAGAAGATCGTCTGCAATAACTGCGGCGGAAATCTCGTCGTTGATGAGAAAAAGCAGTTTTACGAGTGCAGATTCTGCGGTGTCGCATACGGAAGCTCGCTGTTCTTCGGTGATCCGTTCGGGAAGGCACTGGAAGCCATGTGCAACAATGAATACACGGAAGCCGATCAAAGGTTCACTCATATGCTCATGCTGGATCCTCACGATTTCAATGCCCTCCTGGGAAGATTTCTCTGCTCCGGCAAATGGAAGAAGGTAGAAGAACTGACACTTGCGCATCCTCTTCCAATGATCAGGCTCAAGAACCTAAAGGAAAGGATCGACGAGATCGTGCCTCATGCATCCGAGAATGACAGGGAATATTTCAGCATGCTCCGGAAAATGATCGATGACAGGATCGAGCTTTTAAGACTCGAGACTGAGGTCAACCGCATACAGAAAGGCGTTACCGGTGACGAGCCGTGTTTTGGCGACCGCAACCGTCTGACTTCTGAATTCAATACTCTGCGCGACAAAGTCCTTCAGGAGACACGCGACATGGATTTCATCGCCGGCATTCCTTTGAGGTAATTTTATCTCATATATCATCTTTTTTATCCCTCTCGAAAAAGGTGAAAAATTTTGTTGACATAGAAAACTGAAACGCCCTATTAATAGTCCTCCTTACAAATGCCTTCTTAGATTAGGTTTAGAAATCAAAATATACCGGCAATGTTTCTGACGCTAAATCATACATTTTTATCCTCTTTTAGCGTTTTATAATCTGGCAAACAAATCCTCTGCCGTTATCACCGACTGAATGATACCTGAATACATCCCATCTGATAATCCGTATGTTGTTACCAAAACCGGATGTATGGAATAATTAGTCTTTGATGCATTCTTTATCGCAATGATCTTATTACGCAAGGATTCATCATCTTTTTTAGTAAAAGCGTATTTGTTGATTGAATACTTCATTTCACACAGGTTTATTACTCTGTCCTTCCTTGCTATTATCAGATCGATCTGTGCCCCCTTAACGTTCTTCTTTGTATCAGGTCTACTTGCCCAAGCATGAACTTCAGTCAATACACCGGTTATTCCAAGCTTGACCTTGATCTGCGCTACATGATCCAAGCAAACACGCTCAAATGCAAGACCGCACCATGTGTTTCGAATCGATGAATCCGTATTAATTGTCCAGAAATGCTCATCACATGGTTTCTTCTTAAGAAACTGAAAGTAGAAAAGCGTATAGTGATCTGTCAACTGATAAATTGCATCCTTAGTTTTTTTCCCAAATTCTGTGTATTTCCTTATAAATCCACAACTTATCAACTCATCCGTAATCTTAGTCAGATACCCGGAATTGGGAATACCAGCAGCTTCCGCGAGCTCATTACGAGTAAGTCCCAGTTTCTTCTTGCCTAGTGCTGTTACTACAGCTATATAATTCTGTGGCTTCTTGAACAGAGATGAAAACAAAAACTCAAACTCATCCTTCATGGGAGCATCTTCAGCAAAAAACATAGCATCAATATTCTGACCCACACTAAGCCCCTTCTTTACAAAGGTCCAATAGAAAGGGACTCCACCTATCGCCATATACATTTCAAGAATATCGTATCTACTAATATTTATTCCTTTAGATACAAGGTACTCTTCACAATCGCACAACTTGAATGGCTTCAGATGAATCTGGCTTGTAAGTCTGTTATATAATCCGCCCTTATTGTGAATTATCTTGTCAAGCATCCAAGATGTTGCTGATGCACAAACGATCAAAACTACATCATTCCGTGCACTCGCCCAGCCGTTCCAGAAATTCTCAAGTGCCACAAGAAAACCGCTCTTCTGTGTATCCATCCAGGAAAGTTCATCGATGAAAACAATCTTCTTTTTAGCTCTTGATCGAATTATCAGATCTTTCAGCAATTCAAATGCATCTATCCAATTAGTCGGAAGATCGTCCACATCCAACCCGAATCTGCGTAGAGAAGCAGTAAAAGCTTGAAGTTGATCTTTCATGCCACCCTCAGCCAACCCCGCATGTTCAAAGATAAACTTATCACCAAATGTTTGACGGATCAGATAGGTCTTCCCGACACGACGGCGACCATATACAGCAATAAATTGGGAATCATCAGCCCTTAGAGCATCCTGTAATAATGCGCTTTCTTTCTCTCTTGCTATCAGCATATGACACCTATACTACGCTAAATCGCGATACTTTCTTTGCTTTTAGCGTAGTATATCACAAAAATCACAAAACGAAAGACTTCTTTATTCTTGTTCGCTATTTTCCAATGCCACATAATTCCATGCTAATCCCAAGGAAAACGTGAAGAGCCAAAATTTTTTCGAGAAAAATGAACCTGCGCCGAAATCGCTGCGTCTATTAGGTAAAAGGTGGTGATACACCGATACTTAAGGAGGCGTCGAATGAGTTGGAAAAGAAAGCATTTCTTACAAGGTTCCTACAGGCAGTTGCGGAAGATCTTAAGATCCCGCGGGGCGTAGGAAACGCTAGTGACAAAAATCGGAATAAAGAAGAAAATAAAAAAGATGAAGCAGGAGAGAAAAAAGATGAGTAATGAAGAAAGCCTATACAGGGAATACGGAGAGCTCGTAAGAAGATACAAGAGCGGAGAAGAAGCTGCTTTCGAGGAGATGTACGAGAAGTCGAGAAGACTCGTTTACGCTACATGCAAAGGCATCCTCGGAAACGAAGAAGACGCAAAGGATGCGATGCAGGAGACATATATCACCGTCTATAACAAGGTCGGTGAGTTAAGCGACGAGGATAAGTTTCTCGGCTGGCTTAAAAGAGTCGCAGCTTCAAAGGCTCTCGACATGTACAGGAAAAAGAAAGGCGATGTCTCATACGAAGATACGATCGAATCGGAAGAGATGATCACGGGTGACGATAACCTCGAGACACTTCCTGACACATACATCATGGACAAGACCAAAAGAGACACTCTTAATGATCTTATCCGTAAGTCATTATCAGACGTTCAGTATCAGACGGTGATCCTTCATTACTACGACGAACTTCCTGTCGAGACCATAGCCAAGCTCATGAACTGTCCTGAAGGAACGGTCAAGACGAGGCTTAAATCTTCAAGGATAAAGATCAAGTCAGCTGTTAAGGATTACGAGGATGAGAACAATGATTCGCTCGCGGCACTCGGTGCATTGCCGTTCCTTACAAGGTTCTTCGGCGAGACTTCAAAGACCATCAAGATCCCTCACGTAAGGCTTCCGATCAAAAAAGCAACGGTCAAAGGCGCCAAGAAAGTGAAGGCTGAACAAAAGCCGACAGGAGCAGCAGCAAAGGCCGCTTCCAAGGGGATCCTCGGAACTGTCGGAGGCAAGATCGCGGCAGGCAGTCTCGCACTTGTCCTTATCGCTACGGGTGCCGTTATCATTAGTAATGTCGTAAAAAAGGACGAACCGAACAGAAGAGATAAGGATGACGATGATACTTATGAAGTTACCGAGACTTCGGAAGATACGGAAGTTGCATCGGCAGATACTGAGGAGACAGAAGGTGCAACAGGTGAGACAGTCCTTCTTGCTGAACCTGTCGAACTGTCACTTGATGAGGTAAGTGAGCCTGATCAGCTGGAAAGATTTACAAGGCTTTGGGGAGTTCATGATTATGACAGGACTTCCGTTCCTGATGATCTCCTGTCATACCTTTATTTTTCTGATGGGGGTCCTTATATCGATCTGTCTATGTATTTTGAAGATCATAGCGGCAGTGCAGGATTTGCTGATCCGTCGGGACTTTTTATTCAGGATATGTGTTACCGTTTCTCCTATGATGAACTCGTATGGACGGAGATCAATATCCTTAATATTCCTGAAGAGGATATCGAGCGTGTAAATAGCAATATCAATATGGATCTCACGGGACCTTCAGGTGTAAGAGGCGGCAGATATCTTGCAGACGACGGATATGTCTATTACGAAAAGGGCGAAGCCGGAAACTCGGTAACTGAAGATATCCTGAGTATCAGGTTCGACGGTCAGTACTATTACGTAACTACCAATGAATATGACATGATGTACGAGGCAAGCGATCCGAACTTCGATCCGATGACAGACGGAACCCGATATCTTTATACGATGGAACTTAAAAATATCGACGGCAAGGATTATTGGACTATCATTAAGTGCGAGCCTGCACCTTTTGAAGATGAGACCACTGAAGAGACAGTCGAGGATATTTCCTTTGTTCCTGACGGTGAAGTTGACTTCAGGACTCTCGAGGATAACGGATGGAAGGCGGCATTCCTTGAGAAGGCCTCTTCGATCACCACGAGTGAATTCGGTAACGGCAATCTGCGTTTCCCTGATGATGCACAGATCAAATTCGACCTGTTATTCATAAACGGTGATGATGTGCCTGAATTGGCATGCTGTATTCAGGACGTCAGTGGCGGAACTAATATCAATCTCTATTCGTTTGTTGACGGTGAGGTCATCAAGCTCGGAGACGGTCTTTATGCATACAAGGTAATGGCATGCTATGCTCCATACAAGAATATGGTAAGTGTTGGCGCCATTAGCGGCGCAGGATCTGTGGTCTCTTCTGAATATATGTATATGAGTGATGACGGTACAGTTCTTGATAAGGTGAACTACACAATGACCCGATACGATAGAGATAAGTACGGCAGTGTTGAAGAAGCGATGGAAGCCGGCGAATATGATGAAGATGTCTGGTACGGCTACAAGTGGGACGATGAGACAAACACTTCAGTCAGGATGACGGATGAAGAGTCGGCTGAACTGTCGGAGATCTCTCAGAATATGGAAGAGATCAATGGTTATTTATTCAAGACATACGATGAACTTGCTGCAATGGTAGGATGATAAAACAGATCTGCCCCCTGACCTGGAACTTTATCGATCCGGCGATAACGGAAACGGTTAGGGGGCTTTTCATATTTAATGGTATAATCCCATTACAATACGCACCGAAGGAAGGCAAACACCGTGACACTTAATCAGCTTAAATATGTGATCGCGCTATCACAGGTAAATTCCATCAATGAGGCAGCAAAGAAACTTTTTGTGTCACAGCCGGCACTTACATCGGCGCTCAAGGCACTCGAAGAAGAGGTCGGATTTGATATCTTCCTGAGGACCAAGAACGGCATATCCTTAACGGTAAAGGGAAGCGAGTTCCTCGGCTATGCAAAGTCCGTCATTGAGCAGTACGATATCCTCGATGCGAAGTATATCTCAGGCACCAATGCCAGAAAGACTTTCCATGTGTCGATGCAGCATTATACCTTCGCGGTAAATGCCTTCGTTGAGGTCATCAAGGAATACGGAATGGATGAATTCGAATTCGAGATCCATGAGACGAAGACCCATGAAGTCATCGATAATGTACGTGACCAGAAAAGCGAGATCGGCGTTCTTTACATGAATGATTTCAACAGGGATGTATTAAGCAAGATCATCGCTGATGCTGGTCTTGAGTTTACGCCTCTTTTTGACTGCAATATCTATGCATATATGAGTAAGGGCAATCCTCTCGCGAAGAAGAAAAAAGTGACGCTCAAAGATCTCGATGATTATCCGTGTCTTGTTTTCGCGCAGGGAGATCATAATTCGTTCTACTTTGCAGAAGAGGTCCTTAGTACCTATGAGTATAAAAGACTTGTCCGCGCCAATGACAGGGCAACGCTTCTTAACCTGATGGTTGGCATCAACGGCTACACGCTCTGTTCGGGCATCATCTGTGAGGACTTGAACGGTTCCGAATACTGCGCCGTCAAGCTCGATACCGACGAGAAGATGACGATAGGATACATATCCCGTAAGAATTCCGTATTAAGCGAGATCGCACAGAAGTATGTAGCTGAGCTCAGCAAGTACAAGAAGAAGGTCTTGAAGTGAAGTTATAACTTTTGGTTATAATCTGCAATCTGAAATTCGAATTATTCAAAACTCACTCCGGATGTTAACATTCCTAATAATATTTGAAGAAGCGGAGTGATGTTGATGTCCAGAGGAATAAATACCCGATGTTTGCACTTGGAAGAAACTGAAGGGAAGACTGATAATTACGGAGCGTTGAGCTTTCCTATCTATCAGACTGCGACCTATGCACACCCCGGAGTCGGTCAGAGCACGGGCTACGACTATAGCAGACTCCAAAACCCCACAAGAGAACACCTCGAGAAGATCGTCTGCTCGCTCGAAGGCGGCGTCGACGCATTCGCGCTCTCCACGGGCATGGCTGCGATAACGCTCCTGTTCGAGCTCTTTAAGCCGGGCGATCATATCATTACCGAATCAGATCTATATGGCGGCAGTATCAGGCTTTTTGATAACGTGTCCGTCAAGAACGGCCTTATATTCACGCACTTAAACTGCAGCAGTGACGATGTCGAGGTGGCCGTCAGGGAGAACACCCGCGCGATCTATCTCGAGACTCCGACAAATCCGATGATGAATGTCTCGGACATCTCGAAGATAGCTTCCATCGCTCGAAAACATGATCTCATATTGATAGTTGACAACACTTTCCTTACGCCTTATTTCCAAAATCCGCTCCAGCTCGGAGCTGATGTCGTGATCCACAGCGGCACGAAGTTTCTGGGCGGACATAACGATACATTGGCAGGCTTTATCGTGACAAGCAATGAGACCATCGCCGAAAAGCTGAGGTTTCTCATAAAGACGACAGGGTCAGGCCTTGCACCGTTTGACAGCTGGCTTTTGATCAGAGGGATAAAGACTCTCGGGATAAGGATGGAAAGAGCAGCTTCGAATGCGATAAGGATCGCGGAGTTTCTCAAGACGCGCAAGGAAGTCACGAAGGTATTTTACCCGGGCCTTCCCGAGCACCCGGGATACGAGATCATGAAAAAGCAGTCCAAAGGATTTGGCGCAATGCTCACCTTCAATGTGGACAGCAGGGAGCATGCTCTTAAGATCCTGTCGGAAGTTAAGATGATCAAGTTTGCGGAGAGCCTCGGAGGCACGGAAACGCTCATTACTTATCCGACGACGCAGACGCACGCCGACGTTCCCGAAGAGGTTAGGCTTAGAAACGGCATCACGCCCTGTACACTTCGCGTGTCGGTGGGCATAGAAGATCCCGAGGACCTCATAGCTGAGCTTAAGGATGTTTTCGAGAAGATAGGAGATTGATATGGGAGAAAGAAACCTTGATTTTGACGAGATAATCGAGAGGCGCGGAACAGACAGCCTCAAGTACGACTTTGCGGTAAGGCGCGGATATCCGGCGGATGTCCTGCCGCTGTGGGTCGCCGACATGGACATAAGGGTCAGTTCATATATCGAGGATGCCCTGATCGACAGGACCAGGCACGGCATCTTCGGTTATACGGAGACGGGCGAAGCATATTTCCGCGCCGTTGCAGGCTGGATGAAAAGGCGTCACGACTGGGACATAAAGCCCAACTGGCTCATAAAGACCCCGGGCGTGGTCTTCGCGCTCGCGACAGCCATCAAGGCATTCACGGAGAAGGGCGATGCGGTACTTATCCAGCAGCCTGTTTACTATCCGTTCTCGGAAGTCATCGAGGACAACGACCGCGTGCTCGTAAGTAACGATCTGGTCCTGGGAGATGACAACAGATATCACATCGATTACGAGGATCTCGAGGAGAAGATAGTTAGTAACAATGTTAAATTGTTCCTGTTTTGCAGCCCTCAGAACCCGACGAGCCGCGTTTTTACCGTGGAGGAATTAGAGCGCGTGGGAGACATCTGCCTTAAGCACGGGGTCCTTGTGGTAAGCGATGAGATCCATAATGATTTCGTATTCGAAGGAAAGCACACGGTGTTCGCGAAGGTAAAGCCGGAGTTCGAGGAAAACTCAATAATCTGTACTTCCGCGAGCAAGACCTTCAATATCGCGAGCATGCTCATAAGTAATATCATCATCCCGAACGCGACGATACGAAGAAGATTCAGGAGAGAAGTAGCAGCTTCCGGAATGAGTCAGCTGTCAGCCCTCGGTATCGTTGCGACGCAGACGGCGTATGAGAAGGGCGACGAGTGGTACGAGAAAGTCCATGCCTACATAGCTGACAATATTGCGTTCGTAAAGGAATATGTGCGACAATATCTACCGGGTGTGAAGGTCATCGACGGCGAGGGTACATTTCTCATGTGGCTCGACTTCAGAGGTCTTGGCATCGACCCGAAGGAAGTTGACAGAAGGATCATCCACGAGGCGAAGCTGTGGCTTGATAGCGGCAATATCTTCGGTAAGACCGGCGCAGGCTTTCAAAGGATCAATGTAGCAATTCCGAGAGCGACCGTTAAGGAGTGTCTCGACAGGATAAGAGATCACGTTATCTATTGAAGATAAGGAGGAGTCCTTATGACGATATTACAACTTAAATATGTGATAACCATCGCGAATTCAAAGTCGCTCCGTGAAGCTGCGGGCAAGCTTTACATCTCGCAGCCTGCATTGTCGTCTGCCATAAGGGAGCTCGAGGAGGAACTGGGGATCAAGCTTTTCGAGAGATCAAATAAGGGAATCTTCCTTACAGAGCAGGGCAAGGAGTTCCTGTCCTATTCCAAGGAAGCGGTGGCGCAGTATAAGCTCATCGAAGACCGCTATCTCGGACGCGACAATGACAAGAAGCACTTCAGCGTATCTATGCAGCACTACGTCTTTGCACTTCATGCATTCATGAATACGGTGAAGGACTTCGATTCAGACAAATACATCTATTCAGTTCACGAGACGCGTACTGATGAGGTCCTTACGGGTGTAAGAGATCTCATAAGCGAAGTAGGTGTCATATCATTCTCGGGAAGCAATGAGAAGGTAATGAAAAAACTCTTCAGGGAGTACGGACTCGAGTTTCATCCGCTCCTTAAAAGAGAGACGTTCGCATATGTATGGAAAGAGCATCCGCTCGCAGACAAGAAGGAGCTGTCGGTAGAAGAGCTCCGTGACTATCCTTGCATCGTATTCGACCAGAACAGCGAGAGCGATTTCTACCTGTCAGAGGAAGCCCTCGGTAACTATAAGTTCGACAAGGTAATAAAATCCAACGACCGCGCAACTTCAGCTGAGCTGATGGCGACACTGAACGGCTATTCCATCGGTACCGGAATCATGATCGCCAGTAAGACCTTGAAGGAAGGTTTTGTAACGATCAAGCTTAAAGAGGAAGACCCTCTGACGATCGGCTATATCCTGAGGAACAATCATAAGCTCAGCGAGATCGGCCAAAGGTATGTCGAAGAGCTCCTGAAGTTCAAGGAAGACTAAAAGTCCTTACTGCAATTCTTCTCGAAAAAGTTAAAAATGCAGTATGCAGTAATCTGCTATCTCACTTTTTCTTCTTGTTCTTCATTACGAGTGCAACGATGATGAGGATCACGGCGGCTGCTGCGAAACTGTACTTGACGATGTTATAGCCCATATGTATCTCCTTATATCTTAATGCTCTTCATTATAGCATTAGAAACGCGTTGGGATCACTTTTTCGAGAGGATCATAAGGTTATAAGCAAAACTTATCACACACGATAATTATTAGCGATTTTTCAAACACAGAAGTGCGTGTTAGTATATGGACATCAAACAAAAACACCTTAAAGCGAAGGAGGAATGCAACATGAAAAATACAGCTTACATGAAGGAGACGATGTGTCAGATGTGTTGCATGTGTTGCACTTCAGGATCAGAACTTTAAACCTTTTGTTGAACAACGTTTTATCACATTACGAACGGTTGTCACCAATGAGGGGGCGGCCAATTTTTTTAGGAGGAAACTACTATGAGCGACATTAAGAACAGTGCATTGGAATTGATCGGCGGAACACCAATACTTAAGCTGAACGGCTATTCCAAGAAAAGAGAGATAACAGAAGCAACGGTACTTGCAAAACTCGAGTACCTGAACCCGGCAGGATCCGTTAAGGATCGTATCGCACTCGCAATGATCGAGGATGCAGAGGCAAAGGGACTTTTGAAGCCGGGCGCAACGATCATCGAGCCTACGAGCGGTAACACAGGTATCGGTCTTGCATCAGTTGCAGCAGCTAAGGGATACAGAGCGATCCTCACATTGCCTGACACGATGAGCGTAGAAAGAAGAACACTTCTTAAGGCATACGGCGCAGAGCTCGTGCTTACAGAAGGTGCTAAGGGTATGAAGGGCGCCATCGCTAAGGCAGAGGAACTCAATAAGGAGATCGAAGGATCCATAATCCTCGGCCAGTTCGTTAACCCTGCTAACCCTAAGATCCACAAAGAGACAACAGGTCCTGAGATCTGGAAGCAGACAGACGGTAAGGTAGACATCTTCGTAGCAGGTGTCGGTACAGGCGGAACGATCACAGGTATCGGTGAGTATCTTAAGTCTCAGAACCCTAACATCAAGATCGTTGCAGTCGAGCCTAAGACAAGTGCAGTCCTTTCAACAGGTGTTGCAGGTGCTCACAAGATCCAGGGTATCGGTGCAGGATTTGTTCCTGAGGTACTTAACACTAAGATCTACGACGAGATCATCCCGATCGAGAACGAGGATGCATTCGCAGAGGGCAAGGCTTTCGCAGTATCCGAGGGTATCCTTGTAGGTATCTCTTCAGGTGCAGCTTTGAAGGCAGCTGAGCTTCTTGCTAAGCGTCCTGAGAACAAGGGCAAGGTCATCGTGGCACTTCTCCCTGACTCAGGTGACCGTTACCTCTCTACTCCTCTTTTCAAGGACTGATAAAAGGCGCGAGAACATAGATAAAATTTAAGACCGGAAGACCGGAGACATACGTGAACTAAGCCTGTTTTTACAGCGTCTCCGGTCTTTTTGCGCCCAAAAAGTAGGTGAAAAGATGAGTAATTCATATAAAGACCTGCAAAATTCCCACCCGTGTTTTGGCGGACACAAGAATAATGCAGGAAGGATACATCTTCCCGTAAGTCCCGGCTGTAACATCGCCTGCCGCTTCTGTGACAGAACGATAAACGATGTTGAGGAACGCCCGGGAGTTACCTCGAAGGTACTTAAGCCTGAAGAGTGTGAAGAGATCTTAAGTAAGGCACTGGAGATCTGCCCCGAGATAAAGGTCGCAGGTATCGCAGGTCCGGGAGATACACTTGCTTCGGACAATGCACTTAAGACGTTCAGGATCGTAAAGGAAAAGTTCCCGGATCTCATAAAGTGCATGAGTACGAACGGACTTCTTCTTAACGAGAGAGCGGATGAAGTCATTGAAGTCGGTATCGATTCGCTGACGGTCACGGTAAACGCCGTTGACCCTGAGATAGAAGAAAAGCTCAACGCTTACATCATCTATCACGGCAAAAAGATCGAAGGCGTTGAAGGCGCGAAGATCCTTATCGAGAACCAGCTTGCAGGTATCCGTAAGATCGCAGCTGCAGGCATAACAGTGAAAGTAAATACGGTACTCGTTCCGGAGATAAACGGCGACCACATAGAGACGATCGCAAAGACCGTTAAGGAAGCGGGTGCAAGTATCTACAACATAATACCTCTGATACCGCAGCATGAGCTCAAGGACGTAAAGGCTCCGACCTGTCCGCAGATAGATGAGGCAAGAACAAGAGCATCGAAGTACATAGATGTCTTCAGACATTGCCAACACTGCAGAGCTGATGCAGTAGGAGTTCCGGGTAAGTCGGAATTCGGTGATCAGATCTACCAGAGAAGATTAAAGGTCAAGGAGACATTCTCACATGGCTGATGAAAGGTATCTGGTGGCTGTCGCTTCAAGTGACGGGATAGTTGTTAATAACCACTTCGGTCATGCGACGACATTTTATATCTACGAGGTCACGGATGAGTCGGTCTCGTTTATTGAAAAACGTGAAGTCACACCTGTTTGCCACCTGGGCGAACATGATGACGATAAGCTTCAAGAGAACGCTTCAGTCTTAAGCGACTGCGAATACCTTCTGGTAAGCAAGGTCGGCGACGGGGCAAGAGCGGTACTCGAGAGCAAAGGCATCACATGTTATGAGATACCGGGGTTCATCTCGGAATCGATCGACAAGATGCAAAGGTATGAAAAAGTCAAAAATTTATTCAGTTAAGGAAGGAAACAAAAGATGGGCGAGTTAAGACAGATCGCAATTTACGGTAAAGGTGGAATCGGTAAGTCCACCACAACACAGAACCTCACGGCAGGTCTTGTTGAGCACGGTAAGAAAGTCATGGTCGTAGGCTGTGACCCTAAGGCGGATTCTACAAGACTTCTTCTCGGAGGTCTGGCACAGAAGACGGTTCTCGATACGATTCGTGAAGAGGGTGAGGATATCGCACTCGACAGGATCATGAAAGAGGGCTTCGGAGGAACAAGATGTGTTGAGTCAGGCGGACCTGAGCCGGGTGTCGGATGCGCAGGCCGAGGAATCATTACTTCCATTAACATGCTCGAAAATCTGGGCGCTTACACTGACGATCTCGATTATGTTTTCTACGATGTCTTGGGTGACGTTGTGTGTGGTGGTTTTGCAATGCCTATTCGCGAAGGCAAGGCAAAAGAGATCTACATCGTTGCAAGTGGTGAGATGATGGCCCTTTATGCAGCCAACAATATCTCAAAGGGTATCCAGAGATATGCAAGAACGGGCGGCGTAAGACTTGGCGGTATCATCTGTAACTCAAGAAACGTAGACCGTGAGCTCGATCTTTTGAGAGCATTCTCCAAAGAACTCGGCACAAAACTTTTGTACTTCGTCCCGCGTGACAACATCGTTCAGCATGCAGAGATCAACAAGAAGACGGTTATCGAGTACAGACCTGACTCCAACCAGGCACAGGAATACAGAAATCTTGCTCAGGCAGTTATCGAGAATCAGGATTTCGTTATCCCTACACCTATGACTCAGGAAAGACTTGAAGAGATCTTGATGGAATACGGCATGATGGAGCTCGCAGACGACTATAAGATCTAAGAAAATCACAAACATTTCGGAGGAAACACATTATGGGAAAGATCTATAATTCCATCACAGAGCTTGTCGGTCATACACCGATCGTAGAATTTAAAAGACTTGAAGAAAAGCTCGGCCTCAAGGGTCGTATCGCAGGTAAGCTCGAGTACTTCAATCCTGCAGGATCTCACAAGGACAGAATGGCCATCGAGATCATCGAGGCAGCAGAAAAGCGCGGCGACATCAGCCCTGACAAGACAACTCTCATCGAATTCACAAGCGGTAACACCGGCGTAGCAATGGCAGCTTTCGCAGCAGCTAAGGGCTACAAGTTCAAGATCGGTATCCAGAACGGTGTTTCCATCGAGAGAAAGAAGCTCCTCGAAGCTTATCAGGCAGATATCGCTGAGGATATCCCTCAGGAACTCATTGCCGGTGTTTTCGAGAAGGGTATCGCAGCATTCGGCGATGTACTCGATTACATGAAGAAGGGTGTGGAGCATCCTTATGCAACACGTCAGCTCGACAACGTTGATAACATCAACGCACACTATAAGCACACAGGTCCGGAGATCTGGGAAGACACAGACGGTAAGGTAGATATCTTCGTAGGCGGTGTCGGAACGGGCGGATCCACACACGGTGTCAGCAAGTTCCTTAAGGAGAAGAATCCTTCCGTTAAGGTTGTCATCACTCAGCCTGAGCCGAATGATGTAGCTAACCCTATCGTTGACGGCGTTGAGGACGGCGGTTTCCACGGAATCCACCAGGTACACGACGATAATGGTCTTACACCGATGGCTCCTACAAACTTCAGTGATGAGTACACAGATGAGTACACATTCATCACTTATGCAGAGACACTCCGTGCTATCCATCTCCTCGCTAAATACGAGGGTATCTTCGTAGGTGCATCCGCAGGTGCTTCACTTGCAGTTGCTATCAAGCTCGCTCTCAAGGAAGAGAACAAGGGCAAGCTCATCGTTCCTCTCCTTCCTGATAACGGAGAGAGATACCTTTCCGAGGATCTTCAGAAGGTTCGTCCTGAAGTTGAAGAAAAAGCTGGTTTTTGAAGAAGGTTTAATATATGGCAGTCAACTTAAATAATTCAAACGTAGCAACTAGAGAGAACCGTATCGGTTCCATTACGGGTTATGTAGGAACTCTTAAGGATCTCGCTACACAAAGTGAGTGCGGAACGCTCAAGGGATGTTCCAGATGTTTCTCACAGTCCAGTACATGTCTTTCATCATGTGCACTCGGACAGCTGTGCGGCATCCGCGATGTTGCACTTATCCACCACGGTCCTGCAGGATGTTCCGTAGCAGGCGCAGGTGCCTATTACATGGCTAAGGTTATGAGTAAGAAGCGCGGCGTTACGAGCGACACCATCTATGTCGGAACGGACATGAACGAGAACGACACGATCTTCGGATCCACGAATACGCTTCGTAACGTCATCCTCGAAGTAAACAAGAGATATTCACCTAAGGCGATCTTCGTCTCAAGTTCCTGTGCAACGGGTATCATCGGTGAGGACATCGACAGTATCGTCGATGAGGTAAGAGATGAAGTAGGCGTGCCGATCGTTGCAGTTCACTGCGAAGGCTTTAAGTCCAGGATCTGGGCAACGGGATTCGATATCTCCGACCACGCAGTACTTCAGTCTATCGTTAAGCCGCCTAGAGAAGGCGTAAAGACGAACAAGATCAACTTCAAGAACTTCTTTGAGAGCGCCCGTCCGGAGATCATCGAGATGTTCAAGAACTTCGATCTCGATCCGGTATTCCTCTACTGTAACTCCACGGTGGAAGAACTTTCTCACCTTTCCGAGAGCCTTGCTACGACATGTATCTGCGGAACGCTTGGTAACTACCTTGGAAACACACTCGAGGAAAAGTACGGTGTTCCTTATGTACGAAGCATCAACCAGTGCGGTATCGAAGGATTCGAGACCTGGCTTCGTGAGATCGGTAAGGTAACGGGAAGATCCGAGAAGATCGAGAAGTATATCGAAGAGCAGCGCGCCATCTACATCCCTCAGATCGAGGAAGTCAAGAAAGAGCTCAAGGGTCTTACGGCTGTCCTCGGAATGGGTCCGGGTTACACGTTCGAAGTATCCCGTGTTCTTAACGAACTCGGCATCAAGGTAGTATGGGCACTTGCATGGCACTATGACAAGAAGTACGAGAACGGTGACGTTCCGCCTTCAATGAAATATCTCCTCGACAACGATATCGACTTCGAGGCAAGCGTAGCAGATCAGCAGAACTATGAGGTCATGAACATCCTTCATAAGTATCAGCCTGACATGTATCTGTCCCGTCACCCGGGTTCAACGGTATGGGCTATCAAGAACGGTACACCTGCGATCTATGTAGCTGACGAGTACATGATCTTCGGTTACAAGCATACTTTGGAGTTTGCTAAGACGATCGTTGATGCGATCAAGAACAGGAGCTTTGAGGAGAACCTCGCCAAGAGATCCAAGCTTCCGTACACAGACTGGTGGTACAAGCAGGATGTGGATACTTTCCTTGAGGAGACGAAATAATGGCTAAACTACTTGATAAACAAAGATATAAATGTGCTCTTGCAGCAATGCAGACAGTCCAGGCAATAGACAGGGCTCTTCCGATCCTTCACTCGGGCCCGGGCTGCGCACAAAAACTCTCCGACACGAACGGAAGCTCCGGATACTTTTCTCCGAACATCTTCCCGTGTACGAGCATCAACGAGAAGGACGTTGTATTCGGAGGCGTAAAGAAACTTAATTCCACTATCGAAAACGCGCTCAAGGTCGTCGACGCAGACCTCTATGTAGTACTTACGGGATGTATCCCTGAGATCGTCGGCGATGATTCGGGCGAAGTCGTTTCCAGATTCGAGGATGCCGAAAAGCCTGTGATCTACGCTCCGACGGCAGGCTTTAAGGGCAACAACTACAAAGGCCACGAGCAGGTAGTCGATGCGATCATCGAGCAGTACCTCAAGAAGTCCGACAAAAAACAGAAGGGCCTCGTCAACATCTGGGCTGACGTACCTTATCAGGATCTTTTCTGGCTCGGTAACCTCCGTGCTCTCGAAAACCTGGTTTCCGAACTCGGACTTACACCAAATACCATCTTCGGTTATAACCGCGGTATCGAAAACATCAAAAAGATCCCTGAAGCGGAGTTCAACCTTCTCGTTTCACCTTGGGTCGGCCTCGGTAACGTTAAGAAGATGGAGAGAAAATTCGGAACACCATATCTTCACTATCCGACGCTTCCTGTCGGCGCAACAGAGACCAGTAAGTTTCTAAGAGAAGTCGGCAAGTTCGCCGGAGTAGCTGAAGAGAAGGTGGAAGCGGTCATCAAGGAGCATGAGGATTATTACTACTATCTCATCGGAAGATATGCAGACCTCTTCCTCGAGAACCGTGTCATCAATAAGCAGTTTACGGTCGTTGCCGACGCACAGTATTCACTCGGCATCACGAAGTTCCTCGTTAACGACTTAGGCCTTATCCCGGCTAAGCAGTTCGTCGTAGACGATACTCCGAAGAACTACAGAGATCAGATCGCAGAAGAGTTCAAAAAACTCAACTACGGTATCGAAGCGGAAGTATCGTTCGAGACAGACGGCTACAAGATCCACGAAGAGATCAAGTCTCATGACTATCACGGTTATCCGCTGGTCCTCGGAGGATATTACGAGAAGGAGGTAACGGAAGACCTCAAGGGTAACTTCCTTAACATCTCCTGGCCGGTTCAGGACAAGATCGTCTTTGACAGATCTTATGTCGGATATGAAGGCGGTATCCGCCTCATCGAGGACATCTATACAATAGCAGTTTCCCGATTTAACTGATAAAACGTGGGAATATACCGAGTGCATATGGACTTTTCCTGTTGTACTTGGTATATTTCTTTTTACGTATAATCCTAGTTACATAGTAGGTAAGAAGGAGAAAGCAATGGCATATTACATAGCAATAGGTTCATCAGACGGAAAACGAACCGACCTTAAGTTCGGAGAAGTGTCCGAGTTCTCGATCTATCTCGTAGAGGGCAGGGACTATGAGTTCTACGAGAAAAGACCGGTGGGGGATGTTTTCGAGAAGAAGGAAGAGAAAAAGGATACGTGTGACACAAAGTGTTCTTCGGGATGCTCTGGTGGCGGACACGGCTGCGGAGGATCAGAAGAAGTAAGCGCGAAGGTCGATGCCATCGCGGACTGCAGATGCGTGGTCTGCAAGAAGGTAGGTTTTCAGGCGCAAAAGCAGTTCGAGAAGAAAGCGATCTCGGTATTCGATATCGAGTGCGACATTGACGAGGCGATCGATAAGATCTCCGCATACTACGACAAGATCGACAACAAACGCTCATTAAAAGCGTGAAAGGAATGACTATGGCAAACGTTACATATTCAGGTGTCAGGGAGAGCAAGCCCGGCAGGATAAACGACTTAGGTTCCACGGGAAAGGAAGTCAGCGAGAATTTCAAGAAGGGATGTCTTAAGAGGGCGGACAGGAGTTTTGCCCAGGGCCTTCAGTGCCAGCAGATCAACAGTATGGCTGCGCTGATGTCGCTCGAGGATTCCGTATTCATCTCACACTCTCCGCAAGGTTGTGTGGGATGCTCGATAATGGCAGTGGATATGTACCGTGTAGGTCAGATCCACAGAGGCGTAAGAAACGTCAAGAATCCGCGCCTCATCGTAACGAATATAGACCAGAAGAGCGTAGTCTTCGGAGGCGAGAAAAAGCTTCGCGATTCCGTTCAAAAAGCTGTCGAGAGATACTCGCCAAAGCTCATCTTCGTCTATGCTTCCTGTGCATCGGGTATCATCGGCGACGATATAGATGCGATCTGCGCAGATCTTCAAAGCGAGTACCCGGATCAGATAATCGTTCCGATCCACTGCGAGGGCTTTAAGTCCAAGGTGTGCGCATCGGGTTTTGACGCGGCATTCATCTCGATCAACAAATATATCCTTAAGAAGCAGAAAGTTCCGAAGGAAGAGGGACTCATCAATCTCTTCGCACCGACAACGGTAAGTTATGCGGATCAAAAAGAGATGGAGAGGATGATCTCCCTTCTCGGAGCGAAGGTAAATTACATCCCTTTCTACAGTTCCCTCGAGAAGATAAAGAAGATCCCTGCGGCGCAGGCTTCCACATCCATCTGTAAGGTCTTTGCGGATGAGTTCATGAAGACGCTCGAAGAAGATTACGATATCCCTTATTCTCACACTGTAATGCCTATCGGAATACGTAACACGGACAAGTGGTACAGAGGCATCGCCAAGGTCATCGGCAAGGAAAAGGAAGTCGAAGAGATCATCGCCCGTGAGCACGAGAGGATCGAGCCGCTGGTCAAGAAGATCAGGGACAGGCTTCAGGGCAAACGCGTATTCATCTGCGGCGGAACGGGCCGTTCCTTTGCAGCTGCCGCTCTCATAGATGACTTCGGCATGGAACTTGTCGGATTGGAGACGCCTACTTACGATGACGATGCTCAGGTCGATATCGAGTACCTCAATAACATCCACAAGGACTTCGTTGTTGATATCGCGAACATGCAGCCGTTCGAACAGGTAAACCTCGTTAACCGCCTTAAGCCTGATGCTTTTATCGGTGTTCCGGAGTGGGCAGCAAAACTTGGTGTTCCGACGACTCACGTTCTCGACGGCAAGCGCCCTACGATGGGTTACGACGGACTTCTGTTCCTGGGAAACAAGATCGCAGATCAGCTCGAAAATCCCGGATTTAACAAGAAGCTCGCAGCTCATGTAAAGCTTCCTTACAAAGATTCATGGTATGAAGAAAACCCGTTCAAGTATATAACCGAGGGAGGAAACTGATATGTCACAGATAATGGAAAATCCTAAGGGAGGATGCGTCCTCGCAGGTATTAATTCTGTCCTCGGTGCGATAGATAAAGTTTGCCCGATCTACCATTCGGGTCCCGGCTGCTGCATGCAGACGACCGCAGCTGACCAGGGTCAGTCAGGACACAAGTCTTCCTGCTTTGTAAGTTCCGTATCACTGCCTTCAAGTAACATGCTCGAGAAGGAAGTCGTATTCGGCGGTCTGAATAAGTTAAGGACTACCATACAGGGCGCGGTAGACATCATCGACGCTGATGCGTACTTTGTCCTTACGGGATGTACTGCAGGCATCATCGGTGATGATATCGTAAGCGTCACGACAGAGTTCCAGGAGAAGGGCGTACCTGTATACCCGATAGAGACACCGGGCTTTGCAGGTGACAGTAACCTCGGATATGAGACAGTATGGAATACGTTCATAGATCAGGTCATCGAGAAGGATGTTCCGAAGGACGATAAGCTCGTCAATATCTTCGGTATCGTTCCGTATCATGATCCGTTCTGGAGCGGTGCTCTCGAAGAGATCGACCGTATCTTAAGCCGTTTGGGTCTTAAGGTAAACACGTTCTTTACAAAAGGACAGGGAATAGAGACGATCCGTAAATGTTCCGGCGCAGCTCTTAATATCATCATTAACCCGTGGCTCTTCAAGGGTCCTTCCGAAAAGTTCGAAGAGAAGTTCGGTGTTCCGAGCATCCGTATCCCGGGACTATTCGTAGGTGCAACAGACACGACCAAGTTCGTCAGAAGCGTAGCTGAAGCATTGAAGCTCGATCCAAAACTTGTTGAGAGTGTTATCGAGAGCGAAGAACACTATGTCTATAACTATCTTGCACAATCCATCGGAGTATTGAGCTGGAAGAGATTTGCCGTTGTTGCAGATGCAAATAACGCAGTGGGATTTACGAGATATCTTGCAAACGACTACAGCTTCACACCTGTGCTCGTCATCGTTTCCGAACCAATATTCAGACCTGAAGATAAGGAGCGTATCATCAAACAGATCGAGGACCTCGAATATGCACGTCCGCCTAAGGTATTGTTCCTGACCGATCAGTTCGAGATCAACAAGGCGATACGCGAAGAAGAGGAAGAGATCACGCTTCTCATCGGAAGCAGTAACGAACGCGAGATCGCTATCGAGAAAGATATCCAGTTCATACTCGGTGCCTTCCCTATGAGTGAGAGACTTATCTTCAACCGAACATATGCAGGTTACAGGGGAAGCCTTACGTTCACTGAGGATATCTATGACAACAACTGACCGCTTTATCGTAAGACATGCGACGGCTTATGACGGTGAGGATATAGCAAGGCTCGAGGGGATATGTTTCCCTGAAGCTGAAGCAGCTTCTCCCAAAGACATCATCGAACGCATAAGAACTTATCCGGAGCACTTTACTCTGGTGGTATCGGACGGTGAGATCATAAGCGTCGTAAACGGTCCGGTTACCGTGGAAAAAGATCTTGAAGATCACATGTATCATGATGTTTCCTGTCACGATGCACTCGGCAGCTGGCAGATGATCTTCGGAGTCGAGACGCACCCTTCATATCAGAGGATGGGTGTTGCGTCTCTTGCCATGACGAGCTTTCTCGAGTATGCAAGAAGCCTCGGGCTTAAAGGCGCGGTCCTTACGTGCAAGAAGGAACTGATCTCTTACTATGAGAGGTTCGGATTCATAAATGAAGGTGTCTCGTCTTCCGTTCACGGCGGTGCCGTCTGGTATCAGATGAGAGCGATATTCTGAAGAAAATGAGATTGGAAAAGGGAGTCCGCTTCAATGCTGAAACGAACTCCCTTTATCAATTGCGGGTATGGTAAATGACTTTATCAGTCAATTTGCCTCTTGTTTAATGCGACCAGTGCAAGGAGCGATGAAACAGTAAAGAACAGCACAGCCAGTGGTGCGTAAAGTGTAACTGCTTCACCTGTCTTTGTCGTGCTTCCGCTGTTTGCAGAAGGTGTCGGTGTTGCGGTCGGAGTAGGAACTGCCGACGGAGACTGAACCGTTGCTGGATCCGAAACAGGTGTTGTCCTGTTCTTTCCCTCATCATCTGTTCCCGTACCGCTGCCGCCTTCATTGGTATCGATAGGACTTGTAGTCGTTACAGGCGTAGGAGTTGTTGTCGAAGGTGCAGGTGTAGGCGTATCCGTCGGAGGAGTAGTAGGAACGGCCTTCTCATTTGAAAAGTAAGTGTTCGTACTGATCTTCGTCGAGCTTACGACCGTAACACTGTAGCTTGCTCCGTCGTATGTGACGCTCGTCGGAGCTGCTTTCGATGCCGTCTCGAAAACATAGAAGTAAGGCTTACTGTCTGCCGCATATCCTGAAGGAGCAGATACTTCCTTGAGCATGTAGACTGTTCCTCTGGTAAGACCGCCGAAGCTCAAGGTACCGTTGGCATCCGTCGTCGCCGTATCGGCTTTTCCTGCAGAAGTAACCGTGCCTTCGGAGAGCTTCATCGGAGTAAGGCTGAACTCGGCCCCTTCCAAGGTCTTGCTCTTGTCATCCTTCTCGTGCTTTGTGAGGTTGATCACGCACGAATTTTCAGATGAAGAAGAACCTGCGCTTTGATATACATCACATTTGAACTTGGCTTCGACACCCTTAAGAAGAGTCTCGTCTGCGTAGAGCATTGCCGTGTTGCCGCTGTTGCTGTCATCGAGCTTGGAGCCCGGAACGAGGTTTACTGCGGCGCTATAGGTGATGACATAAGCCGTGCTGTCCTTGAGGTTAAATGTCATCGTTCTTGTCTCGTCATCGTATGAGAATTCGGAAGATGACGGAGTATTACCGTTGATCTTTACTGTCGATACGACAAGATCATATGAAGAACTTAATGTATCAACGAGCTTAAGTTCGTCAGTTCCGGATGCCAGGTCGAGAGCTGCAGGGTTAACATTGATCTCATAGTTGGCATTAGGTGCGGTAGCAGGTGTATATGTTCCGCCCTTTGTAAGTTCGTCAGGCTTGGTGTAGTTGATGTCGGCACCTGTCTTTGCAGCGGATACGCCGTTATAGAAGATCTGTGCTCTGTTATAGAGCCTGTCTGTCACTTTATCCTGTTTATCGACCTTTACCTGATAGCTGATCCATGCCTCGGCATCATAGGAAGAATCGAGATAGGTCATGAGCTCTTTGGAGAACTCGAACTTAACGATCGTGGCACCTGAATTCGGATCCTGAGAATAAGAGATCGATACAGCACCAGCCATGACGCTGCCGCCTGCCTTTACTGTTACGGAATCCTCAACGAGTGATGAAGCATCAGGGAGAGTATCGAGGATATAACCTTCGGTAAAACCGTAATCCTTGATGCTGTAGATGCCGAACTGCCATCCCGTAAGACCGTGCTTGAAATCGTTCAGAGGTTCATGTCCCCACTTACCGAAGTAAGCTCTGTATGTCCTTATGTCGGCCCATACCGTCTGACCGTTTGTGTCTTCCGTACTTGTAACAGTTACTCTGTTAGGTACATTTCCCTGGAATGTATAAGGATAGTAATTCGTAAGATGATCTACCTTCTGAGCTGCCTGAGTCGGATAATACATCTCATCGAAAACCTTGACCTGATACTTAAGGTAAAGCGTCTCGCCGGGAGCCATCGCATCGATGACGGAGTCTATCGTTCGGACATCTTCAGCGGGAGCCGGAGTCGAATCGGTAAGACGTGAAGCCGGGATCTCATTGGTGCAGGCCTCATCAGTGTAATACTTAGGAGATCCGTAAAGATACATGCCGGGCCACATCTCATCAGCGATCTTTACGTTGGTGTTGGAACCTTGTGAAGTGAAAGAGATGATGCAGTCATAGACATGTGATGTCGATGTGTCAACGAACTTCTTTGTAACGGAGACCTTGGATTCAACAGGAGGCTTCTTCATGTGAAGAGTGATCTCCTTGGCCTGCGGGAAGATAAGCTTAAGGTCGCCTTCGGCAGAACCGTTATTGTTGTCTTTTACGATCTTGCCATCGAACCTGAGCTGACCGACACGATTGGTGTCTCCGCCGCTACAGAAACTACTGTCGGTATATGTGACCGTTATGACATTGTCAGTGATGTCAAAATTTCCCAGGACCTTACCACTATCATTCTTAAGAAGTCCGTCTGAATGATTGAATGTGATATTATTCGGAAGTTGATATGTATAAGGCTGATCCTGTACGACAGTTGTCGTGTCATCGATCGTCCAGCTCATCAATACCTCAAGAGTGTCACCGTATGTGACTGTCTCATTGGGGTTATTAAGAAGATCTATACTTCCGTTCTTAAGTTCTGAAACGGTGAGGTTGGCGATGTTCTGGAAAGCATTGTCTGCTGCTCTTAAGTTCGCACCTCCGTTAAACAGTGATAGTACAATGACCAAAACCGTGGTCAGTGCACACACGGTCTTAAGTCGGTTTCTTAAAGATAACCTCATCTAAAACCTGATTCCTCTCTTAAATTATTCGGCACAAACTCATATATTTTTAGCAAGTGAATTATATATTGATGTTTTCGATATGACAACAGACGAAACGTTTCACGAAGTAAAATTTTCTGAAAATAATGCGCGAATGCCTGAAAACAGGGCTTTTTCGAGAATAATAAACAGGCTTGCAAAGTGGCCGTGAAGCGCTTATTATATTGACAGCGACATTAATAAATGTTAAAGTTGCTTGTATTTTATTAGTATCAGAGAGGTGAAGGTCATGGAGCACATCAAGACAGTTAGCACACGTAACCTTTGCGAGAGCGCTAAGAAGGGCGGATGCGGCGAGTGCCAGACATCATGCCAGTCTGCTTGTAAGACAAGCTGCGGTATCGCAAATCAGCAGTGCGAGAACAAGAACAAGTAATAACTTGTCAGGAAATGTATTTAACGGCAACCGCTTCTTTTGGGAGCGGTTTGTTTTTTAATCGGAAGTTACGACGGTTTCAAGGAGAATTATGATCCATCAGTATAAGCTCAATGGTTACAATATCGTGCTCGACATCTGCTCGGGCGGCGTTCATGTGGTAGATGACGTTACATATGATCTCATCGGCGGATTCGAGTCGACAGGAAGGGAAGAGCTCGTAGATGAGCTCGCATCCAGATACCCTGATATCGGAAGGGAAGAGATCGACGGCATCTATGACGATGTCTGCGCGCTTAAGGAGAACGGGCAGCTCTTCACCGAGGACACATATGAAGATAAGGCAGGCGAGCTCAAGGCCAAGACAAACGGTGTCGTTAAGGCCCTGTGCCTTCATATCGCTCATACATGTAACCTTAACTGCGAATACTGCTTTGCATCGCAGGGCAAGTATCACGGCGAGCGTGCCGTAATGAGCTTCGAGGTGGGAAAGAGAGCTCTTGATTTCCTTATCGAGAACTCGGGTTCACGTCATAACCTCGAGGTGGACTTCTTCGGAGGCGAGCCTTTGATGAACTTCGACGTAGTAAAGCAGCTCGTCGAGTATGCTCGTTCCGTCGAGAAACAGGCAGGCAAGAACTTCAGATTTACTCTTACAACCAACGGAATGCTCATCGACGATGACGTCATCGATTTTGCCAACCGCGAGATGAGCAACGTCGTTTTATCTCTTGACGGACGTAAGGAGATCCACGACCGCTACAGAGTCGATTACGCAGGTAACGGCAGCTGGGAGAAGATCGTTCCGAAGTTCCAGGAACTCGTCAAGGCAAGAGGCGGCAAGAACTACTATATGAGAGGAACTTTTACACATCGTAATCCTGATTTCCTCGAAGACATAAAGACGATGCTCGACCTCGGATTTACTGAACTTTCCATGGAGCCTGTAGTCTGCGGCGAGAACGATCCTGCAAGACTTACGGAAGAAGACCTTCCTATCGTACTTAAGCAATATGAGGACCTTGCCAAGCTCATGATCGAGCGTGACCGTGAGGGCAAGCCTTTTACCTTCTATCACTACATGATCGACCTTAAGGGCGGACCATGCATCTATAAGCGTATCTCGGGCTGCGGTTCGGGAACGGAATACATGGCCGTTACTCCATGGGGTGACCTTTATCCGTGCCATCAGTTTGTCGGTGACGAGAAGTTCCTCCTCGGCAATATCTGGGACGGCGTCAAGAACACGGCTGTCCGCGAGGATTTCTTCAACTGCAATGTCTATGCAAGAGAAGAGTGCAAGGACTGCTGGGCACGTCTTTACTGTTCAGGCGGATGTGCTGCGAATGCTTATCACGCAACAGGTTCCGTAAGGGGCGTCTACAAATACGGCTGTGAGCTTTTCAAGAAGCGTATGGAATGCGCGATCATGGTCGCAATAGATCGAGAGTTCAACCAAGATGGAAACACCGATAAGTGATTTTGTCGAAAGATATGTCGGAAGTAACCCCGTCAGGCTCCACATGCCGGGGCATAAGGGTGCGGACGATATATCAAGGTATGACATAACCGAGGTCAAGGGAACTGACGACCTCATCTCACTTAGCGAGCAAAACGCATCCGGGATCTTCGGATGTCCCACATACTATTCTGCAGAAGGCTCATCGCTTTGTATCCGCGCGATGATGTCACTTCTTTTAAGGCGCACGGGCAAAAGGACTGTTATCGCTGCCCGTAACTGCCATCGCACTTTTATCACCGCATGTGCCCTCCTGGATCTTGATGTGATCTGGCTTCCGGAGGACGGCGGACTTCTATCCTCGTCAGTCGATATCTCAGTATTGGACGATATCCTCGGAAGGGAAGATCCATGCTGTGTTTACATAACTTCTCCTGACTATCTGGGTAATCTCAGCGATATCTCATCGATAGCTTCGGTATGCCACGATCACGGGTGTCTGCTTGCCGTGGATAATGCCCACGGTGCATATCTTAAGTTCTTCGATCTTCACCCGATGGACCTGGGAGCCGACATCTGCTGTGACAGCGCGCATAAGACTTTGCCTGTCCTTACGGGGGGAGCGTATCTTCACGTAAGTTTTGACCTTAACGGCAATGATGTAAGGCGCGAGATGGATCTGTTCGCGTCAACGAGCCCTTCCTGGCTTATACTTGCATCTCTTGACCGCTGCAATAAGTATATGTCTGATCCGTCGCTTCGTTCGGATCTTCATGAGCTTTCTTTTATTCTCGAAAAAGTGACCTCCGGTTCTCCGATAGATACATGCGGTTCCGAGCCTCTCAAGATAACTTTCTGCCCGAACTCATTCGGTTATACAGGTGATGAACTTGCTGACATCCTGAGAAGTTTTAACATCGAGCCTGAATTCAGCGACGAAAACTACGTTACGCTGATGTTTTCGAGAGAGAACAGAAAAGAAGATATCGACATCCTCCAAAGTGCGCTTCGTTCCGTAGAGAAGAAAGATCCGATCGATGCGGAGATCCTTAAGGTTCCTTCTCCGGAGAAAGTGATCGGCATAAGGGACGCAGTCTTTGCCCGTACCGAGGTCATAAACGTCGATGATGCCGTGGGTCGCGTTGCGGGATTCGTGAAGACATCATGCCCGCCTGCTGTGCCGATCGTCATTGCCGGCGAGAGGATCGGACACTCTCACGTCAAAGCACTGAAGAAATACGGTTTCAAGACCATAGAGGTCTGTTGTGATATTGAATAAAATAGTTGTATGAACTTTGGACAGACAGGGTCTGTTCAGTGTTGTATACTTGTATGGAAGTTATACCGGAGAGGAAAAATTTATGGATTTTAAGATCACTTCCACGAAGATAAAAGACAAAGAACTGGCGATCGTATGCGGTTCTGACACGCCGAGCGGCGTTAGAAAGATCGCGGCAAAGGTCGCAGGTGACATAAAGGCGGTCTTCGGCTATGAGCCCGAGGTCGTTACGAAGGCTTCCTGCGAATCGCCTGTTTTTGTAGGTATCGCAGGCGACAAGCTCATCAGGGCATTGGACATTGACGTAAGCGATATCGAAGGCAAGAGAGAAGTCTACAAGATCGAAGTAGTCGATGCTTCGCTCGT